>CAYLIP010000004.1:0-65733 GCA_964383855.1 uncultured Actinomycetes bacterium | reverse complement strand
ACGGGCGGGTGTACTTCGCCTACCCGCCGACCTTCCGGACCATCCAGGAGACGCTGAAGGAGGTCCGGCGTTGCACCCGCGATCGGATCGTCATCAACACCTTCATGCTCGAGCGAGGCCCCTACCTGACCGAGTTCATCAACCAGATGACCCGGATCAACAAGGGCCGGGCCTTCTTCGTATCGCCCGACCGGCTGGGCGAGTACATCCTCGTCGACTACGTGTCGGGCCGGCAGCGGAAGTCGCGCGCGAGGGCGTCCTGAGCACGGCGGTCAGAAACCCGGGGCGGCCCAACACCGCGCGCGTCCTGCTCGCCCTGATGGTGATCGGAGCCGTCGTCCTGATCGGGATGGGGATGGTGCAGGTCGTGAGGGGCTTCGGCGACGGGTACCCCTTCCAGGTGGACGCCACGTGGGTCCGCTCGCGGCCCGAGGCCGCGCTCTTCTACCCCGGGTCCCGGCTCCTGGCGCAGAGCGCGCAGGGCGAGCAGGACCATCCGCTGGCCATGAGCCGGGCCAGCATCCCCGCCCAGGCGACGTCCTACCTGGCTGTGGACGCCTCCTCGGACCAGGTCCTGGCCTGGTACGCGGAGCAGTTGAAGGGAAGGGGCTGGGACGACATCACCGACCGGGCGCGAGCCACCCGGCCGCACGCCGACTACGGCCGCGGCGCCCGTGAGTTCCTGCACGTCGACGTCTTCGGCGGCGCGCCGGCGGGCCTCGCCTACTCGGGGCCGGGCACCGTGTACGCGGTCATCTACGGCGTCAATCCCCGCTATTGACCCCCGTCCGGCCCGTTTCCGCTCCTGACCTGCCTGGTCGGGAGGTGCGGCCGGTCAGCCCTCCGACCGGCTGACGTTCACCAGCAGCCGGTACGTGAGGTCGCGCAGCTGATGCATCTCGTCGTCGGAGATGCCCTCGAAAAGCGGCGAGCTGCGGCGGAAGACCCGGGCTGAGACTGAGTCGACAAGACTGCGCCCGGCTTCGGTGAGCCGGACCTGGATGGCCCGGCGGTCGCCCTCCTTGGGCTGCCTGGTGACCAGCCCGTCTCGCTCCAGCAGATCGACGAGGCTGGTCACGGTCCTCGGCGAGAGATCGAGCGCCCTCGCCAATTGACCCAGCGTCAGCTGCTCCGCGGGGTGATAGCGGATCAGCGTGATCATCTGCAGTCGCACCTCGCTGAGCCCATATCGCTGGGCCCAGCGCTCGCGCACCCGCCGGATCGCCCTCACGGTCACGTCGAGGGCCCGAATCGTCTCTGCCGCCGTCCGCTGGCGCTCATCGGCGAAGTGGGGAGACCGCCCCAACTGCTCCCGGGTCCTTCGGTCGTAGAGGCGGCCGGACGGATCCTCGGCCAGGGTGCCACTGAAACCCACGCTCGAGTCGACGCTCACGCCCATGGCTCATCGTAAGGGAATCCTGAGGGCCCTCAATTTGAGCTGAAAGCGTTGTCTTTGGCCGCCGGCGGCTGTTAGGACTCGCTGTCAAGTGACGGACGACGACTCTGCGGCGCGCCGCCGGGACCTGGTGGCTCGCGCCCTGAAGCTGGCCCGCAAGCGCTATGGGACCATGCGGGAATTCACCAACGACCTCCGCCGCGAGATCGGGTGGTCATCGCTCTCGATGGCCGCGGTCTATGCGTGGGAGGCGGGGACGACCCGGATTCCCGCGGTCGCGCTGGTGGCGGCCGCCAACATGTCGCGCCTCTCGATCGACGCCCTGCTCGCCGCGGCCGCCAACGGAACCGAGGAGGGGGCTTCCCTGCCCGGCGGCGTCGACGCCCGCCTGCGCAAGCTCGAGGAGAGAATCGACCGGGTCGAATCGCGCCTGCCGAGGTGACCTAAGCCCTCTCACAGCGATCCACCCACCCGTATCATCGGTCGGAGATGCAGATCAAGAACGAGCCTGTCCTGAGGCACGTCGGACTCGCCAAGCCGACCCGCAGCTGGCACAACCTCTCGGTCGCCGAGCTCTACGAGCATGCCGTCCGGCGCGGTGAAGGCACGGTCGTCGAGAGCGGCGCCCTCACGGCGGAGACCGGGAAGCACACCGGCAGATCGCCGAAGGACAAGTTCTTCGTCGAGGAGCCCGGCTCCAAAGACAAGATCTGGTGGCATGCCGGCAACCGGCCGATCGGGCCGGACAAGTTCGATCGCCTGCTCCAGAAGATGACCGACTTCATAGCCGAGCACGAGATCTACGTCCAGGACGTCTTCGCCTGCGCAGACCCCCGCTACCGGCTTCGGGTGAGGGTCGTCACCGAGCTGGCGTGGCACAGCATCTTCGCCCACAACCTCTTCATCCGGCCCTCGAGCGAGGAGCGCGAAAACTTCGAGCCCGACTTCACGGTGATGTCGCTGCCCTCGGTCACGGCCGACCCCGCCTCCGACGGCACCCGCAGCGAGACCTTCATCCTGGTCAACTTCCAGCGCCGGATGGTCATCATCGGCGGCACCCAGTACGCGGGCGAGATCAAGAAATCGATCTTCACCGCGCTCAACTACCTGATGCCCGAGCAGGGCGCGATGCCCATGCACTGCTCGGCCAACGTCGGCGCCGACGGCGACGTCGCCCTCTTCTTCGGTCTCTCCGGGACGGGCAAGACCACGCTCTCCTCGGAGCCCACGCGCCGGCTTATCGGAGACGACGAGCACGGCTGGTCGGACGAGGGCGTTTTCAATTTCGAGGGCGGCTGCTACGCCAAGACGATCCGCATCTCGAAGCAGGCGGAGCCCGAGATCTATGCCGCCACCGAGCATTTCGGCACCATCCTCGAGAACGTCGCCTTCGACCCCAACACGCGGATCCCGGATTACGACGACGAGAGCCGGACCGAGAACACCCGGTCGGCCTATCCGGTCGACCTGATCCCCAATGCCGACCTCTCGGGCCGGGCCGGCCATCCCAGCAACGTGCTCTTCCTGTCCGCCGACGCATTCGGTGTACTGCCGCCGGTGGCCCGGCTGGACGCCGACCAGATGCGCTACTTCTTCCTATCCGGTTACACGGCCAAGGTGGCGGGTACCGAGCGCGGCGTCACCGAGCCCGAGCCGACGTTCAGCACCTGCTTTGCATCGCCCTTCCTGGTGCTGCCGCCGGACACCTACGCCGACATGCTGATCGAGCGGGTGAGGAAGCACGGCGCCGAGGTCTGGATGCTCAACACGGGCTGGGTCGGTGGGCCCTACGGCGTCGGCGAGAGGATCTCGATCGCGCACACCCGCGCCATCGTGCGCGCGGTGGTTGAGGGCCGGCTGCGCGGCGTCCCGACTCACCAGGACCCGGTCTTTGGCGTGCACATCCCGGACGCCGTGCCGGACGTGCCGGCCGAGGTGCTCGACCCGCGCCGCGCCTGGCCCGATGCCGAGGCTTACGACCGCCAGGCCCGCAAGCTGCGCCAGATGTTCGACGAGAACTACGGGAACGTGGGCCGGGGCGGCTCGACCGCGGGCTGACGGCCGGCAGTTTGCGGGTCGCCATCATTGGCAGCCGCCACTTTTCCGACCTGACCCAGGTCGAGAGCTACGTCCGGGCCCTGCCCGCGGATGCGCGCCTGGTGACCGGCAGCGCGAGTGGAGTCGATGCCGCCGTGACCCGGGCCGCGCGGGAGCGCGGGCTGGCCGTGCGGGTCGTTCCCGCCTCCTTCGAGGAGGCGGGCGACCAGCAGGCGGCGGCGGCCCGCAACCAGCGCCTGGTCGACCAGTGCGACGTGCTGGTCGCCTTCTGGGACGGATCCTCGGGCGGCACCCGGGCCACCGTCGAGCGGGCGCTGGACAGCGGTCGCGAGGTGCACGTGTTCAGGGCGCGGGCATGATGGCCACGGCGCGGCTCTTCGCCCGCTTCCGGGAGCTGGCGGGGACCGGCCAGGACGAGCTCGAGCTGAGCGAGGGCGCCACCGCGCGCGACGCCTGGAACGAGCTGCACCGCCGCCACCCCGCGCTGCCGGCCGAACCCTCCGGTGTCCGGCCCGCCCGCAACCAGGACTTCTGCGCCTGGGACGAGCGCCTCGAGGAGGGCGACGAGCTGGCTTTCATCCCGCCCGTGAGCGGGGGCAGCGAGCCGGTCCTCGTTGAGCTGACCGAGGAGCCGCTGGATGCGCGCCGCCTCGAGGCGGCGGTGGCGCATGCGGGGGCGGGGGCGATCTGCAGCTTCACCGGCATCGTCCGCGACTTCTCCCGGGGTGAGGCGGTGACGCACCTCGAGTACGAGGCGTACGCGGGGATGGCGGAGCGGGAGATGGCGAGGATCGCGGCCGAGATCGGTGAGCGGTGGCCGGACGTGCGGGTGGCGATGGCGCACCGGACGGGCCGGCTCGAGGTCGGTGAGGCGTCGGTGGTCGTCTCCGCGTCGGCGCCGCACCGGGCGGAGGCGATCGCCGCCTGCAGGTGGGGGATCGACCGGCTCAAGGAGTCGGTGCCGATCTGGAAGAAGGAGCATGCGGCCTCTGGTGCGACCTGGGTGGAGGAGTCAGGCGGCTGAAGCGCATGTGCGGGCGCCAGAGCCTTTCGAGCGTCCCCATAACGCGCATGTGCGGGGGCCTGCGCCTTTCCCGCGCCCCCATAACGCGCATGTGCGGGCGCCTGCGCCTTTCCCGCTCCCCGATACGGCACATGTGCGGGCGCATGCGCCCTTTATCAACTCGAGCGGGCCTGCCTACAGCCCCTCCAGCAGCGGTTGCAGCACGCTGATGTAAGCGGCCAGCCGCTCCCCCGCCTCCGCCACCACCGCGTGATCGAGGACGGGAGCCGGAAACGTCTCATAGAGCCGGCACCAGCCGCGATCCCACGGCTCCAGCTCGGCGCGCGGCAGCGCCCCCTTTACCTCCACCATCCGCCCCCTCAGCGCCTCAAACCGGCGCTGGTTGGTCGCCGGATCGGCCTCCAGGTGGAGCCCCACCTCGAAGCGGCCCGCCCCGGCATGGTGCCAGCCCTCGAAATGCACGCCAGGATCGCCGTAGTGGAACTTGAGCAGCCGGCCCCGGCCGCCCAGTGTCTCGAACCCCCGCAGCTCGGCGGGCACCCGGGAGGCGACCGCGGTCGGCAGCACCTCGAAGAACTGCCGGGGGCTGAGGGCGTGGCGGGCCGCCGGTCGCACAGGGATCAGTATCCTGTGAGCGGCCCATGGCCCTGATTCCCACCGTCGTCGAGAACGAGGGCGGCAACCGTGAGCGCTCCTTCGATATCTATTCGCGCCTGCTCCGAGACCGGATCATCCTCCTCGGCCGCCCGATCAACGACGCCGTCGCCAACCTGGTCGTCGCCCAGCTGATCTACCTGGCTGCCGACGACCCGGACAAGGAGATCCAGATCTACGTCAACAGCCCGGGCGGCCAGGTGGCCTCCGGCTTTGCCATCTACGACACCATTCAGTACATAAAGGCGCCGGTGTCGACGGTTGCCGTCGGACGGGCGGCCAGCTTCGGCACCATCGTGCTGATGGCCGGGCGCAAGGGCCGCCGCTTTGCGCTGCCCAACGCCCGGATCCACATTCATCAGCCGCTGATCTCGGGCCGGGGCATCTCGGGGCAGGCCACCGACCTCGACATCCACGCGCGCGAGATCATCCGGATCAAGCAGGAGCTGAACGAGCTGATCGCCCGCCACACCGGTCAGCCGATCGAGCGCATCGAACGCGATACCGACCGCGACTTCTACATGTCGCCCGAGGAGGCGATCGAGTACGGCGTCATCGACGCCGTCATCCAGTCGCCCGAGCTGGCAGCAGCCAGCGCGTCAGCGGAACGATGAGCGCGCCCTGCGCGAGCAGGGAGACGACCACCACGCCGTAGGCGATCGTGGAGACCGAGGGCTCCACGCCGGGAGTCCCCGCCACCACGAGCGCCAGCGCCACCGAGAGCGCGCCCCGTATGCCACCCCACCAGGTGATGTGGCGCCATGGCCACACGATCTTTCGGGCCGCCGGGTCGCTCGCCGCCAGCAGCGCGTAGACAGGTGGCAGCCGGGCGGCCATCATCACCGCCCAGGCGACGCCGACCGCCCCCACCATCCCGAGCACCCGCCCGGTGGGCAGGGCGGCGCCGACCAGCACGAAGAGGATCGCGTTGAGCACGAAGGCGAGCAGGCCCCAGAAGCCGAGCAGCTGCGTGTTCGGGCGGGCGGGGTCGCGCCGGATCCCGAGCCGTGCCACCACCAGCCCCGCCACAACGACCGCCAGCACCCCGGAGAGGTGGAGCAGGTCGGCGCCCAGGTAGCTGCCGTAGGCCGCCAGGCCGGTGGCCAGGATCTCAAGCTCGGCGCCCGGCGCCAGGCGCACGAGCGCCACGCTGGCCACCCCGGCGACGAGCCCGACCGCCACGCCTCCGACCGCCAGCAGCAGGAAGCGCGACACGGCGTCGCCGGCCGTGGGCGCGCCGGAGGCGAGGGAGGCCGACACGGCCGCGAAGAGCGCCACCCCGGTGCCGTCGTTGAAGAGGCTCTCGCCCTCCAGGATGGCGGCCAGGCCCGCGGGGGCCCGCAGGCGGCGCAGGATGCTGACCACCGCGATCGGGTCGGTGGGAGCCATGATCGCGCCCAGCAGAAAGGCGCCAGGCCAGCTGAGCCCGAGCAGGAGATGGAGCAGGAAGCCCATCCCGACCACGGTCATGGCCACGCCGAGCGTCGCCAGCAACCCCACCGGCGCCGCCACGCGGCGCAGCTCGCTCAGGTCGAGCGTGATGGCCGCCTCGAAGACCAGCCCGGGCACGAAGGCGAGCAGGATCAGGTCGGGCTGGATCCTCGGCAGCGGCAGCCCCGGGATCAGGCCGAGCGCGATGCCGGCCGAGGCGAGAACGACCTGGTAGGGCACGGGCAGCCGGTCGTGGGCGACCAGCCGCAGCACGGCGGCGATGCCGGCCAGGATCAGCAGGAAGAGCAGGAAGGTCTGGGCTTGGGACATGGCTTTCGATTCGATTCCGGCGCGTCAGCGCCGCAAAATGCCGACCAGACTTCCCGGCACGCCCTGCCCGGGAAGCCTAACCGGTCAGACCTCGATCGTCATCCCGTCCCGCGCCGCTTTCACCTGGACCCCGGTCGCCTCGGTCAGCTTCGCCGCCACCTCCCAGGGATGCGCGCGCCAGACCGTCATCCCGAAGTGCGTGATGATGGCCAGCTCCGGCCGCGCCTCCGTGATGATCCGGGCGGCGTCGTCGATGCCCAGATGGGGCAGCTCCGGGCGATGCTCGATGAGCACCGTATGCAGGATCATGACGCGGGCCCGGTGCTGCTCGGAGAGCCCCGGGTAGTAGCCGGAATCGGTCACCCAGCCCAGCCGGTCGCCGAATCGGAAGCCGTAGGTCTCGGCGCCGTGGACGTGCCGCGGCGAGGTCGTGAACTCGATCGCTCCCACCCGGTAGCTCTTCTCCGGCTCCAGCCGGACCACCTCGTCCGGCCACTCGCGCAGATACCGGAGCACGACCGGGTCGTCGTCGAGAGCGTCCGACGGGCACAGCAGCCGGCCCCGGGGGCGAAAGCCGCCCTCTGTCATCGCCTCGACCATCACGTTGACGTCCCCGGAGTGGTCCAGGTGCCGGTGGCTGACCAGGATGCCGTCGAGTCGGGTCAGGTCGATCTTGCGCTTGGCGTACTGGACGATCGCTCCCGGCCCGGGGTCGCAGGCGAGTCGAGTCTGCCCCTCCTCGATGTAGAGGCCGCCCGACGCGGCCAGCTGCTTGGCCACCATGAAGCGCGCGCCGGCGGTGCCCATGAAGGTCACCTTCACTCGGTCTCGGCAACCTCCGACAGCGGCGTCAGCGTTCCGAAGTAGCGGTCGTAGAGCTCGCGCACGCGGTCGAGCGTATCGGCTTCCTCTGGAGCCTTGTCGGCGCGCAGGTGGAGGATCCGCGGGAAGCGCATGGCGAAACCGCTGCGATGGCGGTTGGAGCGCTGGATCGAGTCGAACGCGATCTCGACCACGATCGCGGGCTCGACCAGGCGCACCCGTCCATGGTCGGTCACCGTGTGCTCGAGGAACCAGCGCGTCATCTCGGCGATCTCGGCGTCGGTCAGGCCGGAATAGGCCTTGCCGACGTTGACGAGCCGGCCCGAATCCACGTCCCGCACCGCGAAGGTGTAGTCGGAGAGCACCCCGCGCCGCTTGCCGTGGCCCCACTCGACGGCGGTGACGACGCAGTCGAGCGTGGCCAGCGGGCGCTTGAGCTTGAGCCAGGCCATGCCCCGGCGCCCGGGCTGATAGGCCGACTCGGGGTTCTTCAGCATCAGCCCCTCGTTGCCCCGGTCGCGGGTCTCGGCGAAGATCCGGTCGAGGTCCTCGGCGCTGACCGCGGTCTCCACGCGCGCGAGCAGGAACGGCGGCTCCAGGCCGAGAGCCTCGAGCCTCGCCCTTCTCTCCCGCAGGGGGTGGTCGAGCTGGATTTCGCCATCCAGCTGGAGCAGGTCGAAGGCCACGAAGACGAGCGGCACCTCCCGGCGCAGCCGCTCGCCGACCACCTTGCGGCCCAGCCGCCGCTGGAGGTCGAAGAAGGGCAGCACGCGGTCGCCGCGGTGGGCCAGAACCTCGCCGTCAAGGATCAGCTCGTGCTTTAGCCCGCCGGCGGCCTCGACGATCTCCGGGAAGCTGGCGGTGGTCTCCTTCAGGTCGCGGCTGAAGAGCTCGCAGCGGCCGGCCGCCAGGTGCAGCTGGCAGCGCACCCCGTCGTACTTCTCCTCGGTCCAGACCGTCTCCGTGGCCATCCGGTCGATCGCCTCCTGCGCGGTCTCGACCGGGCTGGCGAGCATGAACCGCAGGGGCTGGAAGAGCACGATCCCTGTGCCCGCCACCTCCCCGCGCCTTACGCGGACCGCCGTCTCGCCGATGTCGCCGGTCAGCATGTGGACGCGCCGGACCGTCTCCAGAGGCACCTCGAAGGCCCGCGCGGTGGCGGCCTCGACGATGCCTTCCTGGAGGCCGATCCGGAGCTCGCCGCTGAGCACCTTGACCAGAAAGCGCGCGGCCCGCGGGTCGAGACGAGAGAGCAGTGCCTGGAGGGCTTCCTGGCGGGAATCCGCGCTCCGCAGCGCGCGCATCCGGTCGATCTCGGCCTCCACCTCGCGGATGGTCAAGGGCTCCGGCCGGGTGGCGCCCTGGAGCGCTTCGCCCGCCCAGTCGCCGAGGTCGGAGTGCCTGAGGAACATCTCCGTCAGGTCGCCGGCCGAGCGAGGCGAGAGCGCGTTGACCGCCTTGCTGATGGCCGCCCACCCGAGGTTGATGCTCTTGCGCTCGGCGCGCCCGTAGGGCTGCCCCGAGAACCACACGCAGGCCCGCCGCAGGTCGGCCTCGTCGAGCCCACGGAGGTATTCGGCGAGGATGCGAGCCTTCTCGAGGGTCGAGGAGGTCGAGCCGATGCTGGCTGCAGTTCCGGCGAACGAGAGCACCGGCTCCCAAGGCTAAAGTTCCGGGCGTGCGCGTCTTCATCTCGGCCGACATGGAGGGCGTGGCCGGAGTCAGCCGCGGCGCCGAAACGGCGCCCTTCCAGCCTGGCTGGGAGCGCTCCTGCCGGCTTATGACCGGGGAGGTGAGCGCGGCCGTCGAGGGGGCGCTGGAGGGCGGCGCGCAGGAGATCGTGGTCAACGACGGCCACTGGAACGGCAACAACCTGCTGCTCGAGGAGCTCAACCCGGCGGTCGAGGTCGTGACCGGCCACGGCCGGCCCCTCTCGATGGCGGAGGGCATGGGTCCCAACTTCGACGCCGCCTTCTTCGTCGGCTACCACGCTTCGGCGGGCACCCTGGACGCCGTTCTCGATCACACCTATGCCGACCCGGCTCAGGTCATGGAGGTCCGCCTCAACGGCAGGCCGCAGAGCGAGGGCTCTCTCAACGGCTACGTCTGCGGCGCCTTCGACTGCCCGGTCGCGCTCTTCACCGGTGACTCGACGGCCGTTTCCCAGATGCACGAGTACTGCCTCGAGGTCGAGGGCGTGGTGGTCAAGGAGGCGGTGGGCCGCGAGGCGGCCCGCTCCCTGCACCCCTCGGTCGCGCAGGCCCGCATCCGGACCGGCGCCCGGCGAGCGCTCGAGCGGCTCTCCAACATCCCCGCGCTGGCGCCGGCTGCCACCTCCGAGTTCGAGGTTGACTTCCAGTCCGTGGCTCTGGCCGAAGCCTGCCTGCGAATCCCCGGCGTGCGGCGCGAGGGTCCGAGGACCGTCGCCTTCGGATCAGCCGACTACCTGGAGGCTTTCCGGCTCTTTCTGGCGCTGGTCGACCTGGCGGGGACGGCGGCCGGATGAAGTGCCCGGTCTGCTCGGCGCCCGCGCTGCCATCGGGTGGCGTCTGCGTCTTCTGCCGGTCTCCGCTGGAAGTCGAACCCGACTCCACCGGCCTCCTCGACTACCTGGCGAGCCGCCTGCCTCAGGGTCGCGCGCGGCGGGGGGTGCTGCGCCGGGGTCCCGTCCGCTCTTTCGAGATCACGGCGGCCGGGCGGCGCTTTCGTGCCCGGCTGCGCAAGCAGGCGCTGGAGGTCGAGCCGCGCACCGAGCCGGCGCAGTGGTGCGAGCAGCTGCTGAGCGCGCTGCGGTTCGAGGCCTCCTACAACCACGATCTGCGCCAGGCGCTGAGCCGCTCGGGCTGGGACTTCGCGCCCCGGTAGGCAGGTGGCCCGGTCAGAGCGCGAGCGCCAGCTGCTCGGTCGCGGCCAGCGCGTGGGCGCGGTGACCGCGCTTTCGAAGCTGGCGGGCGAGGTCGTCGGTGAAGCCGTGCACCGTGTAAACCTGCCGCGCGCCTGAGCGCTCGACCACGTCGAGGAGCTCCAGGAAGTCGCAGTGGTCGGAGAGGGGAAAGGTGACGTCGGCGCCGAAGAGACGTGCGAAGGAGGGATCCTGCGCCCAACCCGACACCAGCGCCGTCCGGTAACGGCGCAGCCGCCGGATGCGCTCCTTGCCTGCCGGCGGGGTGATCACCACCCGTCCCACCGGCTCCTCCTCGCCGAGCGGCACCCAGTCGGGCAGGGACACGCCACATGCCTGGTAGGCGCGCGCCGGGTCGACGGCGCGCTCTTCGACCGCGAACCGGAACCCGTATGCGCCTAGGGCCAGCATCAGCTCCTGCGCCTTGCCCAACGCGTGCGCCAGGAGGACCGGTGTCGTGCCCGCGTCCAGGCAGCGCCGGCACCACGTGCCCAGCGCCTCGACCACGCTTCCCGCGTCGGGGAAACGGAAGTGGGGGCGGCCGTAGGTGCTCTCCAAGATCAGCACGTCGCAGGTGGGAATCGGCGTGTCGGGCAGGGCCCCGGCCCGTCGCAGCTTCAGGTCGCCCGTGTAGAGGATCTTCGTGCCGTGGTGCTCGAACACCACCTGGGCCGAGCCCAGCATGTGGCCGGCGTCGTGGAGGGTGACGCTCGCCGTCCCCAGCCGGTGCGGCTCGCCGTACTCGAGCACCGCGCAGCCGTGCGGCCGCCTGGGCCCGGGCGCCAGCGCCAGGGTGGCCGCGGTCAGGAGGGCGTGGCGGTGCCGGCGGGCATGGTCCGAGTGGGCATGGGTCACAACCGCCGCCGCCCGCACCACGGGCGGGTCGAGCCAGAGGTCGTGCCCGACCAGCGAGATGCCCCGGTCCCAGGTGACGGGGTGGGTCACAGTCGGAGGGCTCCCAGCTGGAGGCGGTCGTGCATGCCGAAGACATGATCGGGCACCGCCAGGCCCAGCGCCTCGTAAGCCGCCATCGGGATCCCGATGTCCGCCACCCAGATCTCGCCGCAGAGGCGCGGCCCGTCCCCGGTCAGCATGCCGACCTTGGGCAGCCCGAGGGTGATGGTGAGGTCGGCGCTGACCGCCGGCTCGAGCGCGCGGCCGGTGTCTGCCTCCAGACCCGAGGGGATGTCCGCCGCCAGCACTCGCTTCCCGGAAGCGTTGATCAGCTCGATCGCCTCGGCCAGGGCGCCCTCCGGCGGCCGCGTCAGCCCGGTGCCCAGCACGGCGTCGAGCACAACCTGGGCGCCGCCAAGCTGCGGCCGCTCCTGGATCTCGACCCCGGCCCCGGTCAGGGCCAGCGCCTCGGCCGCCGCCGGGCCATGCAGCGCTCCAACGTCGGGGCAGCTGACCGAGTGCAGCCGGCCCCACCGGTGCAGGTGGCGGGCGGCGGCCAGGCCGTCGCCCCCGTTGTTGCCACGGCCGCAGACGACCGCCGTGCGCCCCCGGCAGTGCCGCGCCAGCTGCCAGCCGGCGGCCTCCATCAGCCATTCCACAGGAATCCCGAAGCGCTCGGCCGAGAGCCGGTCGACCTCGCGGACCTGGGCGCTAGTGAGCGCGGGCAGCGCGGCGCCGGGGTCGCTGGACAATGAACGAGCAGTGCGGGTCGGCGCGGTGGATGCTCTCGTCCTGGGAGACGGGGGCGTCCAGCAGCCGGTGGAGGAGGTGGGGGGTGATGGTGCAGACCTGCGGGAACTTGAGCGCGGTGGTCCGGAACGGGCAGTTGTGAATGGTCACCCGCGTCGAGCCGTCGGGCAGGGTCTCCTGCTCGGCCAGAGTGCCGGCGCGGCCGATCCAGTCGACGATCCGCCGCAGCTTGGCGTCGAAGGAGAGACCGGAGAGCTGAGGCTCGACCTCGCCGGCGTGCCGCAGGGCGATGCGCCGGAAGACTTCATCGAGCGCCGCCTCGCCACCCATCTCCTGGATCTCGTTGAGCACCATGGTCGCCAGCTGCCCGTAGCGCTTGGGAAAGGCCTGGTCGGCCTTGTCGGTCAGGGAGAACATCAGGGCGGGCCGGCCGCGCATGCTCTTCAGGGGCGTGCTCACCACATACCCGTCCCGCTCGAGATTGGTCAGGTGCTGGCGGACAGCGTTGGGGGTGATCCCCAGCTCGGCGCTGATCGCCTCGGCACTCGCCGAGCGGTTGCGGCGCAGGTGTTCGAGGATCTCCATCCTCGTCGAGCGGCCGGAGATCATGGAGGGCATCAGCCAGGCTCGCCAATCGGAGCGTAGCACAGGCCCGCCGGTCGCCACCTGATTTTCTCCATAGTCTTATTGACAAAAGGGTGGGCGGTCATAGAATGGCGGAGTCGGGACAGCACAAGCGGAGAGAACGTCATGCTCAGCGAAGCCAACGTAGCCATCGAGAGCGCCAGTGAGCGCGAGACACGTCAGCAGGAGCTGAAGTACGCGCGCCGGAACAAGATGCGCTACATCGACCGGCTCCTGAACGAGCTCGAGATGCTCAACCTTGCCGATCGCACGGAGCTCCCGAGCGCGCTCGGCAACGCGGTCGACACGCTCCTGTCGGAGTCGGAGCTCGAGGTCGAGGTCCGGCCGGAGAGCGTGATCACGGCGATGGACCTCCTCTACGAGATCCAGGACAGCCTCATGTACAACCAGATCGAGGACGAGTAGGCCTCTCGTCTCGTCCAGCATTCGTTAACACTCTGACGCCCGATTCGAACACGGATCGGGCGTTTTTCTTTTTCTGGCTGCTGGGCTTACATATGTCGCAACCTCATGCGGGATTAGGAGTTGGTCGCGGCGGCGGGTCAGGTAGGCGGCCTCGGCGGTGTTGCCCGCCAGGTCGATGGCTTTGTCGTAGGCCTCTCGCGACTCCTGGCCGCGGCCCAGCCGGCGCAGCAGGGCGGCGCGGGTGGCGTGGTAGGCGTGATAGCCGGCCAACCTCTGCTCGAGACGGTCAACGGCTGCAAGACCCACCTCCGGGCCCTCGAGCTCGGCGACTGCGATGGCCCGGTTGAGGGCGATGACCGGCGAGGGGTCGAGCCGGACGAGCTGGTCGTAGAGCGCGAGGACCTGCGACCAGTCGGTGTCGCGCATGGCGCGGGCGGAGGTGTGCACCGCGTTGATGGCGGCGAGGATCTGATAGCGGCCGGGAGCGACCCCGGCGGCGGCAGCCGCGAGG
This sequence comes from uncultured Actinomycetes bacterium, assembly GCA_964383855.1. Taxonomy (GTDB): domain Bacteria; phylum Chloroflexota; class Dormibacteria; order Dormibacterales; family Dormibacteraceae; genus CAZHAC01. The sequence goes on along the minus strand of CAYLIP010000004.1, from coordinate 51,911 downwards.
CGCTCGCGCACCAGCCGGTGCCCCTCGGCGATCAGCGCCGCGTCCCAGGCCGCACGGTCCTGCTCGTCGAGGGAGACCAGTTCACCGCTGCCTGACACCCGGGCGCTGCGGCGGGCCTCGGTGAGGAGCATCAGCGCCAGCAACCCGGCCACCTCACCGTCGTCCGGCAGGAGGGTACGGATCAGCCGGGTGAGCCGGATCGCCTCGGCGGTCAGGTCGTGACGCAGGGGATCGGTGTCGGGCCCGGTCGCAAGGTATCCCTCGTTGAAGATGAGGAAGAGGACGGTGAGTACGCCGGAGACGCGTGCCGGGAGGTCCACGGCGGACGGCACGCGATACGGGATGCGTGCCGCTTTGATCTTGGCCTTCGCGCGGGTGATCCGCTGCCCCATGGCACTCTCGGCCACCAGGAAGGCGCGGGCGATCTCGGGCACCGTCAGACCGCCGACCATGCGCAGCGTCAGCGCCACCCGGGCTTCCATCCCAAGCGCTGGGTGACAGCAGGTGAAGATAAGCCGCAGGCGGTCGTCGTCCATGGCGCCGGGAGGCTCGGGCAGGTCGTCGTGGTTCGCCATCTGAGCCTCCCTCTGCTTGTCGTCGCGCTTGTTCTCGCGCCGGATCCGGTCGATGGCCTTGCGGTTGGCGGTGGTGGTCAGCCAGGCGCCTGGGTTGGGCGGTACGCCGCCGGCCGGCCACCGCTCGACGGCGGTCGTGAACGCCTCGGCCGCTGCCTCCTCGGCGATGTCGAGGTCACCGAAGCGCCTGGTCAGGGCCGCCACCACCCGCGGCCACTCGTCGTGGTGGGCCTGGGTGATCGCCTGCTCGACGTCGCTCACTGGAACGGCCGCACCTCAATCTTTCGATCGCAGACCTTCGACGCCTCGGTGCCCAGCTCGAGAGCCACGTCCAGGTTGGGGGCCTCCCACACCCAGACGCCCGCGATGTACTCCTTCGACTCCAGGAAGGGCCCGTCGCTGAACACCGCCTGCTCGCCCCGGTTGTCGATCACCGTGGCCGCGTCGGTGTCCGCGAGTCCGCCCGCGAAAACCCAGTAGCCCTCGGCGATCAGTCGTTCGTTGAAGGCGCTGATCGCAGGCTGCCTGTCCGTGCTGCCGGGATTGCTCTTGTCATCGATCACGGAAACCAGGTACTGCATCTGAAAATCATCTCCTGTGGTTTCAAGACGGCGTGGTTCGGTGGTGAGGGACTTCAGGCGGTCGCGTACTGCGGGCGCCCGGCCGGCCGGTAGACCTGGATCGTCACGCCCTTCGAGTCGACTCGCGACTCGAGCAGTTCGAGCGCGAGATCCGGGCCGGTCTCCGGAAACAGTCTCGCGCCCTGGCCGAGGATCACCGGGATCACGATCAGAGTCATCTCGTCGACCAGATCGTTCTCCAGCAGCCACCGGGTCAGGGCGCCACTGCCGTGCACCTGCAGCTCGCCCCCGGGCTTGGCCTTCAGCTCACTGATGGCCGCCGCGAGGTCACCGCGGAGAACGGTCGTGTCCTTCCAACGCGGCGCGGTGAGCGTGGTCGAGGCAACGTACTTGGGGGCCTCGTTCAAGGCCACGCCGATGGGATGTGCGCGCATCTGGTCGATCGATCCCCAGGAGCCGGCGAACAGCTCGTAGGTGCGCCGGCCGAACAAAAACGCCTCTGCGCGCTGGTAGGTCTGCGTGATGAGCGTCCTGGTCTCGTCATCGCCCTTCCCCCGGGCCCATCCGCCGCGCTCGAATCCGTTCCCGCGGTCATCCGACGCGGCGCCGTTTCCCTGCATCACTCCATCGATGGTGACCTGAGTCATGGTCGTGAGCTTCATGATGTGGCTCCTTTGCCTTGGCCGCCCCATGCGGGCAACCTCACCCCTGCTACGAACACCACCGCCCCGATCCGACACCGCCTACCGGATTTCTTTGCAGAATTCTCCGGGACGCCGGTCGTGACCGATCCGATGAGTACGCCGAGGCTGAAGGTCCTTCGCATCCATGAGCTGGACGGAAGGCCGTACCGTCGCCGGCTACGGTGCGTACAGACGGACCACGAGGTTGCATGACGGTCCGCGAGGATGAGCCACGACCCCTCTCGCGGGAGGCTTGACTCACGTACCCGATCGCCGACCGGGGATATCCTGACAACGATGGCCGTAAGACAGGTGACGCTGGGCTGGTCCGATGAGGTGGTGCCACTGCACACCCATGCCTGCTTCTACTACACCGACGAGCCGACCGTGAAGCAGACGCTGACGTTCGTTCGAACCGGCCTCGACGAAGGCGACACCTTCAATGTCATCTTCGCGGACGAGGCGCGGCACAGAGAGCTGCTTGGCTGGCTCCAGGACGGCTACCACGGCGACGTCGATCAGGCGCTGGAGGAACGACGCCTTGCGTTGATCGGTGGCGCGGCGACGCGCGAGGGGCTCCTCTCGCGCATCGCCGCCGAGCTCGACGCCGCCATGGAAAGAGGAGCACAGCTCGTTCGATTCCTGGGCTTCATTGCCTGGGGAGCCGAGGGGTGGCCGGATGAAGACGAGCTTCTCGAATTCGAGTCGCAGGTTAACGAAGCGGTCATGGCTTATCCCGCCGTGATCATCTGCACGTACGGAGTGCCCCGGCTTACGGGCCGGCAGCTCATCGAGGGCGGCCTGGGCACGCATCCCGTCGTCTTCCTCAACGACCGCAGCCTGCATGGGAGCCCCCTCTACATCGAACGCGGCGCTTGACGGCGTCATGAGCGGCGAGACCTCAAGCCTTCGCCGGGCGGTCGATGAGGTCGCGAACCAGCTTCAACCGGTGGACGACACGGAAAGCGAGTTCTACGCGCGCCTCGCCAAGGTGATCGCGCGCGTGGCGCGCGCGCGAGCCGGCGCACTGCTTCTCGATGAGGCCGGCCAGCTTCGGCCGGTCGGCGAATCTGGAGGGGTTCCATCCGATCGGCTTCGCACGGCGGTGGACGCGTACCGCGCCACGCAGATACAGCCGGAAGCGAGACGTCACGAGCCGTTCGGCGACATGCTCGTCGCGCCCTGGCAGAGCGGTGATATCAAGCTCGGGGCGGTGGCGGTCCTGGATTCGACCGCGGACGGGTTCACGGACGCCGACCGTCAAGCTTTCGACATTGCGGCCTCGGCGGCAGCCGTCGTCTGCCGGCAGAGGCAGTTCGTCCAACGCATCGTCGCGATGCGGCGCGACGAGGCTGGACGCGCTCGCTCGATCGCCGACCGCGCACTGGAGTTGGAGGAGATGAAGCGGCGGATCCTCAACCTTGCGGCGCACGAGCTCCGGGGGCCCGTCACCGTCATTCGCGGATACCTCGAGATGCTCGCCGACGGCTCCCTGGACGAGAGCGCGCTCCGCCGGGTGCTGCCGATTCTGAACGGCAAGGCCGCCCAGATGGACGCGCTCGTCACCCAGATGCTCGAGGTCGCGCGCCTCGACGAAGGTCGCCTGGAGCTGAGGCGGGAGATCGTCGACCTGGGCACGATCTGCCGGCAGGCTGTTGACGTGGCCGGGCTGATCGCGCCATCCGGTATATCCGTCTTCCTTGAGCGGCCGGCCGGCGCGATCCGCGTTGAAGGCGACGCCGAACGCCTGGGAACCATCATTTCGAACCTTGTCGACAATGCCATCAAGTACTCACCTGACGGCGGTGCCGTGCACTGTCGGGCGGGCGTGAAGGATGGGCGCGCGTACGTCGAGGTCCGGGACCGCGGATTGGGGATCGCAGAGGAGAACCTGCCCGACCTTTTCACCCGATTCGGACGCATCGTGACGTCTGAGAACAGCCACATTCCCGGTACCGGCTTGGGTCTCCATCTCAGCCGCGACCTCGCCCGAATGCATGGAGGCGACATCACCGTCAGCTCGCGGCCCAGGGAGGGCAGCGTCTTCACGCTGTGGTTGCCGCTCGCGGAGCAATCTCGGGCGGAAGGGTAGCGGCGTCAGTGCGGACGATGTCCATGACGACGCCGCAGCATTGCCTGCGAGCGGCAGGGATCGCAGTCGACTCTCTCACCGAGCGAGAGCTCGAGGTTCTACGGCTGGTAGGCCGGGGCTCTCGAATTCGGAGATCGCGTCAAGGCTGTTCCTCAGCGAGGCCACTGTGAAGACCCATGTCGGACCATCCTCGACAAGCTCGAGCTGCGCGATCGGGTACAGGCTGTTGTCGCCGCCTATGAGTCCGGGCTGGTTCGGGCATCGGGTCGCGACCCTCGCGCCGGACGGTGACGCCGGCCCGGAGACGCCGACGACCTCGAGGTCTGGTTCCGACTCGAGCTGGACGGCGCGTTCGCGTCGCTTGCGAAATGGTCGCCGCGTCGCTGCCGCCGGCCAGGCCGTTCGGTGGCGCCGTCAGCCAGCGCTCACACCAGATTGCGTGGCCGGCTGAAGTCCGGTCACCTCGAGCACCTGCGCCTCGTCGAGCGAGTCCTCCTTGAGCAGCGCCGCCGCCAGCGCATCCAGGCGCTCCCGGTTGGAGGCCAGCAGGCGGCTGGCGTCCGCGAAGCACTCCTCGGCGATGCGCTTGACCTCGGCGTCCACCTCCCGAGCGGTGGCCTCGCTGTAGGGCCGCTGGATCCCGGCGCCAGCGGTCCCGCCATCCTCTGAGAAGCCGACCGGCCCGATCCGGGGGCTCATGCCCCAGCGCACCACCATCTGGTGCGCGATCTGGGTCACCTGCTGGAGGTCGTTCTCGGCGCCCGTGCTGACCACCCCGTAGACCAGCTTCTCGGCCGCCCGCCCGCCCAGCGCCCCGACGATCCGTGAGCGCAAGTAGTCCTCGCCGTAGTTGAAGCGGTCGTCGATCGGGCTCTGAACCGTGACGCCGAGCGCCATGCCGCGCGGGATGATCGTGACCTTCCGGACGGGGTCGGCGCCGGGCACCAGGAGCCCCAGCAGGGCATGGCCCGATTCGTGGTAGGCGATGCGCTCCCGGTCCTGCAGCGTGAGCGTGAGGTTCCGTTCGGCGCCGAGCAGCACCCGCTCGACCGCCTCGTTGAAATCCTGCGTTGCGACCTGGGACACGCCGCGCCGCGCCGCGCCGAGGGCCGCCTCATTGACCAGGTTGGCGAGGTCGGCGCCGACCCAGCCCGCCGTCTGGCTCGCGATGTCATCGAGATCGACGTCGGCGTTCAGAGGCACGGCCTTGCTGTGTATCCGGAGGATCGCCGCGCGGCCGCGCCGGTCGGGCGGCTGCACCGTGATCCGCCGGTCAAAGCGGCCGGGACGCAGCAGCGCCTGGTCGAGGACGTCGCCCCGGTTGGTCGCCGCCAGCACGATCACGCCCTGGCGAACATCGAAGCCGTCCATCTCGGTGAGGATCTGATTGAGGGTCTGCTCCTGCTCGTCGTTACCGCCCAGGCGCATCGCGGCGCTGCGGCTGCGCCCGATGGCGTCGAGCTCGTCGATGAAGATGATCGCCGGTGCGGCGGCCCGAGCCTTGGCGAAAAGGTCGCGGACGCGGGAGGCCCCCACGCCGACGATCGCCTCCACGAATTCCGATGCCGACTGGCTGAAGAACGGGACCCGCGCCTCGCCCGCCACCGCGCGGGCGAGCAGCGTCTTGCCGGTGCCGGGCGGACCTATGAGCAGGACGCCCTTGGGGATCCTGCCGCCCAGGCGCTCGTACTTCTGAGGCTCGCGAAGGAAGTCGACGACCTCCTGCAGCTGCTCTTTGACCTCGTCGATCCCGGCGACGTCGGCAAAGGTCGTGCCCGGGGTCTCCGGGTCATAGACGCGCGCTCGGCTCTGGCCAAAGGAGCCCAGGATGCCGCCGGCACCGCCGCGAGCGGCGCGGTTCAGGAAGTAGAGCAGCCCAAGGATGATCAACGCGGTCGGGCCGAAGCTCAGCAGCAGCGTCTCCCAGAAGGGCGGCGGCGGGTTCTCGGGCTTGGCGTTGACGGTGACGTCGTGCGCCTCGAGCAGTCCCTCGAGGTCGTCAGCTGCGAAGGAGGGCCGTTCGGTCGTGAAGTGCGTGGCGGTCGACTTTGAGGAGGACTCCTTGACGGGGTGGCGGGTCAAACCGCTGATGGCGTTCCCGGTGGTGGTGACGCCGACCACATTGCCGCTCGCCAGCTGCGCCTTGAAGTCGTTGTAGGAGAGAGCGACCGAGGCCGGCTGTGAGGGACCGAAGAAGACGTTGGTGATGAGGACGTTGAGCACCAGCACGAGCAGGAACACGAGCCAGAATCGCGGCGACTGCATCGCGCTCCGAGGAGGCGCGCCTTGGGGTGCCGGACGCTTGTCAGCCGGCGGCGGCCGCTGGTCGGCCATGAGGCCACAGATGATGGCACAGGCAGCGATCGCGTGCCCGGCCGGCCCATCGGGCAGTCCGAGATCCACGGGCACGCGGCCAAATTTGGGACTACCATCTCCGAACCGGCCGCTTTCCGGCTGGTCATACAGGGGGTGACGAACATGTTCGGAACCATCGCCAGGTATCGCTGCCGGCCCGGTCAGGTGGACGGGCTGATCGACGAGCTCAAGCGCTTCGAGAGCTCGGCGCCGGAGGGATGGCTCTACCACACCATCTACCGGAGCACCGCCGATCCCGACGAGATCTGGATCAGCGTCGTGTTCGAGAGCGAGGATCTCTACCGGGCCAACGCGGACAGCCCCGAGATGGACGCGACCTACCGCAAGCTGCGGGAGCGCCTGGTCGCCGACCCGGACTGGCACGATGGGAGCGTTCTCCACCAAGCCATGCGGACCCGCGAGCCCGCATAGAGGCCGCGACAGAAGACCGGAGAGCAGGCGGTTCCCATAGGCCCGCCGGGGACTCAGAAGTTCAGTGGGACCGGGACGTTCAGAGTCTGCAGAAGGAGCACGGCGTTTAGGCCGAGGATGACCGCCGAGCAGGCGACCGCCGCATAGGAGGTCGCCCGCCGGTTCACAAGCTCGCCCATGATCGCCCGGTCGCGGGTGAAGCGGACGAGCGCGATCACGGGCACGGGCAGCACCAGGCTCAGCACGACCTGGCTCATGACCAGCGCCTCGGTCGGGTTGACCCCCCAGGCGATGACAGCGATGGTCGGCGCCATGGTGAGAATCCGCCTCAGCCAGAGCGGGATGCTGAACCCGACGAAGCCCTGCATGATCACCTGCCCGGCCATGGTGCCGACCGCGGAGCTGGAGAGGCCCGAGGCGAGGAGGGAGACCAGGAAGACGGCCGCGCTGGCACCGCCGAGGAGTGGGATCAGCGTCTGGTAGGCGGTGGAGATGTCGGCCACCTTCGAATGGTGGGGATGGAAGGTGGCGGCGGCCATGTACATCATGGCCACGTTGACCAGCCCGGCCAGCCCCAGGGCGACGAGCACGTCGATGTTCGAGAAACGCACGATCTTGCGACGCTCGCCCGCGCTCTGGGTGGGCACGCGGTCCTGGGTCAGCCCCGAGTGCACGTAGATCGCGTGCGGCATCACGGTGGCCCCGATGACGCCGACTGCGAGCAGGACGGCGCCCGAGTTGCCGAGCCAGGGAACGGTCGCGCCCTGGAGCACGCTGGGCCAGCTCGGCCTGGAGAGGAAAGTCTCGATCAGGTAGCTGACCGCCATCACCCCGACCAGCGCGCCGATGAAGGCCTCGATCGGCCGGAACCCGCGTCGCTGCAGCATGAGCACGGCGTAGGTGGCGACCGCGGTGATCAGGGCGCCGACCAGCATTGGGATGTGGAAGAGAAGGTTCAGCCCGATGGTGGCGCCCAGGAACTCGGCCAGGTCGGTGGCCATCGCGCCCACCTCGCTGACCACCCACATCGCCCAGACCACCGGCCGGGGGAAATGCTGACGTGAGAGCTCGGCCAGGTTCCTGCCGGTGACGATGCCCAGCTTGGCCGACAGGCCCTGGAAGAGCATTGCGGTCAGGTTCGCGAAGACGACGACCCACAGCAGCCGGTATCCGTAAAGGGCGCCGCCCTGGATGTTGGTGGCGAAGTTGCCGGGATCCATGTAGGCGACCGAGGCGATGAAGGCGGGCCCGATAAAGGGCAGAACCGCCCGCAGGCCGCGCCGCCGGCCCTCGAGCGCATCCCTGGCCGCGACCAGCGTGCTCTTGGTCAGGCCTGTCAGCTCGGCCGCCATCAGGTCGCGGTGCCCTCCACGAAGACCCCCCGCGCCAGTCCGAGAGGAACGCTGATCCGGTGACCCCCGAGCCGCGCCTCGATCGGGCTGTCGTAGGCGGTCCCCAGCAGCACCTCGAGTCGAGCGCCCGGAACCAATCCCCGCCGGCGGAGCTCGCGCAGCCGCGCCGCGTCGTCGTCGGCGACCACGCGGACGACCACGTTCTCGCCGGCGGTGCAGCCGCTGAGCGGGCGCGAGGCGACCTCCCGCAGCCGGCCCTGGCGGGTGGGTATGGCGTGGCCGTGCGGATCGAGATCAGGCCGGCCGAGCAGCTCGAAGATCCGCTCCTCCATCCGCTCCGAGATCACGTGCTCTAGGCGCTCGGCCTCCTCGTGAACCTCGTCCCAGCCGTAGCCAAGGACCTGGACCAGGAACATCTCGATCAGGCGGTGGTGCCGGACCAGCTCGAGGGCGGCCGAGCGGCCCTCCTCTGTGAGCTGCTGCCCGCGGTAGCGGTCATGGGTGACCAGGCCCTGGGCGGCCAGTCGCCCGACCATCTCGCTGACCGAGGCGGGCGAGATGCCAAGACGCACCGCGAGCTCCCCGGTCGGCACGGCATGATCCGCGCCGCCCAGGTGGTAGAGGGCCTTCAGATGGTCCTCCTGCGCCTGCGTGAAGCTGGTCCTCGTCTCCACCACGTCTTTTAGGATACCCTAACATGGCTGCTAGGCTAACCGAATGCAGATACCAGAACTAGCTCAAGTGAACTCGCCGGGGCGGCGCCAGGCGGTTCGCGCCGCCCTCCTCCTGGAAGTGCTCACCGTGGCCTGGATGGCGGTCGAATCGGGGGTCGCCATCGCGGCCGCGGCGGGCGCCCGAAGCGTCGCCCTCGGCGCCTTCGGCACCGACAGCTTGATCGAGCTGCTGAGCGGCGCCCTGCTCCTCTGGAGGCTTGCGGTTGAGCAGCGCGCCAGCTCGCCGGCCCGCGTCAACGCGGTCGAGGCTCGGGCGGCCTGGCTGGCGGCGGGGCTGCTCGTGCTGCTCTGCCTCTACGTGCTGGCGGCGGCCGCGGGCGGGCTCGCGCTCCGCCTCCGTCCGGAGGGATCGGTGCCCGGCCTCCTCGTCGCCGGGGCGGCCCTGGTCGGGATGCCGCTGCTGGCGGCGGCCAAGCGGCGGGCCAACCGGGTCCTCGGCAGTGCCGCGCTGCAGGCCGACATCGCGGAGTCGATCGCCTGCGCCTACCTGGCCGGGGCCGTGCTGGCCGCCGTGGCGCTCAACACCTTCCTGGGCTGGTGGTGGGCCGACTACGCGGGCGCGATCCTAATGCTGGTCTGGCTTGTGCCCGAGACGCGCGAGGCGATCGAGGGCGCGCGCGAGGGCCGCGTACGCTGCTGCTGACGGCCTCCGCCTCGGCGGCGGTCAGAGCTTGATGCCCGGGATCACCAGGACCAGCATCGCCACCGCGGCCACCGCCATGGCGGCGGCGCCGATCCAGGTCAGCGCCTTCGACAGCCGTCCGCTCACCTTGTCGTTCATGTAGGCCGGGTCGGACCCGAGCAGGATGATCAGCACCATCAGCGGTGGCGCCACGACGCCGTTGATCACCGCCGTGTAGAAGAGCGCCTTGATCGGGTCGAGGTGCAGAAAGTTCATGGTCAGGCCGGCGAGCGTGGCCAGGGCGAGGATCCCGTAGAAGGTCGGACGGTAGATCGGCCGCGTCGAGAGCGCGCCCTTGATCCCGAAGAACTCCTTGGCGGCGTAGGCCGCCGAGCCGGAGAGGATGGGGACGGCGAGGAGCCCGGTCCCGATCAGCCCGACCGCGAAGGCGACGAAGGCAAACGGTCCGAGGAAGGGCGTCAGCGCCGCCGCCGCCTGCTCGCCGGTCTGGATGTCGGTCTTGCCGTGCGCATGCAGCACGGAGGCGGTGGTGAAGATGATGAAGTACATCACCACCTGCGAGAAGAACATCCCGATCAGGATGTCGGTCCTGGCCGCCTTCAGCTCGGAGATCTTGACGCCCCGCCGGTCGGCCTCCGTCTGCATTCCGGCGGCTCGCATCTCGTCGACCTCTGAGGAGGCCTGCCAGAAGAACAGGTAGGGCGAGATGGTGGTGCCGAGCACCGCGACCATCGCCGTGATGAAGTCCTTCGACAGCTCGACGTGAGGGACGAGGGTGGACTTCAGCACGGTCAGCGCGTCGGGGTGCGCGATAAGCCCGGTGACGATGTAGGCAAAGAGGGCGAGCGTCAGCCACTTGAAGATCGAGAAGATCCGCCGGTAGCTGACGAAGAACTGGAGTCCCAGCACCAGCAGCGCCACCGGCACCACGAGCCAGCCCTCAGGGACGTGGCCACGAGTGAGCATCGAGCCGCCGGTCGCGACCGCGCCGATGTCGGCGCCGATGTTGAAGGTGTTGGCCACGAAGAGCGCCAGGATGCAGACGCCGATCAGCCAGGTCGGAAACTTGCGCCTGAGCGCGACGCCGAGCCCGACGCCAGTTTCGAGCGCGATCCGTCCGCAGAGTTCCTGGATGGCCGCCATGAGAGGAAAGGTGAAGAGCGCCATCCAGAGCATGCCGAAGCCGAACTGGCTGCCGACCTGGGAGTACGTACCGATCCCGCTCGGGTCATCGTCGCTGGCACCGGTGATCAGCCCGGGGCCGAGGAGCTGGAGCCACCCGACCGGGCCCCGCCGCCGCGCCTCGTCGAGGGTCGTGCGCCCGGCGGGGGGGACGCCGGTGGCCGCGGCCTGCCCCGACCGCTCCCCCTTCTCCTTCAGGAGCTCGTCAAGCTCGGGCTCCTGGTCGGGGCCCACGGGCAGGGCGGAAAGCACGGGATCGTTGACCGGCCCGCCGTTGGCGGCGGAGCCACCGCCGGCGCCCGGCCTGGGTCGTCGGTGAGAGCCAGGCTTTGACTCGACGCCGGGCCCGCGGTTGTTGCGGCGTTGGGACTGGGACATTCTCTGATATCACTTATATCATGTTTAGTGCCGGTGATCGGCACGATCGGAAGCTGCCGGGCGGCTGCCGGCCGCCGATTTCGGCGCATCAGACCTGGAATAGGGCATCCTCGGTACATACTTCGCGGGCCTGCGCGAGCAGAGCACGCAACACCTGGAGGAACTGATGGCGGATGCAGAGGCAGCCGAGATGGCCGCCAAGCCGGTTGGACATCTGAGGCGTCACAAGTCGGGAGAGGAGGCGCACTCCCACCCGGTGAATGTCGTCCACCACGACGAGGCGACGCTCGGCGAGCGCATTGCAGACAGGGTCGCGACGGGGATCGGCTCCTGGACCTTCCTCATCGTCCAGACGATCCTGGTGCTGGCCTGGGTCGGGTTAAACCTGATCGGGCTGACGCTGCGGTGGGACCCCTACCCGTTCATCCTGCTGAACCTGATGTTCAGTGTTCAGGCTGCCTACACGGGCCCGGTCCTGCTGCTGGCCGGCAACCGCCAGGCGCAAAAGGACCGGCTGACGCTGGAGCATGCGGCCGACGAGGCGCAGCAGACCGAGGAGCGGACGCTGACCATCCTCGACGAGATCCGGCGCAACACCGAGATCACGGTGCAGATCCTGCAGCACCTGGAGGCTGGACAGCGCGAGGTGATGGCCGCCGCAGAGCGGGTGGAGCGCGCCCACCAGCCCTGAGCCAGAGTAGGGGATTGCCCTCCGTCGCCGCTGCGCGGCCTGGAGGTGGCGGCCGGCCCGCCAGGCCAAGTGGCGAGGGCTGTTCTGGCTAGCCGGCTGCGGCGGCTCCCAGCCAACCGGCCGGCTGGGCGATGCCGGTCCCATGGTCACGTCCGAGCTGCGCGGCCGCCCGCCAGTGGGCGGCCGCCTGGTCGACCCTTCCGCGGGCCTCGAGGATCTCCGCCACCCGCATGTGCGCATCCCGGAGGTGCAGCGGCTGGTCGACCGCGGCCAGGACGGCGAGGGCCTGGTCGAAGGCGCCATCCGCATCGCGCGTCCGGCCCAGCAGCTCATGGGCGGCCCCCAGCTCGATGTGGGCCATCCCGATGACCACCTTCTCGCCCGCCTCGCGCGCCGTCTCGATCGCCTCCAGTGCCGCTTCGAGCGCCGCCAGGCCGTTGCCGCGGCGCACCTCGAGCTCGGCCAGGCTGGTCAGCGCGTAACCCAGCCCCTGCCGCTCGGCCTTCAGCTCCGCGTAAGCCGTCAACGCCTCCCGGATGTGACGCTCCGCCGCGTCGAGCTGACCTTCGTGTAGCAGCAGGTCGCCGATGTTGTTGTGGGCGTTGGCCCGCATGCGGGCTTCGGCGCGCAGCTCGTAGAGCGCGAGCGCCTTCGACGCATGGACGAGTGCCTTGGCCGGCTGGCCCAAGTGTTGGTAGGCGGTGCCCAGGCCGCTGTGGGCGTGGGCCAGCTCGAGCAGGTCGAACAGGCCGCCGCCAGCGCTGATAGCGGCCTCGAAGGCCCGGATGGCATTGCGCCAGGAATGGCGGTGGACGTGGACGGTGGCCAGGTGAGTCTCGATGCGTGCGAGGAGCCAGGGAGCGGGCGCCGCGAGCGCCAGGCAGCGCCTGCGTGCTTCCTCGAGCAGGTCGACGGCGCTCGGGTCCTCGAGCAGGAAGTAGGCGGCCGCCTCCCAGTCGAGGGCCTCGATCGCGGCCCAGTCGTCGCCGGTCGCCTCGAGCGCGGCCCGCACTCCCGACAGGTGCTCGAGTGCCGCCTCGGGCCGCCGCAGCCGGCAGCAGGCCTCTGCCAGCCGGAGCTTGACAGTGGCGGCCAGCGGGCCCTCTCCGACCTGCTCGAGCAGCCGCTCACCGAGCTCGAGCGCGGCTGCCAGCTCGGCGCGCGCCAGTCGGCTCTCGAGCTCGACCAGCTGCAGGTTGTCGGCCGCCCAGGTCTCCGCGGCGGCGTCGGGCGCGGTGGCCAGGAAGAACTCCACCGGCCGGCCCGTGCGCTGGGCGATCAGGCGAAGGGTGGCGATTGACGGGCGCGCGCGACCGCTCTCAACGAGGTGAATCGCGTTCCGGCTCACCTCGCCGCCGGCGACCTGGGCGAGCGACAGCCCGGCTTCGCGCCGTGCTTGACGGACGGCCTCCGGCCGCACGTGGACGCCGGCTCGACGCCGGCGACGTTCAGGCATGGGCGGATGTTAAGTCGCCCATGCCCCCGGTGTAACCCCTTGTTTACGAGGTTATGGCCAGTTGGAAACCCATGCTGCCGTCGCCGTGTGGGCGAAGGCGAAGACGGTCAGGGCGGCGAACGAAAGGCGGATCAGGGTCGAGCGCATCTGCGCACCTCCAGTGGTATTGGTCGGACGAGTATCCGCCGTCAAGTGACCTGCGTGACGAAGCCTCTTTTGGACGCTCCCTCGAAGACGGTGGATTGACGGCGAAATGACGCTCGGTCAGGCCCACCCGGTGCTGAAATGACGCCGAGGAGAGGGCAAGGGTCATGTCGCTTTCAAGCTTCAACCGCCGGTCTGGGACAGGGCGCAGCCGTCGCAGGCGCTGTCAAGTGCAGGCGGCGGTAGCGGTCTAAGGTTGGGCTCGATGCCGCCCGTGTTCTTCATGCTTGTGGCGCTGGTATCGATTGCGGTGGCGGCGGTCGCCGTCATCGCCCACGTGAGGCTCGCGCGCGCCATCACGTCGGTCGCGGGCAGCGCTCTGGCCGGCGCACCCGCCGACCCCTGGACGGCGCTTCGGCTGATGGGCCGAGAACTCGTCGCCGGCCGCCCCGCCGAGGGCCGGGCGCTGGTCGAGACCGAGCTCAGGCGCGAGCTGATGGAGGCGGCGCTGGATCCCATCATCTCGGTCGACGGAAGCGGGCGGGTGGTCGACTTCAACCGCGCCGCCGAGCTCGCGTTCGGGCGCCCCGCGCGTGACGTCGCCGGCCGGCCGGTGGCCATGCTGCTCGATCCCGAGAGCCTGATCGCGGCTCAACGGCAGGCATTCTCGGACTTCCTGGCCACGCCGCAGGACAGCCGCCGAGACCATCGGGTCACGGCCGTGGGCCGGCGGACCGATGGGACCACGTTTCCGCTCGATCTCTCGGTGACCGTGCTGGCGACTGAGCGAGGCCCCCTCTTCTGCGCCTCGCTGCGCGACGTCTCCGACCGGCTCGAGGCGATGCAGGCGCGCCGGGAGAGCGTGGCCAAAAGCCAGTTTCTGACCGCCATGAGCCACGAGCTGCGGACGCCGCTCAACTCAATCCTCGGCTTCGCGCAGCTCCTGGCGTCGGGGGACTTCGGCCCGCTCAACTCCCAGCAGCGCCGCTACGTCCGCAACATCGAGGTCAGCGGCAACCACCTCCTGTCCGTCATCAACGAGGTCCTCGACCTGGCCAAGGTCCAGTCCGGCCGCACCACCATGGAGCCGGCCTGGGTGGACATGGCGGCGGTCGTGCGGGGGGTGGCAGCGGAGGCGGCGCCCCTGGCGGCGCAGAAATCGCTGGTCTTTGATGTCAGCGCGCCTGGCGAGTCGCCGGTCTATGCGGATCCGATCCGGCTGCGCCAGGTCCTGACCAACCTGGTCAGCAACGCGGTCAAGTTCACTCCAGCCGGCGGCCGCGTGGCCGTTCGCTGCCAGGAGGTCGAGAGCGGCGAGAAGGTGCGGGTGGACGTCCAGGACACCGGGCCGGGAATCGCTCGCGCCGACGTCGGGCGGATCTTCGAGGAGTTCGTCCAGCTCGACACCGGCGGCGATTCCGCCTCCGGCACGGGCCTCGGGCTTCCCATCAGCCGGCGCCTGATGGAGCTGATGGGCGGCACGCTCGAGGTCGTCAGCGAGCCGGGGGAGGGAAGCACCTTCACGATGCTTGTGCCGGCCCGGGTCATCCGCCGCCTGGATCGCCCGGCGCCCGCCCAGGCGCGAGCAGCCTGCGAGCCCTGCTACCTCTTGAAAAGACGAGCTGAGGCGGCCGCCGTGGCAACTTCGGCCACGGTCTCCGCGATCCGCCGCGCCGTGCTTCCGGGCATGTGCGGTCATCGGTAGCGCTGCCGGGCGAGCTCGTAGGCCGCCTCGTAGCCGCTCGCCATGCGCTCGGCGTCGAAGCCGTTTTCGACGTGCTGGCGGCAGGTGTGCGGATCTATCTCCCCGACGCGGCGCACCAGGTCGACCATCTCCCCCACGTCCGCGGCCAGGAAGCCGGAGACGCCAGGCTCGACGAGCTCCGCCGCGGCGCCTTTCGGGAAGGCGACGACCGGCGTCCCGGAGGCCATCGCCTCGACCATGGCGAGTCCGAACGGTTCGTCCCATTCGAGAGGGAAGAGCATGGCGCGGGCGCGCGCGAGCAGCCGGCGCTTTTCGTCGCCCTGGACGTTCTCGATCCAGCGGACGTCTTCGCCCAGATTCGGCTTGATCTCTTTTTCGAAGTACTCGCGCGACCGCGGATCGTGATCCAGCTTTCCGGCCAGGACCAGCGGCATCCCGACGGCTCGGCTCACCTCGATGGCGGTGTGCTGGCCCTTGTCCGGGTTGATGCGCGCAAGCTGAATCAGGTACTCGTCCTTCTCGGCCGAGAAGTCGAGCTGCGAGGTATCGATCGCGTTGTGGACGACGGCGTCCCAGGCGACCCCGGGAGCGGCGCTCGCCTGGGCCTCGCTGATCGCCACCAGGCCGATCTCCGAATCGATCTCGCGCAGGAAGGTGGCCTCGGGTTCTCCGATCGGGCCGTGCACCGTCGCCACCACCGGCCCGGGCAGGCCGAGCGTGTGCGCGACCATCATCCCCGGGTACTCGTTGTGCTCATGGACGACGTCGAACTGATCCCTCTTCAGCCGGTCGTAGACGCGGCGAAGGTAGGTTGCCTCGCGCGCCCGCTGATTGCGCGTGCCCAGGTCCCGGGCCCAGCCGGCGTCGGCGAGCGCCTCCACCCTGACGCCCGGGTCTGAGCCCTGGGCCGCAAACACGGTGACGTCGTGGCCCCACCGGCCAAGCTCCTTGGCCAGCAGGTAGATGACCAGCTCGATGCCCCCGTACCCGTCTGGAGGGACCGAGTACCACGGCGGAGAGATGAGGGCGATGCGCCGCCGGCGCGCCGCTGCCTCTCGCGAGCGCGGCATACCCACACACTACCGAGCGCCCCAGTACAGCCCCCTGGACGCCTAAGGCTGGGGAGGGAAGGAATCCGGCCGCCATACACTTCGGGCGACGACATGCCGATGAAGAAGCAGCCGTCGCGCCCGCCGGCCGAGACCCCGCGCGCTGATATGAATCCGCCTGCAGCCGAGCCGCTCCCGCACCCGGGCCACCTCCAGCCGGCGACCGATCGCTGCCCGTACCCGCGGCCGTTCCCGCCCGAGTTCGGTGACTGCGAGGCCTACCAGCCGATCAGCTTCATTCCCACCGATTCTTTGGGTAGGCCCCTGCAGCGGGCCTGGACCTGCCGCAACCTGGAAGCCTCCGCCTTCCGCCAGGGGACCGCCTACCCGCGGTGCCGCATCGGAGACGCGGCAGCCCGTGAGCGGTGGGCCGAGAGCGTTGGTCCCCGACGGGAGATCGTCAGCCAGATCCGGCTGGCCCTGGTCGCCGCCTCACGCACGCAGCTCGACGCCTTCCTCGCCGAGCAGCGCGATGCGGCGCGGCTTTCCGACGACGAGCGCGAGCGGCGGCTGCAGCCCCTGGCGGAGGCCCTGATCGCGAGCATGCACTTCAGCGTCGATGCCATGCTCGAGCGCTTCCAGGCGGCGGAGTTCCCCGTCGCCACCGCCAAGGCCGTGCTCGCCGAGATGGTCTGGAACTGGGTCCGCTCGCCGCAGCCGATCACCACGCTGGCGGCTCCGCCGTCACTGATCGCCCGGCATCCCGAGGTGAAGGAGCTCCTGGCGCCGGAGAGCTAGAGGGGGCACGCTCGACAGGGCCGGCCGGCTAGGCTCCGGCAGCTCTGGGCAGCCGCCCCGTGAACATGTGGAGCACGGTCTGGTCCTCCACCCGGTGGCGGCGCACCCGGTCCAGGGCGATCGGGGGCATGACGTCGAAGTCCACGTCTCCGGCGACCGTCTCCCGGGGATGGATCTCCCGCCAGACGTCTCCGACCACGTCGCGGGGGTGCGAGCCCGACACGTACACATAGCGTCGCGACGAGATCCGGGCCCTTCGCGCGGCCTGCTCGGCCCGCGCAAACGCATCCTGGGCGTGGTAGTCCTTCAGATACGGGTCGTTGACCTCCCAGAGATCGGCATGGTCGGTCGGCTGGCGGCCGCCCCGGAAGAGGAAGACCGCGCCTCGGGCACCGGTCACCCGGACCGCCTCGTTCAGGACCACCTGGGCGTCCTCGGGGTCATGGGGCAGGATCACGAGGACCTCGGCCGGCTGGCGGCTGAACTCGCGCCGGATGGCCGCCGACGCGCGCCGGTATGGAACCGGGAAGACGGCGGGCCGGCGGCGGCGGTTGTAGTAATACGTCGCAAAGCCGACGATCAGCCCGAAGACGGTCAGGCCGCCACCGAACTCGGTGGCCAGCGGCTTGGCGACCAGGTTGACGCACCAGGCCACGAGCACCGCCAGCGTGGTGGCGACGCCCAGTCCGTAGCCCAGCCGCTGGAGCAGGGTCACATCCTTCACCGGGTCACGCCAGCGGACGACGTCCAGGGCAAAGCAGGTGAGCACGAAGGCGGCGAGCAGTCCGAAGGCGTAGAGGTCGCCGAGAAGATCGACCTGGCCGTTGGACAGGATCACCACCGCGATCGGCACCGAGACCGCGGCCAGGATCGCCCACTGGGGCGTCTTGCGCAGCCGGTTCCGGCGCTCGAGCGCCCGGGGCATGAACCCCATCCGCGTCAGGGCCAGAAAGACGTGGTAGCAGCCGATGATGGCCGTATTGCTGGCGAAGACCAGGAGAAGGGAGCCGCTGACAGCGACGTAGGCCCCCAGCGCGTAGCCGGAAACCTTGGCCCCGAGCAGCGAGATGAACTGGTTGGGGTCGGCGCTCGGGTCGTTGATGAGGACCGTCGACCACAGCGTCAGCAGCGGGCTGGTGATGGCGATGGTGAGCACGACCAGCGCCATGGCGCGCGCCGCCACCCGCTTGCGGGGCTCGAGCATCGCCGGCGAGACCTGGGCGATGCTCTCCAGGCCTGAGAAGGCGAGAAATGCTGCCCCATAGCCGGTGATCATGGCCAGCGGCGTGAGCGCCTGGCCGTGCCCGAGCGCCCGGAACGTCTCCGCGATGCCGCCCGGTCCCAGGTGCACCGCGACCGCCGCCACCACCAGCAGCTGGCCGGCGCCGGCCAGCGTCGCGAAGGCGAAGCTGACGACCGCGCTCTCCTTGATCCCGATCACGTTGAGCAGGCCGAGGGCGACGAGGGCGATCACGGTGGCGGCCAGGACGTAGGGCTTGAGGCTGGGGACGACGACCGATAGGTAGAACATTCCCGAGAGCGCGCTGAGGGCGGCCGTCAGGTAGTAGTCGACGGTGATGAAGAGGCCGCCGACGAGCCCCGCGAAGGGATGCAGCCCGCGCGAGGCGACCGTCACCACGCCGCCCCCCTCCGGGTAGCGCCATGCCACCTCGGCGTACTTGATCGTGAGCAGCACGAACACGATCAGGGTCATGCCGACGAAGAGCGCCGACCGGGTGCCGAAATGCCCGTAGAGGATGCCCGGCACGTAGTAGACCGAGGTGCCGATGTCGGCGAATACGACGCCCCAGCAGAGCAGGGGCCCGAGGTGTCCGCCGCGGACCTTCACCCGGCGCCGCGGCCGGGCGGCCGCGTGCGCTGTCACACGCTGGCCTTTCGCGCCAGCAGGTACCGCCGAAGCCCCCGGAGGTCGTCGACGAGCTGGGCGACGCTCTCACCCGCTCCTTCGTCGTCGACGTCGAGCGAGTTGAGCGCTTCGATGTAGAGCTCGGCCCGCTCCAGCTGGCGGACGGCGATGCGCAGGTTCCGCTTCCGATACCGGGAGGCGCGGACCCTGTCCTCGGCCACCACTCGAAGAGCGTCCTTCATGCTTCCAAACTAGGTCGGGGCGCGTATGCAGGCCGTGAGAAAACCCCGCGCTCCCGTATGGATCCCGTATGGATCGGACGGCGCGGGGATCGCGAGCGGCTATCCGGTTTCCAGGCGGTAGCCGACTCCCGGCACGCTGGTTATGTACCGCGGGCGGGCGGCGTCGTCGCCGAGCTTTTTGCGCAGTTGCGCCACCACGTAGCGCGTGTTGTAGCGGTCGCCGACCGCGTACTCTCCCCACACCTCGCGGAGCAGGGCGGTGTGGGTGATCGGACGGCCCGCGCGCATGGCCAGGGTGCGCAGCACCTCGTACTCGGTCGGGGTCAGCCGGACCGGCCGCCCGGCCCGGGTGACCTCGCGGCGCGCGAGGTCGATGCGCAGGTCGCCCGCCTCGAGCACGGGCTCGCGTGCGCCGGCCTGGCGGCGGAGCACGGCCCGGATCCGGGCCAGCAGCTCGCGCATCCCAAACGGCTTGACGACGTAGTCGTCGGCCCCGAGCTCCAGCGCCTCGACCTTGTCTCGCTCGTCGGGCATGACGCTGACCACGAGCACGGCCACCCGGTCGCCGCGCCTGCGCAGCCTGCGCAGGACCTCCAGGCCGCCGATGCCCGGGAGGCCGAGGTCGAGCAGCAGCACGTCCGGCCTCCAGCTGCCGAGCACCTCGAGCGCCTCCTCGCCGCTGGCCACCGCCCGGACTTCGAACTCCGAATGCATGAGGCCCGTGCGCAGGGCGCGGCGCATCTCCTCCTCGTCGTCGACGACCAGGACCCGACCGCTCAAGGCTGCTTGTCCGCCCGGGCCTCGCCGGCGATCGGGAGCCGGAGGGTGAACCGGGGCCCGCGCCGCGTGTTGCGGACGCTGATCGAGCCACCATGCCTCTCCAGGATCCGGCGGCAGATGGCGAGTCCGAGGCCGGAACCCTCCGGCCGCTGCGTCCAGTAGCTGGCGAAGATCTCGCTCAGCGCCTGGGGCGGGATATCCGGGCCCTCGTTCTCGACCCAGGCCTCCACCCGCGCCTCGCGCGCCCGCGCGCCGACCTCGATGTGAGCGCCCGCGGGCGCCCAGTGGGCGGCGTTGTCGAGCAGGTTGGTGAACACCCGGTCGAGCTCCACCTCGTCGGCCAGCACCGGTGGCAGATCTTCCGGCACCCTGACGTCGAGCTTGAAAGGCGAGAGGACCCGCTCCAGCGATGTGACCGCCGAGCCGACGACCTCGGGCAGGGACACCGGGGCGCTCACGCCGGGTGGCCCCACGTCCAGCCGAGTCAGCGTCAGCACGTTGTGGACGATGCGGTCGAGGCGCGCTGCCTGCGACTCGAGGCCCTGCAGCATCTGTCGCTGCTCCTCGTTCAGCCGCGGATCGAGCTCCATCGCGCCGAGGCCGGTCTGGAGCGAGGCGAGCGGCGTCTTGACGTCGTGGGTGAGGGCAGAGAGAACGCTCGTCTTGAGCCGGTCGGATTCCTCGGCCGAGCGCGCGCGTTCGGCCTGCTCGCCGACGCGACGGCGGTCGAGGAGCAGGCCGGCCATGGCCGCCAGCGCCGCCAGGACGCGCGCCGACTCCGACGAAGGCCCGGACGCCGCCACCCGGATGACAGCCACCCCGGCCGGGAGCCGGACGTACGCCGGCTCGGTCGGGAAGGTCTTCAGGAGTGCGAGCCCGCCACCGTCCAGGCGCACCCCGAGCGATTGCCCGTGCGCCGCCACCCAGCCCGCCCGTGAAGACTCGGGCGCGCTCGGCGCCGGGCCGGCCAGCACCTCGAGCCTGCCGTCCTTCTCCTCGAGGATGGTCATGGAGAGGATCCCCGGCTCGTGCGCGGCGCGATGGCAGAGCAGCTCGAGGGCGGCCGCGGGCTCGGCCTTGCCGAGCGCGGCGAACGCCACCTCGTAAAGGCTCTGTGACTCCCGCGCCTTGGCCTCCGCGCCCATGCTTCGCTGCACGAGGGCGCCGACGATTCGCTCGCTGAGGGCTGCGGCGGCCAGCAGCAGGACCAGGCTGACGGCGTCGCGCGGCGCGCTGATCGCCGGCGAGCCGTACGGGGGTACGAAGAAGAACTCGTAGACGGCGAAGCCGAGCACCGCGGTCGCCAGCGCCGGCAGACGTCCCGAGCGTGCCCCGACATAGATCACGAGCACGATGTAGGCGACGGTGAGGGCGGGCGTGTCGAGCCAGCGCCGGACGGCGCCGATCGCGGCGGTGACCAGGATGACGCCGGCGGCGCCCGCCAGGTACGGAGCAAGGCGGCGCATTTGCGCCGAGGATAGCCCCGCCCGCTGACCGGCTCGCTAACTCGGGATCAGCGTCAGGATCGACTCGTGGCGGCCGGGCGCGATGTTGGCGCGCGCGCGGTAGTACAGCTTGAGCAGGGCACCGCCCTTGGTCTTCATCACGTACTCCCCGGACTGCTCGCCGCTGCGAATGAAGTCCTGCCACATGGCCAGGCCGTCGAGCTCGCGGGCGCCCGGAGTGAGGTCCCACACGCTCATCTGCAGGAGCTCCTCGCGGCTGTAGCCGAGAACCCGGACGGCCTCGTCGTTGACCTCGACGTAGTTGCCGCGGTCGTCCGCCACCAACCGCAGGACCGTGCCGTTCCTGGGCTCGTTTACGGAATCCATGCTCACGGCAAGAGAATTTAGCGCCGAACGGCCTCGGCGGTCAGCCCTGCGCGAGCCGGAGGTCGGAGCGATCCTCCTCCACGTCGTCGTTGCGGAGGAGGTCGAGCAGCCGCGGGCTGAAGGCTGCGACGACGCCGGTTGCGCCGCCGGCCTCGGCCTCCGCGTGCAGTTCGCGCCAGTGAGCCCGGCTCTCGGGCTCGGGAAGGCGTCGCCACCCGTCGTCCTCGGCGACGACGCGTCCGCGGCCCAGGAGCCGAACGGTCGGGGAAGCATCAGCGGCGGCGATGGTCACGCGAAGGGTCGAGGCGGCCAGCGCGGCGAGCAGGGCCTGGCGATCGAGTGACCCGGCCTTGACGAGCAGGGCCGCGGCGCCCGCTGACTCCATGGCCTGGGCGTCGGCCAGCCACTCCCCGGCCGACTCGAACTCACCCGGCAGCTCGACCACGACTGGGAGCATCGGAGCGTGGAGTATAGGATCAGCGCCATGCCGCGGCCGCAGGCCCCGCCGATCACGGTGACCCGCTGGATCGAGGGGGCATTCACGGTCGAGGACGACCAGGTGGCGGCCGAGGAGCCGCTCCAGCTGCTGATCGACGGCAGCCCGTGGTCGATCGTGATGCGCACGCCGGGCTCGGACGTGGAGCTGGCGTTGGGGCTGCTCCGCAGCGAGCGCGTCATCCAGGCGCTGCCCGACGTGAAGAGCCTGGCCGCCTCGGCCGAGCTTCCGGATTCCGAGGTGTCCGAGACGGCGGTCACGATCGAACGCAGCCTGCTCGAGTCGAACGCGGTCGACGTCCGGCTGGCGCCGGCGGCGGCGGGGAGGGTACGGGCGCGGGCGCTGCCGGTCAGCTCGGCGTGCGGCGTCTGCGGCCAGACGACGGTGGAGGAGCTGGCCCACGATGTGCGCGCCCTGGGGCCGGCACCCCGCCTGGAGGCGGCGCTGCTGCCCCGGCTCGCCCACCGGCTTCGGGCGGCTCAGGGCATCTTCGAGCGAACGGGCGGGCTGCACGGTGCCGGCCTCTTCACGGCCGCCGGCGAAGCGGTGGTGGTGCGCGAGGACATCGGGCGCCACAACGCCGTCGACAAGGTCGTGGGCCGCTCGATGCTCGATGCTCGCGACCTCTCGGCGCTGGTGCTCGCGGTGAGCGGCCGAGTGGGCTACGAGGTCGCCCAGAAGGCGATCGTGGCCGGGATCCCGGCGGTGATCGCGGTCGGCGCCCCCTCCAGCCTCGCGGTCGAGGCGGCGAGGCGGTTCGGCCTGACGCTCGCCGGGTTCGTCAGGGACGGCCGCTTCAACATCTACTCGGGCGCGGCCGCGCTCACCCAAACCGGTCCGTTGACGCTTGCCTGACCGCGGGATATTGTCGGGGCGCACGATCCGCGGGTAACAGGAGGGCGTAAATGACTCACGTCTCCAGGCGTGACTTCATCAAGATTGGAGCAGCCTCCACCGCCGCCCTGGGCGTGGCCGGGCTCGGCTTTGATCTCGCTCAGGCACGCACCGTGAGCCAGGGCCTGCGGATCGCCGACGCCAGGGAATCGCACAGCGTCTGCCCCTACTGCGCGGTGGGCTGCTCGCTGGTCGCCTACACGCGGACCGGCGCCGGCGGCAAGACCGAGCTCCTGCAGATCGAAGGCGACCCCAACAGCCCGGTCAACGAGGGCCGGCTGTGTCCCAAGGGCGCCAGCTCCATGCAGCTGGCCGTGTCCGCCCGCCGCGTTCAGAAGCCGCTCTACCGGGCTCCCGGCAGCTCCGCCTGGCAGGAGAAGTCCTGGGACTTCGTGCTCGACAAGATCGCGCAGAACATCAAGGCTTCGCGGGACGCGACGTTCGTCGCCCAGGATGCGGCCGGCAACACGGTCAACCGGACCGAGGGCATCGCCTTCGCCGGCGGGGCCGCCTTCAGCAGCGAGGAGGGCTACTTCGCCGCCAAGGTCATGCGTGGCCTTGGCGTGGTGCACATAGAGCAACAGGCCCGCGTTTGACACGGCCCGACGGTCGTCAGTTTGGCGGCCACGTTCGGGAGAGGCGCCATGACCAACCACTGGCGCGACATCAAGAACGCCGACCTGATCCTGATCAACGGCGCCAACCCGGCGGAGGCGCACCCGGTCGGGTTCCAGTGGTTCGTCAAGGCCAAGCTCGATCCCAAGCGGGGTCCGGGCAGCGGCGGCGGTGCCCGGATCGTCCACGCCGACCCGCGCTTCACGCGGACTTCGGCGATGGCCGACATCTACCTGCGCATTCGCACGGGTAGCGACGTCGCCTACTTCGGCGGACTGATCAACTACGTGCTCTCGAACAACCTCCACCAGGCCGAGTACGTCAAGCACTACACCAACGCCTCCTTCCTGGTTAAGGAGGGCTTCGGCTTCACGGACGGGCTGTTCAGCGGCTACGACAAGGCCAAGCGCAGCTACGACATCTCGACCTGGGCGTACCAGAACGCCACGCCGCCCAGCCAGAACGACCAGAACGCAGGGTTGGGGCAGGGCCAGGGACCGCAGACCACCGGCAGCGACAGCTACGCCGCCCGCGACATGACGCTGCAGGACCCGCAGACCGTCTTCCAGCTCATGAAGAAGCACTACTCGCGCTACACGCCGGAGATGGTGGAGCAGGTCACCGGCATACCTAAGGACCAGTTCCTGGAGGTCGCCAGGCTGGTCGGCGAGATGGGGAAGCCGGACAAGGTGATGACGATCGTCTACGCGGTCGGCCTGACGCACCACACCACCGGCGTCCAGCTGATCCGCAGCGGCGCCGTCCTCCAGCTGCTGCTGGGCAACATGGGCATGCCCGGCGGCGGCATGAACGCCGAGCGCGGACACGCCAACATCCAGGGCAACACGGACAACGCCATCTCCTGGGAGATCCTTCCCGGCTATCTCAAGATCCCCGATCCCGCATGGCAGACGGTCGCCCAGTACAACGACAAAGCGCCGCCCAAGAAGAGCGACCCCAACTCCTGGAACTTTTTCGGTCTCAACTACAAGAAGTTCCTGGTCTCGCTGCTGAAGACCTGGTACGGCGATGCCGCGACCAAGGACAACGACTTCGCGTACTCCTACATCCCCAAGCCGGCGGCCAACTCGAGCTGGATCTCGATCTACGACCAGGCGCTGAAGGGAAAGATGCAGGGGGTGATCCTGAGCGGGATGACGGCGACCAGCATCGGTCCCGACTCCAACCAGGTCCTGCAAGCGCTGTCCAACCTCAAGTGGCTGGTCGTGATGGACCCGCTCAAGACGACGTCCAGCGAGTTCTGGCATGCGCCCGGCCTCGACCCCAAGAACATCCAGACCGAGGTCTTCATGCTGCCCGCGACGCACTGGATCGAGAAGGAGGGCTCCTTCGTCAACAGCGGGCGGATGGGCCAGTGGAAGGACGCCGTGATCCCGCCCGAGGGTGAATCGCGGCACGACCACTGGATCCTGGCCGATCTCTTTCAGCGGGTGCGCAAGCTCTACCAGTCAGGCGGCAAGTTTCCCGACCCGATCAAGGCGCTGACCTTCAATTACAAGGACCCGGTCAAGCCCGACCTGGACGAGCTCGCCCGCGAGATCAATGGCCAGGACCTCACGACCGGCAAGCAGCTGACGACCTTCGCCAACCTGAAGGACGACGGCTCCACCACCGCCGGCGACTGGATCTACACCGGCTCCTATCCCGACGCCGGCAACCTCATGAAGCGCCGCGACGGCATCCAGGACCCGGCCAAGAACGATCCGACCGGCCTTGGCTTCTACCACCAGTGGGGCTGGACGTGGCCGCTCAACCGGCGGATCCTCTACAACCGCGCCTCCGCCGACCTGGACGGCAAGCCCTGGGACCCCAAGCGCGCCGGCATCCAGTGGGACGGCTCCAAGTGGGTGGGCGACGTGCCCGACTACCCGCCCACCATGAAGCCGATCACCCAGGATCCGGTCGCCTGGCTGCCTTTCATCATGAACGGCGAGGGGGTGGGCCGGCTCTTCAGCAACTCGCTCAACGACGGGCCCTTTCCCGAGCACTACGAGCCCATCGAGTCGCCGATCCCGAACCCGCTCCATCCCGGCCAGAGCGAGTCCCCGGTGGCCTTCCTGTACGACCAGCAGGCGGGCCGTAAGAGCCGGTTCGGCACCGCCAAGGACTACCCGTACATCGCCACCAGCTACCGCCTGACGGAGCACGAGCACTACGTGACGCAGCACGTGCCGCTGCTGGTCGGCCTGCAGCCCCAGGCCTTCGTCGAGGTGCCCGAGGAGCTGGCCGCCAAGCTTGGCATCGCCAACGGTGACGCGGTCGAGGTGTTCAACCCCCGCGGCAAGCTGACGGTGGCCGCGCTTGTGACCAAGCGACTGGGGCCGCTCACGGTCGGCGGCAAGAAGGTCTATCACATCGGGATCCCCATCCACTGGGGCTTCGTCGGCGTATCGGCCGAGCAGAACCCCGACCGCTCGAAGAACTGGCTTGCCAACGCCCTCACCCCGTTCGTGGGCGACGCCAACTCGCGCACCCCCGAGTTCAAGTCGTTCCTCGTCAACATCAAGAAGCTGTGAGCACCGCACTGGGGACCCCGATCGCGACCTACCAGGCGCGCAGGACGCGCGCCCGCGAGCTGGCCGAACGCTACCCTCACGCCGGCGAGATGCTGCGCCTCTACGCATCGCTGCTGGATGTGCAGGAGCGGGCGGGCACCGCCGCCACCGAGGCCGGCCCCGGCTTCGACGAGCTGCCCCGCTGGGTGGCCGAGGCGGTGGCGCCCGCCGTGGTCACCGTCACCGCGGCGGTGGGTCCGGAGACGCTGGTGACCGCCCTCCAGGCGCTGGTCTATGCGGGCGGCGTGCAGGATGCGATCGGCGGTTGGCTGACCGGGGCCGAGCAGGAGCCGGCCGCGCGGTATCTCGCGCGAGCCTCGTGCGCGCCGGTGCTGGAGGCGCTGCCCGGCGTCATGCCGCGTCCTCAAGCGCCGGATCGGCTGCACTGCCCTGAGTGCGGCGCGCCGCCCCAGGTCTCCGTCTTCACGGCCGGCGGCGAGGCGCTGCTGACCGGCCAGCGCATGCTCGAGTGCTCGCGCTGCGCGCGGGCCTGGCCGGTCGCGCGCATGGTCTGCGCCGGCTGCGGTGAATCGGAGAGCCGGAATCTCCCCGTCTACGCCGACCACGACGTCTTTCCGAGCCTGCGCGTCGACGCCTGCGCGTCCTGCCGCCGGTACCTGGTCACCGTCGACTGCGCCAAGGACGGACGGGCGGTTCCCGTGGTTGACGAGCTGGCGGCCATCCCCCTCGACCTCTACGCGCGCGACCGCGGGCTGGCCAAGATCACGCCCAACCTGATGGGGTTTTGAGGAGGTAAGCAGCAGAGTGGCCGAGCCGGTCGGGTTCTTCACCGACACCTCCGTCTGCATCGGATGCAAGGCGTGCGAGGTGGCCTGCAAGGAGTGGAACCAGCTCGAGGGCAATGAGCCCAACCTGCTGCTCGACTCCTTCGACAACACGGGCCAGCTCGACGCTCAGAACTGGCGCCATGTCCGGTTCATCGAGACCGTTCCCGCCGGCGGCGAGATCAAGCAGCCGACGGCGGCGGGCGGCCAGGCGTTCCTCATGATGTCCGACGTCTGCAAGCACTGCCAGCACGCCTCCTGCATGGAGGTCTGCCCGACCGGTGCCATCATCCGGACCGAGTTCGACACCGTTTTCATCCAGCAGCCGGTCTGCAACGGCTGCCGCGACTGCATCTCCGCCTGCCCGTACTCGGTGATCGGCTTCAGTTCGACGACCGGGACCGCGCACAAGTGCACGCTCTGCTACGACCGGCTCCAGAACAACCTCATGCCCGCCTGCGCCAAGGCCTGCCCCACGCAGTCGATCCAGTTCGGCACGCTCGCCGATCTCCACAAGGCGGCCGACGCCCGGCTGGCTCTGCTCCAGGGACAGGGCTTCAAGAAGGCGCAGCTCTACGGGCGCGACACCAGCGTCTACGGCGGCCTCAACTCTTTCTTCCTGCTCATGGACGAGCCGGAGACATACAAGCTGCCCAGCGCCGCCAATGCGGTGCTGCCCAGCCGCAACAACATTCCCGGCTACCTGGGCGCGGTCGTGACGGCGGTGCTGGCCGTGGTCGGCGGCTTGATAGCCCTTCGCCGCCGCGGAGGGTCGCCGCCGGCCATGACCGAGACGGTGCCGGTCGAGCCGGCCAGGGAGCCGGCGCCGGCGGCGGGCCGGCCGCGGGGCGGGGGCGAAGGCGGCGACGGCGACGGCGGCGGCGACGGTGCGGGCACGAGGAGGAAGAGGTGATGTACCTGGCCGCCGAGCATTTCGTCCGCGCGCCGGCCTGGGAGTGGTGGATCCTCGCCTATTTCTTTCTGGCCGGGATAGCCGGCGGGTCGTACGTGATGGGTACGATGCTGCGCCTCTGGGGCGGCCCGGAAGACGTCAGTGCCTCCCGCACCGCCTTCATCGTGTCGCTGCTGGCGGTCGCCCTCTGCCCGGTCTTCCTGACCGTCGACCTCGGCCAGCCGCTCCGCTTCTGGCACATGCTGGTCGACACCGGCGCCGGCACGCCCGCCTTCAAGGCCTGGTCGCCGATGTCGGTCGGCGCCTACGCGCTGCTCCTCTTCGGGCTGTTCGCGTTCGTCTCGGCCGTCGACGCCTTCATGGGCCTGCGGGGCTCGCCGCTCGGCTTCTTCACAGGTCCCCTGGCGGCGGCCTGGATGGTCGCCGGCTCGCTGGCCGGACTCTACGTCGCCGCCTACACCGGCGTCCTGCTCGCGGTCTCCAACCAGCCTGTCTGGTCAGACGCCTGGCCGCTGGGCGGGCTCTTCCTGGCTTCCGGCCTCTCCGGCTCGGCCGCGCTCCTCCTGCTGCTCGCCGGCTGGCGGCGCGAGCTGCGGCCGAGCGTGCTTCGGGTCGAGGGGGCCGACCGCTACTTCGTCCTCCTCGAGGCCGTGCTGATCGTCATCTTCCTGGCCGCCGTGGCGGTCGCGGGGACGGTGGCGCGGCTCTTCTCGCCCCTCATGATCGTGCTCTGGCTGCTGGTCCTGGCCGGCCTGGCCACGCCGTTCTTCCTGCGCGGCCGCTCACCGCTGCTCGCCCCGGCGGCGGTCCTGGTGGGCGTCCTCGCCCTGAGGGCGGTCGTCATCTTCGGCGCTCAGACCTGAGGAGGTTCTCGCCCCGCGACTGTGCCCCGGCCTGGCCGGGGCGCACACCCCGCCGAGCCGGCAGGAGGCTGAACTCACTCGGGCGGTAGGGCTCGCTTCTCCTCCAGGAACCGCTGATAAGCCCGGTAGGCGTCCTGTTTGCGGGCATCGACGATCCGCGTGTACCCCTGCAGGGTGTTCAGGTTGGCGTGCCCGAGGACCTCCTGCACCAGGCGGACGTCGCCGCCGGTGACCTCGAGGAGGGTCGTCGCCGCCGTGTGCCTGGCCACGTGCGGCGACCGGAAGGACCAGGCGCCCAGTTCCTTTCGGATCCGGTTGACGACATGGCGCGCGCCGGCCGGCGTGAGCCGGCGGTCGGCGCCGCGCCCGAGTTTGCGGTCGTAGTTGACGAAGAGCGCCAGTGAGGTGTCCTCGCGGCTGCGCAGGTAGTCGTCGAGCATTTCTCGAGCGTCCTCGGTCAGGTAGACGGCGCGCTGCTTGGAGCCCTTGCCGGTGACCACCAGCCGGTTGCCCTGGGCGGGCACGTCGTTGCGATCCAGGTTCAGCGCCTCGCTGATGCGGCAGCCGGTGCTGATCAGGAAGTGAACCAGCGCCCGGTCTCGCTTCTCGATCGGGCTCGCTCCGGGCAGCGCCGACAAAAGCCGGGTCATCTCCTCGGGCGGCATCGGCTTGGGCAGCCGCTGCTCGAGTTTGGGCAGCGTGATCCGGTTCGAGAAATCCTTTGGGATCAGCTCCTCCCGGGCCAGCCAGCGCAGCCAGGAGCGGATCGCGACCAGGGCGCGGTGACGCGACGACGCCTTGGGAAGCGCCTCCGCCAGATGCCGCTGGTAGGCGCGGATGTCCTCGTAGGCAACCTCGTCCATCTGCAGCGAATGGCCGCGAGCAGCCAGGAAGCCGCCCAGGCGGCGGATCTCGCCGTCATACGCCCGGACGGTGTTGGGACTCTTGTTCGCCTCCAGCTGCAGCCAGCTGAGGTATTCGGAGGCGGCGGCCTGGAAATCGAGAGGCATGAGCGAGGCCGCCTGCATCCTAACCTGCGCTTATCTCTTGAGGTGAATAATCGGAGGGAGTGGCGAGGGCGCTGAGGCTCGTCGACCAGGCCGGCCGACCGTCAGGGCGCGGCGGGGCCGGGCTGCCGGCGCGGGACGATTTCGGCTTCGATCCGGCATTCACCGAGCGGATGCTGCCGGTGTTCGAGTGGCTCTACCGCCGCTACTGGCGCGTGGAGGTCGACGGCCTCGAGAACGTTCCCGGAAGCGGGCGCGCCCTGCTCGCGTCCAACCATGCCGGCGTCGTGCCGTGGGACGGGGCGATGATCCGGACCGGCATCATGCTCGAGCACCCGGAGCCGCGCCACGCTCGCATGCTGGTCGTCAACTTCGCGTTTGCCACCCCCGGCCTATCGCAGTTCCTGCTCCGAACCGGGAACGTCCTCGCGCACCCTGACAACGCGCGCACGCTGCTCGAGCGCGACCAGCTGGTCGGAGTCTTCCCCGAGGGGGTGAAGGGCGCCGCCAAGCGCTACACCGAGCGGTACAAGATCCGGCGCTTCGGGCGCGGCGGCTTCGTCTCCGTGGCCCTGCGAACGGGCGCCCCCGTGATCCCGGTGGCCGTGGTCGGCGCCGAGGAGGTGCACCCGGTCGTCTACGACCTCGCCTCGCTGGGACGCGCGCTGGGAACCGGCACGGTTCCGCTCACGCTCACCTTCCCCTGGCTGGGCGCGCTCGGGCTGGTGCCGCTGCCCTCCAAGTGGTTCATCAGCTTTGGGCCGCCCATCGATACCCGCAGCCTCGGCCCCGAGGCCGCCGAGGACCACGGTCTGGCGCTCGACATCGCCGACGAGGTCCGCGGTTGGGTGCAGCGAAGGGTCGACCAGCTCCGTGCCCGCCGGACGACGCCCTTCTTCTAGCCGTTGAGCTGGGGCGGAGCCGGTAACCGGGCCGCCACCCCGTCCAGGGCCACGTCCAAAGCGGCGCTGACACCGGCCCGGGCGATCGGCGCCGCCGATCCCGTCCCGGGTTGACCGATCGAGGCGTCCTCCTCGACCGTCACCCGCATCGTCCCGCTGTTGACCTTCAGGCGGTAGTGGCTGCCGGAGGACGCGCCGTCGCGGCTCTCCCAACGCGTGTCCGCGGTCGAGGCGGAGACCAGTCGGCCATCCAGGCGCAGCTGGAGGGAACCTGGACTGACGTCGGCGACGATGGGAACGCCTGGCGCCCGGCGCAGGCGGACGCCGGCCACGCCGCTGGAGATGTCTATGGGCACGATGCCGCGCGGCGCCGGGAGAAGGCATTCGACGCGAGCGGCGCCACTGTCGACCATGATGCTCCGGACGTCGAGGCCGGACAGGTCGAGCCTCGTGTTCCAGGTGGGTGCCTGGACCTGGAAGCGCCAGGCATGAGCCGGATTGAGCTCAAGCTCGGCCCGGCGGCCGCCGCGGAGCCGGCGAACTATCACGCGGTCGCCTTGGATGACCGCGGGTGCGGCCACCTGGGGATCTTGCGCGGCCCGAATCAGGCCGCTCATGCCTGAACCAGCGCGGATCGTGACGCCGCGAGAGCCGCTGTCGATGGCAAGGAGGACCGGCCGTCCAGGCTCGGAAGCCTGCGGATCGACCGGCCTCAGCGAAGCGACCAGGACAGCCGACAGCATCATGGTCGCGGTTTCGATGGCTTCTGGCGGCGGGAGCCCGGCCTCCGAGAGCACCTGAGTCAGCCTCGCGTGGAGATCGCTTTCCTCGAGCGCCTCGGGCACCTCCAGCAGGACGCGGGCGGCATCGCGCCGGCTCGCCGTCAGCCGCTCGAGGGCACCGCAGACAGCCAGCGCTTCGGCTCGCCATCCGCCCCCGGTGCCGGTCCAACGGATCTCGGCCAGGAGCGCAGCCGCCACCAGCCCGAGGAGTTCATCGCGGTCACGCACGTGCCAGTAGAGCGACGCCGCCTTGACGCCCAGGCGGTCGGCCAGCGGCCGCATCGAGAGCGCGGCCAGGCCCTCCTCCTGAACCAGGTCGAGAGCCGCCGCCGCCATGCGCGCGCGGCTCAGGCCGGATTGCCGCTGGTCGGATTCAGGCACAGGCATTACCTCTGTTGACAGCCCCTAACGGTGTATGGGATTATTCGAGCGTCCAAATTCCCTAACAGCGTAAAGCTCGATTCAAGGAGGTGCAACCCGATGACTCAGACGACCGCGGTCCCGACGCAGCGGCGGCTCCTGCTGCCGGAGATGGAAGGCTTGACCGCCCGCTGGTACGCGCGCCAGCGGGGTACGTCCAGGCAGGTCGAGGCCTGGCGGAAGCAGGCGGCACAGCTCACCGCCGGCCTGCCTGACGGCGCATCGGTGCTGGAGGTGGCGCCCGGACCTGGCTACCTGGCCGTCGAGGTGGCCCGGCGGGGCGGGGTCCAGGTCACCGGTCTCGACATCAGCCGGACGATGGTCCAGATCGCGGGCGAGACCGCGCGCAAGGCGGGAGTGAACGTCGACTTCCGCGAGGGCGACGTCGCCGCGATGCCCTTTCCGGACGGGAGCTTCGACCTCATCATCTGCCAGGCCGCGTTCAAGAACTTCCGGCGGCCGGTGAACGCTCTGAACGAGATGCATCGCGTACTGCGGAGCGGCGGCGTGGCGGTCATCCAGGACCTGTGCAAGGACGCCTCCACCGCCGCCATCGACCGCGAGGTCGACGCTCAGGGGCTGGCCGGACTCAACGGGTTCATCACGAAGCTGATCCTGGCCGGGCTTCGCCGGCGGGCCTACACGCGCGCTCAGTTCGAGCGCCTGGTCGCCGAGAGCATCTTCTCGAACGCGGACGTGATCGAGGACGGGGTCGGCATCGAGGTCCGTCTGCGGCGAACCGACATGTCCTGAGGAGCCAGGCCTCCAGGCGCCTCGTGGGTGACGGCCATCGCCCGGGTCAGCCCGGAACGAGCGTCGTGACGGCGTGCGCCTCCGACGCGGCTACTGCGAAGCCCGAGGCCTCCGCTTGGGCTTGACCTCGGAGTAGCCCTTGCCCGGCTCGGCTTCGATGGTGGCCGGGCCGGTGTCTCGCCGCGTGACCTGGATCCTTATCTTCTCGGGCGCCTGTGGCTTGGCCCTCGGGATGCGGATGGTCAGAATGCCGTTGTCGGCGTCGGCCTGCGCCTCCTCGTAGCGGAGGTCGGCGGGCAGGGCGAGCTGCCGGAACCACTCGGTGGGGCCGATCTCCTGGTGCACGTACTCGCGCTCGGCGACGCGGGTGCGCGCGCGGATCGTGAGGACGCCGTCGGAGCACTGGATCTCGACGTCGTCGGGCAGGGCGCCCGGAATCATCGCCTGCACGACCATGGCGTCTGCTTCCTGATGGACGTTGACGGGCATCGGCTCGCCTCTGGTCTCGCCCCGGCGCCCGCGAGGCGCGGGGCCGCGGCGGCGCTCGTCCTGCAGCAGCGCCTCCAGGACGTCGCGCATCGGGCTCGGCTCGAAGAAGGGCCAGCGGACCATGTGAAAAAGCTTAGGCGAGCCGTACCGGGGAGAGGGCACTCGCGGTGATCCCGAGCGCCTCGATGTCGTCCGGCAATGTGCCGTCAAGGAGGAGCGACGCCCCCGCG
Source organism: uncultured Actinomycetes bacterium (assembly GCA_964383855.1). Taxonomy (GTDB): domain Bacteria; phylum Chloroflexota; class Dormibacteria; order Dormibacterales; family Dormibacteraceae; genus CAZHAC01. Next base: position 18,615 of record CAYLIP010000004.1, on the reverse strand, counting down.
CGCGCGAGGCCCGGAGCCATCTGGATGCCGTAGCCGCCCTGGGCGGCGAACCAGAAGAAGCCCTCCTCCTCGGGCCGGGACCCCACCACCGGCGAGCGGTCGGCGACGAATGAACGGAGGCCGGCCCAGGCTCGGCGCACGCTGCGGAGGCCAAGGGTCGTGAACTCGTTGACCACCTCGATGGCGGCGGCGATGTCCAGTTCTTCGGGCCGGGCATCCCGGGGCTCGTCGGGGACCTCGTCGGCGGGCGACACGATCACCTGGTCGTGCTCGGCGAAGAAGTAGAAGCGCTCCCCGACATCGCTGACGAAGGGCCAGCCGGAGACGTCGCCCTGCCCGTGCAGCGGGCTCGTGAAGATGGTCCGGCGCATCGGCCGCAGGCCGACCGGCCGCACCCCGGCCCTGGCGGCCAGGACGTCGGCCCAGGCGCCGGCCGCGTTGACGACCGCGTCGAACTCCAGCCGCTCCAGCCCGGCGGCCACGGCCCAGCCACCGGCCGTCCGCTCGAGCGCCGTGACCGGCTGACCTCTGCGGATCTCGCCCCCACGCTCGAGCAGGCCGCGCACGTAGGCCTGGTGGAGGGAGGGGACGTCGATGGTCATGGCCTGGGTGTCGAGCGCGGCGCCGGCCAGGCGATCCCGGCGCAGGACCGGGCACATCCTGATCGCCTCCTCCGGCGAGACCGGGACCAGCGGGCCGCCCTGGCCGAGCAGCTCTTCCAGCTCCTCCTGGCCGCCGGCATCGGCCGTCCAGAGCAGCGATCGGGAAACGAGCAGGGGCGGCGTCTGGTAGCGGGCCGCCAGGCTGTCGAAGTCGGGGCGGCTGGCCAGCGTGATCGCCCGGACCGGCGCGTTGCCGTAGCTCTGCAGGTACATGGCGGCCGAGCGCCCGGTGGTGTGGTACGCGAGCTGGGGCTCGGCCTCCAGCAGCGTCACGCTGGCCCGCCCGGCAAGCTCGTAGCCGATCGAGACGCCGGCGATGCCGCCCCCGATGACCGCGATCCGCATGGCCGCAGCTTCTCAGAACGCGGCGCGCCGCATGGCGGCGCTGGTCAGGCCCGGCGCAAGCAGCCCGGGCAGCGCCCCCACTCGGTGTCGGTTGCGGCGGGCGGCTGGGCCGGCTCGCCCCAAACCGGGGCCGAGCCGGAGGCGACCGCCGGCCCGTAGCCGAAGACCTCGGCCACCTCGGCCGCGGTCATCCAGTCGACCGCAGCGCCCTCAGGGCGCCCGTCGAGAAATATGAACTCAGATTCCGCCGGCGCACCGGCCATATGCTGCCCCTCTCCCTTCCTGGTCCGAACGGTGACTTGGACGACTGACGTCGCCGCCGGAAAGGTAGCCCCTGGCGCCCCGACTGCCAACGGCTTACAGCCACTTCCGTGCATTTGCCGGGTCGCCCGGCCAGGCGGCGAAGCGTGGCATCAAGCGAAGTAAAGGCTCTGCAGCCGATAGGCAGGCGCCTCCGGCCACCCTCTGCTGGTGCCCTCACGGCTGCTCCTGGTCGAAGACGATGCCAGCATCGCCGGCATGTACGCGCTCGCCCTGCGCAACGCCGGCTGGCAGGTCGACATCGCGTCCAGCGGGGATGCGGGCGTCGCCCTGGTCGGGGAGGAGGCTCACGCGGCCGTGATCCTCGACCTCTCGCTGCCCGGGCTCAGCGGAGCCGAGGTGCTGAGGCACATCCGGGCCAGTTCGACGACCGCGGCGCTGCCCGCGCTTGTCGTCTCCAACAGCGAGCTCCCCGAGCTGCGGGAGGATGTGCTCAGGCTCGGGGCCCCGTTCATCGTGAAGAGCCGGACGACGCCGGCCCAGCTGGTCTCGCTGATCGAGAACGCGGTCGGCCGTCCGGCCGATCGCCGCCGGCAGCCGCGCAGGCTGGACGACGTTCTCCAGATGCTGCGGGCGACCACCAGCTTGGCGGTCTCGGAGCTGCCGCTGGGCGCGGCGGCTCTGCTGGCGGCCCGGGGGATTGCGCCCTTTGCGGCGCCCGATATGGCGACCCTCCGGGCGCAGGTCGCCGAGATCGTCAACCGGGACGCCGCCGGGCGCCCGGAGCGCCGCCGGCGGGTCCGCCGCCGGGCCTGATAATCGGCGTGTGCCGGTTCGGGTCGGAATAGACACGGGGGGGACCTTCACCGACCTGGTGCTCCTCGAGGAGTCGGGTAAGGCGGTGCAGCTGAAGGTTCCCAGCACCCCTTCCGACCCCGCCCGGGCGCTGGTCGACGGCCTGCGCGAGATCGCCTCCGGGCGCCGCGTGGGAGCGGTCGCCCACGGGACGACGGTCGCCACCAACGCGATGCTCGAGCACCGCTTTCAGTCGCTGGCGCTGGTCACCACGAGGGGATTCCGGCACGTGCTCGAGATCGCCCGGCAGAGCGTTCCCAGCGGATACGGCAACTCCTACTTCTGGGTCAAGCCCGAGCGGATCGTGCCCCTTGAGCGCGTCTTCGAGGTGACCGAGAGGCTGCTCTACACCGGCGAGGTGCTGACGCCGCTCGACGAGGCGGAGGCGCGCGCCGCCGGCCGGCGTCTCCGGGAAGACGGCGTCACGGCGGTGGGGATCTGCTTCCTGCACTCGTACGCCAACCCCGCCCACGAGGTGCGGATGCGCGAGCTCCTGCTCGAGGAGCATCCGGGGGCGGTCGTCTCGATCTCGAGCGAGGTGTGGCCCGAGTACAGGGAGTACGAGCGGGCGATGACGACCCTGGTCGACGCCTTCGTCAAGCCGCATGTGAACGGGTACCTGGAACGGGCCGCGGCGCAGCTCGAGGAACTGACGCCGGGCGCGCCGCTCCTGATCATGAAGTCGAACGGTGGCGTGCTGCCGGCGGCCGCGGTGGCGCGGCGCCCGATCGCGACGGCGCTCTCCGGGCCGGCCGCGGGGGCGCTGGGAGCCTCCTGGCTGGCCCGCCAGGCCGGCTTCGAGCGCGTGATCACGATTGACACCGGCGGCACCTCGACCGACGTCTGCCTGGTCGAGGCGGCCGAGCCCCAGCTGACCCGCGAGGGCCACATCGGCGAATTCCCGGTGCGGGTCCCGATGATCGACATCGTCTCGGTGGGGACCGGCGGCGGCTCGATCGCCTGGTTGAGCCCCGAGGGCGGGCTGCGCGTCGGTCCCCGGAGCGCGGGCGCCTTCCCGGGACCGATGGCCTACGGGCGGGGCGGCGAGCAGCCGACCGTGACCGACGCTCAGCTCGTCCTGGGGCGGCTGCCCGAGCGCCTGGCGGGCGGGGCGGTGTCACTCCGGTCCGAGCTGGCCGCCGAGGGCATCCGGCGCCTGGCCGGTTCCCTCGGCCTGACGCCGGAGCGGACCGCCGAGGGCATCCTCGAGATCTCCGCGCACAACCAGGCCAACGCCGTGCTCCAGCTGACCGTCAAGCGCGGCATCGACCCGGCCGGAGACACCCTTGTCGCCTTCGGTGGCGCCGGCCCGCTGCAGGCTGCCCGGATCGCCCAGCTGCTGGGGCTGCGGAGCGTCATGATCCCGCCCAACCCGGGCAACGTTTCCGCGTTTGGACTGCTCGCAGTCGACTTCAAGGACGAGTACGTCCTGACCCGGGTTCAGCGCCACGACGCGGTCGACGCCGGCGCCGTGGCCGCCGCCTTCGCAAGCCTCGAGGAGCTGGCTCGTGAGTCGCTGCAACGGCAGGGCATCCCCGAGGAGCGCATGCGGCTGCGCCGGTCGGTCGACGCGCGCTATCTGGGCGAGGCGCACGAGCTGTCGGTCGACGTGGGCTCCGCCTTCGATCCGGCGCTCGCCGCCGCCGGCTTCCACGACCTTCACGAGCGCTCCTACGGCTACGCCTACCGCGACCGGCAGGTCGTCGAGTTCGTGAACTGGAAGGTCACGGGCATCGGCCTGATCGACCGCCCGCCGCTGGAGCTGGCGCCGCCTGCCGGGAGCGGGCGGCCGACCGGGAAGCGGGCGGGCTTTGTGGTCTACCGCCGCGACGATCTCCCGGTCGGGTTCGGCGCGGAGGGACCGGCGATCGTCGAGGAGTACGGCTCGACGACCGTGATCGAGGCCGGCTTCGACTTCCGCGTCGACGGCCTGGGGAACCTGGTGCTTGAGCACCGCTAGCCGCGCCGCGGTCGACCCGATCGTGCTCGAGGTCGTTGACGGCACCCTGCGGTCGGTCGAGGCCGAGGTCGAGGCGGCGATCGAGCGCACCGCGCGCTCGCCCATGATCCGCGACCAGCACGACTACCGGGCCGGAATCCATGACCGTCGCTGCCGCAAGCTGACCGGGCGCTCCTACTCGGCCATGGTGCAGCCGGTGGTCCGCGACTTTCCGCCCATGGCCATGCGCGAGGGCGACGTGTACTACCACAACGACGTCTATCTCTCGGAGGGATCGGTCGGCCACCTGCCCGACCTGACGACCACGGTGCCGGTCTTCCACGAGGGCGAGGTGGTCGCTTTCGTGCAGGCCTTCGGCCACCACGACGACATCGGCGGCATGGTCCCGGGATCGATGCCCGCCCACGCCACCAGCGCCTTCCAGGAGGGGCTGATGGTGCCTCCGGTCAAGCTCTTCGACGCGGGCCGGCGCAACGAGGACCTCTATCGCGTGATCGTGCGCAACTCGCGGACCCCCGAATCCTTCGCGGGCGATCTCGACAGCGAGGTGGCCGCGTGCCAGATGGGCGCCCGGCGCCTCCAGCGCCTCTTCGAGACGTACGGGACCGAGACCGTGGAGGCCTGCTTTGACGCGCTCATCGAGCGCTGCGCCGCCACTTTTCGGACCGAGATCCTGCCCCGCATTCCCGATGGCGTCTACGAGTTCGAGGACTACATCGAGCAGGACGGCGTCACCGATCAGCGCCTGCACGTGCTCAGGCTGACCATGACCAAGACGGCCGACCGCATCGTCTGCGACCTCACCGGCACCGGGCCGCAGGCCCGCGGCCCCATCAACCACGCCGGCGACTATGCCGACGGCCTCTTCCTGCGCAAGTGGATGGCCTGCATCCTCCGCAACCTGGCCGGGTCGCCCGAGCGCGCCGCCCAGCTCGACATCAACGAGGGCATCTGCGACATCCTCGAGCTGCGGTTTCCGCCCAAGGGGACGCTCGTGACGCCCGTCTTCCCGGCGCCCACCAACGCCCGCTCCTTCCTCATCCTGCGGCTGCTCGGCGTCTTCGCCGGCTGCCTGGCCCAGGCCGTGGGCGGGCGGATGCCGGCCGATCAGGAGACGATCCGCTACTGGGGCATCCACGGCACCGACGCCGGCGGCGGCTGGTACCTGCTTCGCGAGGTCCTCGGCGGAGGCTCAGGTGGTCGCTTCTACGCCGACGGCTCGGACGCGATTCACATCGTGCCCGACTCGAAGAACCTGCCCGCGGAGTTTGCCGAGACCCGGTTTCCGGTCCTGATCGAGAAGCTGGCGCTGGCCACCGACTCTGGCGGCCCCGGCCGGCGGCGGGGCGGTCTCGGCTACGACAAGCACATCCGGCTGCTCCGCGACGCGGCCTTCGTCTCCACGGCCGATCGGTGCGAGCTCGGCCCCTACGGCGTGGCCGGCGGTATGGCCGGCCTGCCCTACCAGGCGAGCGTCGACGGCGAGGTGCTGCCGGGGATGAACGACGATGTGGCCCTCCCCGCCGGGACCCTGCTGCGCCTGCGCACGACCGGCGGCGGCGGCTGGGGGAACCCCTTCGAGCGGGAGCCCGAGCTGGTGCTCCAGGACGTGCTCCGCGGACTGGTCTCGGAGGCGGCGGCGGAGCGCGACTACGGCGTGATCGTCCGGGAGGGCGCGATCGCCGGGCTGCGGCGCGAGGGTCGCTCGCCGCGGCCTTTGATCGACCGGGGACCCGGTTACGAGCGGCTGAGAAGCGGCCGGCGTGACTGAGGCTCGGCCAGGCGGAGGCTGAGGCGGAGGGGGCGCCGTCCGCAACCCTCGGTTACCCTGCGGGCCTCCGGCCGCCGTGGGGCGGCGGGGAGGTGGTATCGCGGGCGGCGCTCTGCAATCCTAGCCGGCGGCGGGCAGACTCCCGATCAGCCGCCAAAGAAGAAGCGGGTGGCGTGGAAGAAGATGGGCGCCGCGAATGTCAGCGAATCGATTCGGTCGAGCACTCCTCCGTGACCGGCGATCAGCGAGCCCCAATCCTTCACGCCCCGATCGCGCTTCACAGCCGACATCACCAGGCCGCCGCCAAAGCCGATGACCGCAATCAGGAGCGCCATGATCGCTGCCTCCCAGGGGTTGAAGGGAGTCGCCCACCACAGCCCGGCACCCAGCAGCACGGCGCAGCCGATGCCTCCGATCAGGCCCTCCCAGGTCTTGCTCGGGCTCAGTGAGGGCGCCACCGGGCGCCGGCCGAAGAGCTTGCCGAATATGTACTGGAACACGTCGCTGAACTGCGTGATGAGGACCAGGAAGAGCAGGAGCTTGGCGCCCTGGTGTCCGGAGCGGCGCAGATTGATCTCGAGCAGGGCGGGCGCGTAGCTGAGCAGGTAGACACAGATCATGAGGCCCCACTGGACGCTGGCCGCCCGGGCCAGGAAGTCTCTCGTGTCGCCCGCCACCACCATCCGGAGCGTGATGAAGAGGAAGGCGTAGACCGGGATCATGATCGTGAAGAGGTCGGCCCAGTAGGTCCAGACCAGGAAGTACTGGAGCGGCGTCACGACAAAGAAGCTGATGACCAGCGCCTGGTGATCGGCGGTCCCGGTTGGAGTCAGGGCGATGAACTCCCTGAGGGCCAGGAACGACAGGAGTCCGAAGAGGATGAATGAACCGATGCCGCCGGTGATGACGGCCAGCGCGAAGACCGCCGCCATCGCCCACCAGGCGTTGATGCGCGCATTCAGGTTGCGCACCGTCTCGGCGGCGCCCGGGCTGGCAACCCGCCAGGCGATGAGTCGGCCGGCGACGGTCGCCAGCAGCAGGAATGCGAAGGCGCCGACCGCGAGCGTCTGGAAGGCGCGGTCGTGCAGCAGCATCAACTGATCACGAGCTCCGCCACGGCCGTGCGCGCTCGCTCCAGGAAGGCATCCCTCGACTCTCCCGGTCCGAGGCGGAAAGGCGGCCCGAACCTGACCCGGGTGACGATCGGCAGCGGGATCATCTGCCCCTTGGGAAGCACGCGGTTCAGGTTGAGGAGGTGCACGGGCACCACGTCGACGTCGGGCCGTTCGCCGCACAGGTGGTAGAGGCCGCTCCGGAACGGTCCCATCGTGCCTCCCGATCCCCTCGTGCCCTCCGGAAACAGGATCAGGGAACTCCCCTCGTCGAGCGCCTGGCGCATCCTTGCCACGCCTTCCTGGCCGGCCCTACGCGCCTCCTCCGCTCCTGCCCCGGGCGCCGATCGCCTGATCAGCACCGCCCTGAAGATGTCGCGCGCGAAGTACCGCCGGAGCCGGCCCTGCGACCAGTAGTCCTCGGCGGCGACCGGCCGGGTCCGAGCGCGCAGGTGCTGGGGCAGCGCGGCCCAGATGGCAACGAAATCGAAATGGCTCGAGTGGTTGGCCACGTAGATCCGCTGAGCGTCGGCGGCGAGCTCCGGCGACCAGGCGACGGTGGCGCCGATGACGACGCGGGCAAGGGCCGCGATCACGCGCTGCATCACGGGCGCGCCAGGCCGCCGGCGATCCGTCGCGTCCTCCTCACCAGCGTGACCGCCGTCCCCGCGGCGAGGATGGCCAGCGCGACCGTCATGACCAGCCCCTGGTAGCCGAAGACCGCCACCTCGCCGATCGACGCGAGGCAGGCGACGATCAGCACCACCATGCGCTGCGGCTTTGCCAGCGGCCCGCCGAAGTCCTGCTTCAGGCCCAGAGAACCGCCCAGCAGTCGCACGTAGGCGGTTCCCACCGCCAGCAGCGCGACCAGCCAGCCGAGAGCCGGGCCGTAGTTGGCGGGGATCGCGTACCCCGCGGCGACCAGAAGCACCGCGTCGGAGATCCGGTCGGGGATCTCGTTGAAGAGTTCGCCCACCGGGGACCGCAGGCCTCCCTCCACCGCGACCAGCCCGTCGAGCATGTTGGCCAGGAGCCGCAGGGGAACCAACCCGGCGGCGAGCAGGAGCAGCGCAGCCTGCAGCGGCCGGCCCGCGTGCGGGACCAGCGCCAGGCAGACGGCGCCCAGCCCGGCCGCGGCCACGCCGGCGATCGAGATCCAGTTCGGGCGCACTTGGCGCGTCGCCAGCCAGCTTCCGGTGGCGCGAGCCCAGGCTCGCTGGCGGGTCTTCATCGGCCGCCGGGCGCCCGGTCGAACCGCCGGGCCGGACACCTCTTTGGTCACTGGCGCCGGAAAGAGTGGACCGAACGGCGCCGATGCGCAAGCCCTTTTACCATGGCGCGGTGGCCGCCGGCGCCTTCATGGAAGATACGATTGCCCTGCTGGGGCGGACGCCGGCGGTTGTGCGCGAGCTGCTGGTGGGTCTCCCAGAGAGCTGGCTCGAGGAGCTGGACACCGCCGGTGGCTGGACGCCACGCGATGTCGTGGGTCACCTGATTTCGGCCGAAGTCCAGAACTGGATCCCGCGGGTTGAGATGATCCTCACGGAGGGCACGAGCCGGACCTTCGACGGCTTCGACCGGTTTGCCCACGTCGAGCGGGACGTGGGCGTGCCGCTGGCCGACCTGGTGGAGCGCTTCGCCTCACTTCGGGCCCAGAGCCTGGCCCGCCTGGCAGCTCTGGTTGACGACGAGGCCGACCTGGAGCGCCGCGGAGTTCACCCCGAATTCGGAGAGGTGACCCTGGGCCAGCTCGTCTCAACCTGGGCGGTGCACGACCTGGACCACGTGCAGCAGATGTATGCCGCGCTGGCAGGCAGCCGCGACCAGGCCGTCGGACCCTGGAAGGCCTTGCTCGGGATCCTGACCCGCCGCGACGAGGCCGGCCGGTCCGGCTGAGCCCGGCCGGTGGCCCCGGCGAGGGGTCCCCGGCGGCGGGTTACTGCGCCGGCTTTGCGTACTGCTCCGCGCTCATGACTTCGATGCCGACGAAGCCGTCTCCGCCCTCCACCCAGGCGCCGGCCGATGGGTCGGCCGCTGCCTCTAACCGGCGTCGATGTCCACGTTCCAGTTGATGCCGAATCGGTCCGCGAACCAGGCCGCCTCGCCCCACGGCGTCTTCGTCAGTGGCATCTTGACCTGGCCACCCTCGCTCAAGGCCTCGAATGCCCTGGCCAGCCCTTCCCGGTCACTGCCGCCGAGAACGATGGCCAGGTTCTCGCCCACCCTCGCCGGGAACTGGGGATGGCCGTCCGAGCCGACTATCAGGATGCCGTCAGACTCGAGGCGCGCGTGCATGATGCGATCGCCGGGGCCGGCCGGCCGGGGCTGGCCGTTCTCGTCCTGGGCGACGAGCTGAAGGTCGCCTCCCAGGGCCCGGTGATAGAACTCCATCGCCTCTCGCGCGCGACCCTGGAAGTTGACGTACGGGGCGGTGTATCTCTCGCGCATTTCAGCTGACCTCACAACGGGGTTTGGATCTTTCGCCGGCTCCTGCGACGTATCAGTGCCTGAAGTGTGACTCGTGCGTGTCCCGGGCTTGGGACAGCCGACCCTTGCGGGAGTGGCGCGCTTCAGTCCTGGGTGAAGTCAGCCGCACGCATCTCGGTGTGGCTCGGCTCCAGCAGCATCGCATGCGAGATCGTGTTGAAGGAGACGTAGTGCATCACCGCGGCAACCAGCTCCACCAGGGCGCCGTCCTCGAGGTCGAGCGACCTCTTCACCTGCGAAGTGGTGTACGCGATCATGTACGGGCTCTGCCTGGCGGCGGCCACCGCGAAGGCGATGCACGCCTTTATTCCGGGTTCCAGCCGCCCCGCCGACATGACGAGGCGGTCCTTGCGCCAGGTGTTGACGAACATCCGCGGCTGATGGGCGAGGCTTCGCCAGATCAGAGGCACGTGAGAGGTGCCCAGGCCGGCCTGAGTCCAACTCGCGATCTCCTCCATGGCGGCGCGGGCTTCGCCCTGGAGAGAGACCGCCTCCAGCGGCCGAACGGCGCCGGCGGTCCTGGACGCCTCGGGAACATCGACCGGAAGACGCAGCGCCTCAGCGGCGGCACAGAGGCTCGCGACGTGCTCGGCGACGGCGACGATCTCGCTGACACCCCTTTCGCCGATTCCCAGCCGGAGCACGCCGGCCGTATGCGTCGTCAGTCAAAACTCGCAGCGGTTGTGCATGGAGACCGCCGCGTGCATGGCCTCCTTGGCCAGCGCCGGGATCCTGCCCTGGAAGCGGTAGCTGTAGAGCATCTGCCGGTAGTTGGCCTCCAGGTGCTGGGGCCAGTGAAGCTGCGCTTGCCAGATCATCGACATCTCGTCCGGAGGCGTCCCGAGCCGTCTGGCGATGCCGTCGACCACCTCGCGATCCTCAGGACTGAGCTCGTCACCGCTGGGCAGTCTCAGCGTCGTCATGTCTTCACCTCCGGTTGCCCGAAGCGATCGGCCTCGGCCACTCACCCGCCAGACGTCAGGCCGCCGAAGCGGAATCCTTCAGAGCTTCCTCGAGTTCACGGCGCGACGGCTCGACCAGGATCCTGCCGTCGGGGAAGATTATCGTTGGCACGGTTCGATAGCCGCCGTTGAGCTTCAGCACCGTCTCGACTGCGGACGGCTCCCGATCGATGTCGATCAAGGTGTAGGGCGCCCGCTGCTCGTCGAGCACGGCCTTGGCGAGGCGGCAGTCGCCACACCAGGACGTCGCGTAGACGACGATCGTTTCTTCCGGCAGTTCAGATTTGGACATGTGCCGCAGGTTCATGGAGCGTGTCGATCCGCGGCTGTGACCCGGGATCACCCTTAGATGATGTCCGGCCGGCCACGGTCTGAAACGCACCGGTCCAAACCCATGGCCGGCGGAGGGAGGTCGTGATGGCCGTGACAGAGCGTTCCTGCGCCGTCGCGTAGCGTGGGCATGGTTTCAAGATCGACGCCATGACCCCCGGAGGGGGTGCCACCATGGCAAAAGCTGAAAGTCATGACGTTCTGGCAGAGAGGAGGACTGAGACGTGCCGAGGTCAATCCATCGCGAAGAGCTTCAACGGCTGCTCGAAGGCGGCGCTCAGCTGGTCGAGGTGCTTCCTAAGGATGAGTACGAGGAGGACCATCTGCCAGGCGCGATCAACATCCCGCTTCGCCACATCGAGTCCGAGGCGGCGCGGTTGCTGGATCCCGGCCGGCCGGCCGTCGTCTACTGCTGGGATGCCGTTTGAGACATGTCTCCGCGAGCCGCGTGGCGGCTCGAAAGTTTGGGATTCGAAGGGGTCTACGACTACGTCGACGGCAAGGTGGATTGGATGGGCGCCGGGCTGCGCACCGAGGGGACGAATGCGCAGCTTCCCCGAGCCGGTGACCTCGCGCGAAAGGATGCGCCGACCTGCGGTCTGAAAGAGCGGCTTGGCGATGTGCGCGACCGGGTGAAAGGCCAGCGTTGGGACGCCGTCGTGGTCGTCAACGACGAGCGGGTCGTGCTCGGCCTGCTGCGGGCCAGGGAACTCGAGAAGGACCCGGATCAGCTGATCGAGCAGGCGATGCGCCCTGGACCCAGCACCTTCAGGCCCTTCGCCTCCGCCAAAGAGATGGCGCAGTTCATGGCTGAGCACCAGCTCACCAGCTCCCCGATAACCACGTCCGATGGACGGCTCGTCGGCCTGCTGCGACAGGAGGACGCGGTGGCCGCACAGAAGGCGGCGACATGATGACTACGCCGAACGTTCCGGTCTCATGCTCCCATTGCAACCGCTCGATCGAAATCTGCGAGTGCTGCGAAGAGCCAGGCTGCGAAACCGCCGTCTGCTACGGCTGCCTGTACGTCGCTGTCGGTCAGACAGTGAAACAGCCTCACGATCACGGAGGCTGAGGCCGGCCAGCCGGAGCTTGGAGTGCGCACAACACTCCAGGCTTTGGACGCGCCGACCCGAATCAGGCCGTCCCGGCTTCGACCCGGAGAAAGGTGCGCGCCCCGAAGACGGGCGCGAAGATACGCTGGACCGGGTTCAATGAGAGTGCCGCTTCTTCCCAGGCCAGCAGCCGTGGCTTCGACACTTTGAAGCGCTGTCCGCGCCACTCGAGTTCCGCGAAACCGGCGTGGGTGAGGTTCTGGACCCAGTTCGCGCCTTCGCCAAAGGCGAGCGGCAGCAGGAATCCATCCGCAAGCCGGACCGCCGCCAGCGGCGTCCGGAAGCTGCGGCCGGAGGACCGCCCGCGGTGATCGAGCACGCAGTAGAACGGAATGTATGGCGCCAGCCGGACGACGCTCGGGTTGACGCGCCGCGCGATGCGGGCCTGAAGCCGGTGCCGAGGGGCGGAAGCTCGCGTTGCCATATGCTCATTGTAATCAACTGATTGATGGAAGTGAGCGACCCGCGGCCGGAGGACGCCCGAAGCCGGAGATCGGACCTGGTCGCGGCCGCCTACCGGCGGCTGGCGGTGTCCGGCTTCGAGGGGCTCCGCACCCGGGACGTGGCCGGGGACGCCGGCGTCAACGTCGCGACGCTCCACTACTACTTCCCGACCAAGGAGGCGTTGATCCGGGCGGTGATGGCGCACGCCGTGAGCCGCTTCGCCAGCACGCTCGGCAGCGCCGGTTCCCGCGAGGAGCAGGTGCGGTCGCACTTCAGGGGTCTGCGCCGGCTGCTCCGCGAAGAACCGGAGCTGGCGGCTGTGATGGGTGAGCTGGCGATGCGGTCGGTGCGGGATCCGGCGATCGCCGAAATGCTGCAGGGCAGCGATGCCGCCTGGCACGGCTGGCTTGTGCGGCTGCTGGGCGGGGACGAGAGCGCGCCGGCGAGGGCCTCCTTGATCCAGGCCGTGCTGCGCGGGTTGCTGATGTTCCCGGCCACCGCACAGGATCCCGCGCGGGTCGACCAGGCGCTGCTGGAGCTGGAGCGCCTGCTCGGCGACGGCCCCGACCCGCCCGGTGCTCCCTAGAAGAAAGCACGCGCCTCACGCTCGCCCCTCCAGCACCGTAGAAGCCCGCGGTCTGCGGTCCATGCATGGCGAGGAACCGGGAGCCCACGAAGCGCGACGCCGGACATGCGTCCGCCCGCGCCGATGATGCGATGAGACCTGGCAGCGGCTTCGAACTGGCGATCCTGTCGTGTTATGTTCCCCGAACTGACGACCGAGCGGTCCGTTTCCATTCGCCAATAGGGGGTTCGACCGATGAGCTGGAACCTGAAGGGAACGTACTTCGAGAACTGCAACTGCCGCTGGGTCTGCCCCTGTTCGGTCACCAGCCTGACCATGCCGGCCACGCAGGAGCGGTGCCAGGTGGTCCTGGTCTACCACGTCGACAGCGGCGAGATCGAGGGATCCGACGTGTCGGGACTCACGGTCGCAGTGGTCGCCGACACCCCGCAGCAGATGACGGACGGCAACTGGAACCTGGGCTTGATCATCGATGAACGAGCCTCAGGCCAGCAGGCGGACGCGCTCGCAGGCGTCTTCTCCGGCCAGAAGGGAGGACCCATGTCAGCGCTGGCACCGCTCGTCGGGAAGGTTCTCGGCATCGAGCGTGCCCCTATCGATTACGCGTCAGAGGGCGGTCGGCACTCGGTCCGGATCGGCTCCGGCATCGAGGTCGCGGTCGAGGACTTCATCCCCGAAGGGGTCGGTCGCCCCACCCGGCTGGACGGTGTCTTCCATCCCTCCAGCTCCACGCTGACCGTGGACAAGCCCGTCAGCTCCCGGATCGAAGCCTTTGGCATGACCTTCCACAATGAGGATGGGTCTGCCTTTTCGTCGCCCTTCACCTGGAGCGATTAATGGCGCAATCGCTGCACCCGGCGAAGGCGCCGTCCTACCGCCACGTGCTGTTCGCGACGATGATCGGCGCCTGCGCCTGGGTGGGCGTCGTCCTTCTCAGCCGGAGCGCAAGCATGGGCATGGGGGCCACGATGGGGATGGCACCGGTGGAATTCATCGGCGCCTGGGCGCTGATGATGGCCGCCATGATGCTGCCGTCTGTCGCCCCGGTGGCCTGGCTTTACGCCCGGGCCATGGGCGAGCAGCGACCCGAGCGGTTGGCTCAGTTCTCGCTCGGCTACCTGCTCGTCTGGACGCTGCTCGGCGTCCCTGCCTTCTTCCTCGCCCTGGCCGTCGATTCAATGTTGATGCTCGACCCCGCCCTGATCCAGTTCATGCTGATTGCCGTCCTGCTGGGGCTCGCGGTCTACCAGCTCACGCCGCTCAAGCGGCTCTGTCTGTCGCACTGCCGATCGCCCCTCTCACAGCTGCTCCGGTATGCCAGCTTCAGGGGCCCGCTGCGCGACGCGAAGGTGGGCATTCGTCACGGGTTGTACTGTGCCGGCTGCTGCTGGCCATTGATGGTGCTGCTGGTCGCGGCAGGCGTCATGAACCTGGTCGTGATGCTGGTGCTCACGGTGGCGATCGCGGCCGAAAAGCTGCTGCCGCGGGGGGAGCTCGTAACGCGCGTGATCGCGGTCGCGGCTCTCGCGGCTGCGGTGGTCCTCGCGGCATCCCCCGGGCTGACTCACCTCTTCACCAGCTGACCGAGCACACCCAGGATCGGCGCCGGGTCATCTCCGAATCGATGGAGGGGTCTGGCGCAGGTTGAGCCATCGTCCTTGAGCGCCAGGCTCCAGGGTGGGGCGGTGAGGGCGACGGCGTTCACGGGGTCCGGAGACGATCGAGGCCGGACAGAATGACGTCGAGGCCGAACTCGTACGCCTCAGAAAGGCTGTGGCCGTGCTGCGCCACGTGGCCCGCGACGACCTCGGCCAGGTAGGGATAGGCGCGGGCGATGTCCTCCATCGCCTCCCCGACCTCCTCCGCTCGCTTCGCGGCCGTTTCCGCGAACTCGTCCTGGGTCGCGTAGGCCATCCCGCGTTCCTGCAGCGCGTAGCCGTAGATGTAGGCGTCCTGGACCGAGTACGCCTGCACCGCCATCTCAACGGAGAAGCCGGCTTCCCTCAGGCAGCGGAGCACGGCCTCGTGCAGCTTCAGGTCGTTGGGTCCGGGATTGCTCGTCGATTCCATCCGGCCGACCGCCCAGGGATGGCGACGGAGGGCTTCGCGAGTCGAGATCGCCCGTTTGCGCAGCTCAAGCTTCCAGTCGCCGCCTGGGGAGGGCGGCTCGATCTCGGCGAAGACGAGATCGACCATGCCGTCGAGGAGCGCGCCCTTACCGGGCACATGGTGATAGAGGGACATCGCGCCCGCGCCGAGCTCCGCCGCAAGCCTCCGCATGGTGACGGCCTCGATGCCTTCGCGGTCCGCCAGAGCGACCGCCGCTTTCAGCACCAGGCTTCTGCTCAGCCGGTCCATGGCCGTCATGTCGACTTGACCATCGTACGGTGTACGAGTTATCGTACGACGTACGAACAGCGTCACTGGAGGGGGAAAGACATGGGAACTCGCGATTTGAGGTGGACGGCGGTGGCGGTGGGGGCGCTCTTCTGGCTCAGCAACCTGGTGACCCTCGTCGGTGCCGTGGTCGCCGGGTTCATCCCGAACAGCACGAACGCCCTTGCCGGCATGTATCCGCACGCGACGCGGGTGGTGGCGGGAACGCTGATCACCCACGTCAACGACGTCGCGCTCATCGGCTACGCGGTGCTGCTCTTCCCGGTCCTGAAGCGGTATGGCGAAGGCCTGGCCCTCGGCTACGCCGCCCTCAAGGCCGTCGAGGGGGTGCTCCTGCTGGCGAGCGCGGCAATGCTTCTGTCGCTGATCCCGCTGAGCCAGCACTACCTGGCGGCCGGCGGCTCCGACGAAGCCGCGCTCAGGGCATCGGCCGACGTGGTGCTGGCGCAGCAGTTCTGGGCCGGCCGCATGGCGACCTTCGCCTATCTTGCAGCGACCCCCATCCTGAACGTTCTGCTCTACACGTCTCGCCTGGTGCCCCGGTTTCTCCCGGTTTGGGGGTTGCTGGCCGCCGGCATGCTCGCGGCCGGTTTGGCGATGGGCGTCGGCGATCCGACGCGTGGGTTTGAGCCGGGCCAGGTGCTCGTGATTCCGATCATCCTCTGGGAGCTGACCTTCGCCAGCTGGCTGATCGTGAAGGGATTCAACACCCCGAGAATGCCCGCGCGGACCGAGCCCGCGAGCGACTACGCCGCCTAGCGAGTCGGTGTGTTGGTGCGCCTGGCAGGAATCGAACCTGCTACCTCATGCTCCGCAGGCATGCGCTCTATCCGGTGAGCTACAGGCGCGCACGAAAGCGCGGAGGGCGCGGAAGCCCCAAGTTTAGCGAGCCCGGCCGTTGACGGAATCGACCGCCTGCGACGAGGCCTTGGAGTCCAGGTCGGCGGTGAAGACGAGGATGTCGTAGCGGCCTGTCTGCCAGAAGGCTATGTACGCGGCGCGCCCGCCGACGGTGCGGTCGTAGACCCAGGAATTGGCTCCCAGCCCGGTCGCCGTACCCACCGTGAGGCCTGGCGTCTGCTGGTCCGCGCTGGGCGAGGGAAACCCGATGATGCCCTTCTTGAACGCGGCGGCCGCGGAACCGGCGTCCTTGTAGCGGATGACGAAGGAGGCCGCGCTCCTGCCCTGGCCTGCTCCGAGCGTGCCCACGCAGGCCGAGGGATCCTGCGTGAACGAGGTGATCGCGGCCGAGTCGGCGCCGTTGCGGCGGAAGTCGGCCCAGGCGTCGGAGACCTGGCCGTAGGAGTCTGGGTCACGGTCGCGGATCGTCTTCAGATAGCCGTCGATCGCCCCCGATCCCGGGCACTGCTTGAGGCCCTGCGGCAGGTCGGCGGCGCGGACCGCCACCGCCTCCGGCGCGGGAGGCCCCACGATCGGCAGATCGGGTGACGAGCACCCCGCGCCGGCCAGCAGCAAGCCGGCCAGAGCCCCTCCCAGTCGAACCGCTCTCATGCCCCCAATTGGATCAGCTCGTACGGCCTGCGAATCACCGGTTGGGCGACGTTCCAGACCGGGATGCCCTTGGGCGTGGCGCCTGCCCTGGATCCAGCGTGGGCATGGCCGTGGAGAACGAGGTCGGCGCCGAGCCGGTCCACGGCCTCTGCGAGGAGGTAGTTGCCGAGGAATGGCCACAGCTGCAGCGGCTCGCCCACCAGCGTCTGCTCGATCGGCGAGTAGTGGAGGAGCGCGATCCGCATGTCGACCTCGCTGCCCGCCACCTCCTCGAGCCCGGCGCTGATCTGCTCGGCGGCCACGACCGAGTGGTGCGCGAAGGCCTTGGTCTCCGGCTCGCCGAACTCGGTCACGCAGGCTCCGGCGAAACCGCCGCCGAAGCCCTTGGCCCCCGCCACCCCGACCCGGATGCCATCGAGCTGGATCGTGCGCGCGGTGCCCTCCAGAACGCAGACGCCGGCCTCGCGGAGCACCGCTGTCACTTCGCCCTGGCGGTCCTGGTGGTAGTCGTGGTTGCCCAGCACGGCGATCGTGGGAATCTCCAGCTCTGTCAGTTCGCCGGCCAGCACCTGTGCCTCCTCGGGCTCGCCGTGCCGGGTCAGGTCGCCCGCGATCAGGAGCAGGTCGGCCTCCTTGCGAAGCTCCTCCAGGTGAGATGAGAGGACTCCCCGCTCACCCACCCCGTAATGAATGTCCCCGACGGCCGCGACTCTGATCAAGCGGCGCGCTCCCGGTCGACCCGCAGCGCCGCTTCCAGCAGCTCCTTAAGGACGTCGCCGGGCACGCGGCAGCCATTGCTGGCGGCAAACAGCAGGAGGGAGAGCACGCGATGGGGCTTGCCCCGCGCGCGCTCGACCAGGTAGGCCCAGTCCGGCTCCAGGTGGTCGAGGACGGCGAGGCAGTCGAACCACTGCCTCGGGGTGTCCTCGCGGAAGGCCGAGACCTTCGTGATCAGGAGGTCCTCTGGCGGAATCACCGGGATCCGGAGGCCCAGGTGGTCGACCAGCCGGATGTGGTTCTCGAGCTCGGGGTCCAGCAGAGTGCCGTCGCTGGAACGGAAGATGACGTCGACCAGGAGACCGCCGCGCTCGGCCTTGAAGATCCAGTCGGGGTCGGATCGCTCGACCTCGAAGCCGTTCCCGGCCAGGGCCTTGAGAGTGCGGTCGGCGTCCTCGGGCCTGACGAAGAGATCGAGGTCGTGGGACGACCGCCGGCGGCCGTAGATGGCCGACGCGAGGCCGCCGATGAAGCAGTGGGGGATCC
Source organism: uncultured Actinomycetes bacterium (assembly GCA_964383855.1). Taxonomy (GTDB): domain Bacteria; phylum Chloroflexota; class Dormibacteria; order Dormibacterales; family Dormibacteraceae; genus CAZHAC01. Next base: position 553 of record CAYLIP010000004.1, on the reverse strand, counting down.
CTGAATCGGCCATCACCCGGACGCAGATGGCGAGGACCTCCCGGTACTCGTCATCCGTCACCTCGCGCACTTGCAGGGCGGTTCTCACGTTCGGCGCGGGCGATGGATCCATGCCTTAGGTTCTACGACGGCCGGGTAGAATCAGGCGTCGCCGCGCCCGTAGCTCATCGGACAGAGCGTTGGTCTCCGGAACCAAAGGCAGCAGGTTCGATTCCTGCCGGGCGCACCACCGCAAGCATCGCGAGCGCTGGGATCGCCCTTGGCGGCACGATTAGCTGCGATGGCGGACTCACGAACTCCGCTCGACCGCGCGCTCGATGCGCTCGACGGGCTCTCGGTCGGCGACGCATTCGGTGAGCAGTTCTTCATCGAGCCGGCCGTTGCGCTCAGGCGGATCAGGGAGCGCGATGCGCCACCGCAACCATGGCCTTGGACGGACGACACAGCCATGGCTTTGTCGACCGTCCCGATCCTGGCCCGGTTCGGTTCGGTGCACCGGGACGTGTTGGCCGCCAGCTTCGGTGCGATTTTCCGCTACGACCCCTGGCGCGGT
>CAYLIP010000003.1:53585-67088 GCA_964383855.1 uncultured Actinomycetes bacterium | reverse complement strand
TCGTCCATTGGGCGGATGGCGGGCCGAGCGTGCTCGCCAACACCGCCCTCTATTGCCGGCGCCACCACGGCACCTACTTCCACGACGGGTTCCGGAAGTACAAACCTTCGGGCTGATCGACAAAGCTCGCCAGCTCGCTACATGTACCCCTCCGGTACCTCGCCGAGAACATCCATCGAGTATCGTCTTGCGATCTCGCTGAGTTTCTCGGGTGTCGCCGGAGCAGCGCTGGTCGCGGCGCTCAACTCATCGAAGTAGCCCACCATCGCCGCCGGAATGTAGAGATTGAGCTTTCGACTTGCGACCGTTCCGACGCGAAACCCGTGGGCCACACCTGCCGGGATGAAGACGAAGGAACCTGCCGGACATCGGGCTTCCTCGCTGCCCAGGAAAATGATGTACTCGCCCTCCAGGACGTAGAAGGCTTCAGCCGCGTCGCTGTGGGTATGCATCGGTGGCCCGAAGTCGGGCGGTTCCTGCGCCTCGAGCAGAGTGAACGCCCCTTCTGTCTGCTCTGCTGAGGCCTTGACTGACATCTGGAAGTTGCCGAGGTCAATCAAACGCCCTCCGCCGGGTTTGAGAACGAAGCTTCTGCCCGCGCTGTCACTCATTGGCTCTCCTCCATGGGCAGTCCGCCGAACCCACGCATCACTGACGCGAGCCGGTCATGTCAATCATCGACCCTGCCGGATTCCCATACCAACCTTCGCCCAGTCCCGCCTCCAGGGCCATGAAGATGTCCTCAGCCGTTCCATTCCCAACCGAGAGGCCTGGCGGTACCCTTGCGCCGATGACGACGCCTGACACGCCCGGCGCACCGGAGTCCTACGTTCACGGCTACGAAGAATGGACCCGGAACTGGATGGGTCAGCGGACCGCCCAGCACGAGCTGGGCTTCCTCCTGCCTCACCTCCGGCCGGGCATGAACCTCATCGACTGCGGCTGCGGTCCCGGGTCGATCACGGTGGGCCTCGCGGAGCTTGTCAATCCCGGCCACGTCGTCGGCGTGGACATCGAGCAGCGACAGCTCGAAGCGGCCGCCGAGGCCGCGGCAGAGCGCGGAGCTCAGAACATCGAGTTCAAGAAGGCCTCGATCTACGAGCTCCCCTTCGCCGACGCCAGCTTCGATTGCGCGGTCGCCCACTTCGTGATCGAACACGTGAGCGACCCCGGCCGCGCCCTGCGCGAGCTCCGCCGGGTGCTGCGGCCCGGCGGCCTGGCGGCGATCAAGGACCCCTACTACCCGGCGTTCACCTTCCGGCCGCGGCTCCCGGTGATAGTCCGGTTCGAGGAGCTGATGGACCGTTTTCGAGCGCATCATCGGGCAAGCCCGACATACGCGGCCGACCTCCGGGCGCACCTGCTCGACGCCGGTTTCGCGCGGACGGAGGCGACGGCCGGCACCGAGGTCGCCGGGGGCTCGCCACGGCAGCCGGCCGTCCTCCCGATGATCATCGGTCACCAATTGAAGGAGACGGCCTTCCGGGACACCGTGATCGCCGAGGGCTGGGCGACGGCCGAGGAGCTGGATCAGATGGTCCAGGAGTCCGCCGGGCTCGAACAGCGCGCCGACCTCTTCGGGTTCATCGTGTACGTCGCCGCCCTGGGGTGGGTCGAGGGCAGCTGAACGGCTGGCCGGCCGGGCGCGTCCGCCAGGCCTGACCGGTTCTACGAAAGGGCGAGCGCGACCGCGGAATCGACGTCCATCAGGCGGCCGGCCGCCCAGGCGCGCTGCCACCGGTCACCCTCGACCGACCGCGCGGCGCTTTCCACGTATCGGCCGGGAACCGCCACGTCGAACGGTCCCGGACGCGCCGCGATCGTGTCCCGAAGCGCCGCCGCGGCTGCGGCGAGCGTTGCGGCCCGGTCCGCGTCCGAGCACGTCGCGGCGACCGCGGCCAGCGTCTGGAGCCCGTCGCCGATGCCCTGCCGCTCGCCCTGTCGAACCGCGGCGGCGAGGCCCTGGCGGGCCAGGCGATCGGCTTCGGCGACGTTGCCCCGCTGGAGCGCGACATGGGCCAGGGTGTTGTGGATGCGGGCGGTGAAGACCTCGTCGCCCAGCTCTTCATAGACACCGAGCCCCTCGAGCAGCGCCGCCTCGGCCGCGTCCGCGTCTCCCGAATGCAGCAGCGCCGTGCCGAGGTTGAGATACGAGGTGCCCAGCTGCCAGGTCCGGCCCAGCTCCCGGCAGATGGCGACCGCTTCCCGGAACGGCGGCAGCGCTTCCGAATAGGCGCCGCGAATCATGCGCTCCATGCCCTGCATGGTGAGCGCGTTCCGGAGGTCCATGCGATCATCGCTCAGCCGCGCCAGCGAGAAGGCTTCCGCCGCCAGCGCTGCCAGGCGCTCGTGGTCTCCCTGCGGAAAGGCGAGGGCGCCCGCGGCCCAGAGCGCCCGGGCGCGCAGGGAGGGGGGCGCCGGCCCCGGCAGTCCGACCGCCGCGTCGACCCAGCGCCTGCCCTCGGCGAACTCACCGAGATGCCGCCAGTAGCGCCACAGCGCGACGGCGCCGCGCAGGGCGAGCGAGGTCTCGCCGCGGTCGATCATCCACCGGAGGCCGCTCCGCAGGTTCCCGCGCTCGATGTCGAGGATGTGGAACCAGCGCTCGTGTCCCTGCCGGACGAGCTTCGGCTCGAGTTCCTCGGCGAGCTCCAGGTAATGCAGCGCGTGCCGGCGAGAAACCTGCTCGCTCTCACCCGCCTCCAGGAGCCTCCGGGCGGCGTACTCCTGCACCACGTCGAGCATGTCGAACCGAGCTTCCGGGCGGGAGCGATCGGCCACCACCAGGCTCTGGTCGATGAGCGCGCTGACGCCCTCGAGCGCTCCACCGAGCTCCGCCGCCGGGCCGCAGACCGCTTCGACGTCGTCCAGGCGCCAGCCACCGGTGAAGACGGCCAGGCGCCGCAGAAGGGTCTGAGCCCGCGCGTCAAGCAGGTCGTAGCTCCAGGCCACCGTGTCCCGGATCGCGCGCTGCCGTACCGGGAGGTCGAGCGCGCCGCCGACCAGCAGTTCGAGGCGGTGGTCGAGCTGGTCGCGGATGGTGGCCAGGGGCAGGTGCTTCACGCGGGCGGCCGCAAGTTCGACCGCGAGGGGCAGGCCGTCAAGCCGCCGGCAGATGTCGACGACCAGCATGGCGTTCTCCTGGTCGAGCTCGAGGTCGGGCCGCACCGCCTGGGCTCGCTCCCAGAACAGCGCCGGCGCCGGCCAGCGCCGGACCGCCTCCACCGGGTCGCCGGCCGCGAGCGGCGGCGACTGAAGCGGCGGCACCGGAAACTCGTGTTCGCCCCGCAGTCGCAGGGCGCTCCGGCTCGTCACCATGAAGGTGGTCTGCGGGCAGCCGAGCAGCAGCGCGTAGACAAGCGGCACCGCGGCGGACAGGTGCTCGAACGTGTCCAGCACGACCAGCGCGCGCCGGCCCGCCAGCTGCTTGATGAGTGCCTCCTGGAGGCCGGCTCCAGTTTCGACTGCGCCCAGCGCCTTGGCCAGCTCGGGGGCGACCAGCGCGGCGTCCTTGACCTCGCCGAGCGAGACGAAACGCACGCCGTGCGGCCACGTGGCAGCCGTCTCACGCGCCACCTCGAGCGCGAGCCGGGTCTTGCCGATGCCGCCCGGCCCGGTGAGTGTCAGGAGTCGCAGGTCCGGGCTTTGGAGCCGCCTCTTGACCGCATCCAGGTCGGCGGCGCGCCCGAGCAGCGCCGTCGGCACCACCGGCAGCCGCGGCTCCGGGGCTCCCGTGGCCGGAGGAGGAAGGCCCCGGGCCAGCGCCTCGAAGCCGGTACGTTCATCGTCGCCGAGGCCGAGAGCGGCGGCCAGCCGGCGGGCGGTGTCGTGGTGGACCAGTGCTCGCAGACCTCGCTCCGTGTCGCTCACGGTCCGGGCGCTGATGCCGGCCTTCTCGGCCAGCTCCTCCTGCGTCATACCCGCCGCGACGCGGAGCCGCTTCAGCGTGGAGCCGAGTGCGCGATCGTCCTCATCCAAAGTGGTGACCCAAACGGTGACTTAGTTTCATGGCGCCGCGGGCGGCCTGGCAAGATCATCTGCCTCGAAAAGAGCGTTGGCGTCAGATCGTGAAGGAGGAACCGGACATGGCAAGCGACAGCGGCAGCACCAGGACGACGATCGAGCGGCTGTATGAGGAAGTGCTCAACGAAGGGAGGCTCGAGCTCCTGGACGAGATCTCCCTTCCTGATCTTGTCGAGCACAACCCGTTCCCGGGGCAGTCTCAGGGCGTGGAGGGCCTGAAGCAGCGGGCGGGCATGATCCGCGCCGCGTTCAACCCCCGCTTCACCGTGGAGCATCTGCTCGTGGATGGCGACAAGGCCGCCGTCATGTGGTCCAACGCAGGCACGCACGTCGGCGAATGGTTCGGCTTCAGCCCGACCGGTCAGCCCGTGGTCGCACACGGCGTCGACATCTTCCGCCTCCGCGAGGGAAGGCTGGCCGAGCACTGGGACGTCGTCGACGTGACCGACTTCTTCATCAAGGTCGGCTTGCTGCCGGCGCCGCCCGCCGCCGCCCAGCCGGCACGATGATCCTCGTCGCCGGCGGCACCGGCCGCCTTGGCACCCGGGTGGTCCAGCTGCTGAATGGGCGCGGTATTGACGTGCGGGTCCTCACACGGGATCCGGCGCGGGCCCGGCACCTTGCCGGGCCCCAGGTGGAGATCGTCGAGGGCGACGTCCGAGACACTCGCGCGGTCAGCGAAGCCGTCGCCGGGGCGAGCGGCGTCATCTCCGCCATCCAGGGATTCCTCGGCCCCGGCGGCGTCAGCCCGGCCAGCGTCGATCGGGACGGCAACCGGAACCTGATCCGGGCGGCGCGCGATGCGGGCGTCGAGCACTTCGTCCTGACGTCGGTCAAGGACGCGTCTCCCGACCACCCGATGGAGCTGATGAGGATGAAGCACGCCGCCGAGGAGGACCTGCGCTCGAGCGGAGTGGCCTGGACCATCATCCGGCCGACCGCATTCATGGAGACCTGGTGCGAGGTGCTCGGCCGGCCGCTCCTGGAAAAGGGCAAGACCATGGTCTTCGGCGGGGGCCGCAACCCGATCAACTGGGTCTCCGTGGAGGACATCGCCCGGCTCGTCGAGCTGGCCGCCGTGGAGCCGGCCCTGAGAGGCCACGCGATCGATTTCGGCGGCCCCGAGAACCTGACCATGACCGAGTTCGTCGAGGTCTTCCGAGAGCAGGCCGGGGCCGGCGGCAAGGTGACCCACGCGCAGAGGCCGGTCATGCGGTTGATGGGCGCCGTGCTGGGCCCCTTCAACCCGAGCCTGGCCAGGCAGATCCGCGCCGGCGTTGTGATGGACACGGCGCCGATGGCGTTCGACGCCTCCGGTCAGCGCCGCTCCTATCCTTCGATTCCGGCCACCCGGCTTGCCGAGGTGGTTCGGCGCAACTATCGGGCCTGAGGCGGGGCCGGACCGGCGTCGCGACCGGGCGTCAGCCTGACTGTTCGATCCTTCTCTGGATCGGCGGTGGGTCTCCGGCCACCAGCATGCGAGCAAATCGAAGAATGCGGTCGACCTCGCTGTCGGCGTCCGCGAAGGGCAGGTCCTCTGCCCGCAGACGCCGGCTCTCGGCAATCGCGATGGTCAGCTGAAACAGAAGGTCAGCCAGCTCTTCCCGCTGATGATGCTCGATCGACACACAGCTCTCCCTGAAACGTAGGACGCCCACTCGCGGCGCAGTACCCGGCTCGCCGGCGAAATCGCGGCCGGCGAGCCGTCCCTTGAGCCTGCCGCTCGCGCAGCCGGCTCAGAACCGCTCCGCCCAGGTCACGCCGCCCGCCTGGGCGGCGCCGGGAAATAGTCCCGCAAGCTCTTCGGGCAGCTCCACCCCGGCCAGCGCGGCCCGATCCAGGATTCGGGGCCGCAGGCCGGTGGGAACCAGCACCTGCCCGGCGTCGGGATCGTTGGAGAGGCCGGCGGATTCGAGCACGAAGATGTCCTGCATCGAGATCGTGCTCTCCTCCATGCCGGTCACCTCGCATATGCGCACGATCCTGCGCACGCCCTGCCGGCCCCGCTCGAGCTGCACGAAGATGTTGATCGCGCTCGCGATCTGGCTGCGTATCGCCCGCGAGGGAAGCTCGAATCCGGCCATCAGGACCATGGTCTCGAGCCGGCTGATGGCGTCCCGCGGCGAGTTCGCGTGGACCGTCGTCATCGAGCCCTCATGACCGGTGTTCATCGCCTGCAGCATGTCGAGCGCCTCTTCGCCGCGGCATTCGCCGACGATGATTCGGTCGGGGCGCATGCGCAGTGAGGCGATGACCAGGTCGCGCACCGTCACCGGCGGCCGGCCCTCGAGCCCGCGGGGTCGCGTCTCCAGGCTCGCCACGTGGCGCTGCCGGAGCTGCAGCTCGGCCGCGTCCTCGACCGTCACGATGCGCTCCGAAGCCGGGATGTAGCCGCTCAGGATGTTGAGGAGCGTCGTCTTGCCGGTGCCCGTGCCGCCGCTGATGGCGACGTTTGCCTTCGCCTCCACGCAGGTCTGGAGGAAGGCGAAGGCCTGCGCCGTGCCGCTGCCGGATTGGATCAGCTGCTCGGCGGTCAGCGGCACCCGAGAGAACTTGCGAATGGTCAGGTAGGGACCGCGGATGGCGACCGGGCGGATCGCGGCGTGGACGCGGGAGCCGTCGGCCAGGCGGGCGTCGCAGACCGGGTTGTCCTCGTCGATGCTGCGGCCGACCGATTCCACTATCCGGTGGATCACGTCGAGCAGCTCCTCCTCGGAGCCAAACCGGTAGTCGGTGAGCAGGATCTGGCCGCCGATCTCGACATAGATCTCGCGGTCGCCCATGACCATGATCTCGGTGACGCGGTCGTCGCGCAGCGGCACGTCGATGGGCCCGAACTGCCGATAGTAGGAGCGCGGAATCGCGCCGCTGCTGCTCGGTTCGCTGTCGGAGATATCGATCGTGGTCATTTCCTTCCCTCCCAGGCCCTCGCGATCAGCTGATCAGCGAGGGCTCCGCGGTGATGTAGTTCTTGCCGGTCCGCCCGTACTGGACGGCGGGACCGGTGGCCACCGATCCACCCTGGATCTGGATGGTGTTGCAGATGAGCGCGCCGATCAGGATGCTGGACCCGTTGGCGGTCCAACCGCAGTCGCCGGGCCACTGGACCACGCCGTAGACCCATTCGTAGGAACCGGTGCCCTTGAACCAGAGCGGCCCGCCGATCGCCGCCGGGGGGCCGGGCGGCGGCGGCGCCCAGACCAGCACGTCGTAGCAGCTGGGGTCGTAAACCGGAGCCCCGCCGGGTGAGCTCCCGACCTGCAGGCACCAGGCCGGCATGGTGGCGGTCGGGCACCTGGCGTCCAGCGCCGGGTCGGTCCTGGCGCACGGGGCCGAGAAGTAGCTGTGGCCCTTCACCGGCGCGGCCGGGTCGGCCCCCAGCGAGCAGGTCTGACCGCTGCCGCAGGCCGAGGGCGTCTTGCCGGTGCCGGTCGCGATGACCTCGGAGCCCGAGAAGGAGGATGCTCCCCCGGCCGGGTTGGCGAACTCGAGCGTGACGCCCTCCCCGAGCAGCCGCCCGTTGCCGGCGTTGAGGGCGATGCCGCCCGCTCCGATGCCCGCCGGGTCGGCATTCTTGCCGGTCGCGACGAAGAAGCCGTTGAAGAAGTAGAGGCCGGGGTCGAGGACCGCGGTCACTCCGGGCACGTTGGCGATGTCGATCCACGCGTAGCAGCCGGGATGGAAATGCCAGAGGCCGTCGCCGCCCTTGCTCGGCTGGGGGACGGCCAGGCTGGCCCGGGCCACCGGCCCCTTGGCCCCCGAGATGTTGACCTGCGGATACGTGGTGTCGCTGATGGCGGCGGTACCCACCGGGCAGGGCGCGCCGTTCTGCTTGAGGCCGCTGGGAGAGGTGTTGGGGTCGGGGGTCAGGTTCCAGGACGGGGCGGGGACGTGCGCGCCCGGGCACGGGCTCGGGTTGGGCACGACGCCCCCGGCCGCCACCAGCTGCGCCGGGTCCAGGTATTCGGTCCCGCCCGGGTAGGCCGCGGCGCAGGTGGAGTTGGGATTGCCGGTCAGCTCGTAGCCGTCGGAGCAGATCGCGTTGCCGACCGGCCCCGCCGGCGTTGTGCACTGCCCGCCGCCCCGGCTCCAACCCGGCTGCGACTGGTAGACCAGGATGTCCCCGAAGTCGACGGTCGTCCCGTTGACCTTCTCCTCCTTCACGTACCAACCGCAGTTGGTGTCGATGGTTCCCCCGCTGTAGACGCTGCCCACGATGGTGGTGGCTGACGCGCCCCCGCACGTGATGTTGGTGTAGGCGTAGACGGCGTAGTTGCTGGGCGACTTGACGTTGCTGGCCTCGGCCACGGCGCCCGCCGCGATGGCCGCGCTGTTGCCGACGAAGGCGGACAGCTCGAGGCCGACGGAGTGCCTCACCAGCGCGCCGACCCGGTCGTTTCGCGTCCCCAGGTAGGGCCAGTTGACCGCCACCGTGGTCCCGTTCGAGAAGCCGTAGGTGAACACGTAGCCGCCGGCCGCGCAGCCGCCCGACGTGGCCGACGTGACCGCCGGTCCGAGCTGGGCCGCGAGCACGTCCCTCGAGCGGTCGGCGACCGCCTGGGCCTGCGCCAGCGTGCAGGCTCCGCCGGCCTGGATCGTGCCCGCCAGGGCGGCCGAGTCGGCGATCTCCTGGAGATGGCGGCGATCCCAGTAGACGGCGCCGCCCATGAGCGCCAGGGCGAGCATGACCAGGATGGCCGTCATGGCGCCGGCGACGAGCACGACCGCCTGGCCGGATTGCCGGCGATGGCGGCGGCTCACCACTCCTCCCTCTGGGCCGACACCGAGTCAAACGTGAGCTGCGGCCCAAGCCCCGCCATCCGGAGCACGGCCGGCGTCCACCTCAGCTTGAGGTCGACGACGACCAGCTTGTGGCCGCCGGTCCGGACCGGCGACGCGCCCGTATCCCACGTGGTGCTGCCGGATGCGGGGTCGAGCTCGTAGACGAACACGTAGAGCAGGTTGGTGTCGGCGCCGGCGGCGAGGTTGACCTGGCCGGGCCCCCAGCCGCCGGAGGCCAGCCGCGTGCTTCCGGCATAGGTCGCACACCGCGCGGGCGGGCCCGACGGGGAGCTCGACCGGCAGTTCACGTAGGGCTCGAGCCCGTAACCGAAGACGGCCAGCGACTGCAGCTGGGGCAGCACGCCGCGCACCGTCGGCAGCGCGTCCGCGGCGGGGGCCGTGTTCGAGTTCTGGTTGGCCAGCAGCGTTCCCTGGCGGGCCGCCTCGCGGGCGCCGGCCGCCATCTCCGTGTAGTAGAAAAGGCCGCGCCCGAAGTCGAGGAGGATCAGCAGCAGGAGCAGCACGATCGGTCCGACAAGGGCGAACTCGACCATCGCCTGGCCCCGAGAACGGCGAGCGGTCACCACAGCGATGTCATCACCGCAGTGTTCTGGAAGGTGAGCAGGCTGCCGCCGACCATGTTGTTCATGCCCGGCGTCAGGAGTGAGAAGCCGTAGTAGACGGTCACCGACAGCTTCTGGTTGGTGGGCGAAGCCGCCGTGGTGGAGCAATCACCGCCGGCCGGGCAGTAGACGACGACCACCGCCTGGTTGGCCGAGGGCGCGGGCACCGAGCCGGCCGGGTAGAAGGGTCGCGAGGTGCCGGGCAGGCTGGTCGTGGTGACGCACCTGACGTTGCCGATCGAGGTGCCCATCAGGGTCACGTTTGCGAGGTCGGCCGTCGCCCGGTCGCAGACGCTTCCGATTCCCGGGCCCACGGCGGCTCCGGAGGCCGCGGAATATCCGATCGCAAACCGCGCGGCATCCCGCGCCGCATCGGTCGTGACCACCTCGTAGTAGTAAGCGCGGCCGAGGTCCAGCATCCCCGACACCAGCAGCAGGAGGATGGGCGAGAGGATCGCGAACTCGACCATTGACTGGCCGCGGGACCTGGACATCGGCTTTTACCTGAAGACCCTCGCCACGTAGAGGGCGGCCGGGCCGAGCAGGATCACCCAGATCGTGGGGAATATGAAGAGCACCATGGGAAGCAGCATCTTCAGCGACGCCCGCGCGCCCTTGATCTGGGCGCGCTGCAAGCGCCGCCTGCGCATCTCCTCCGCCTGCACGCGAAGGATCTGCGCGATCGGTGTGCCGAGCTGCTCCGACTGGAGCACCGCCTGGACGAAGCTGGAGAGCTCGTCCACCTCGCAGCGCGACGCCATGTCCTCCATCGCCTCCCAGCGGGACCGGCCGAGCCGGGTCTCCTGGAGCACGCGCGCGAACTCCTCCGACAGCGGGTTGCGGTACTTCTCGGCGACGCGTGCCATGGCGGCCTCGAAGCTGAGGCCGGCCTCCACGGTCACCACCAGGAGGTCCAGGGCATTGGGCAGCGAGCGCCGGATCTTGGCGCTTCGCGACGTGGTTGCGAAGCGAAGGAACACGGGGGGGCCGAAGAAGCCGGTGGCCGCCCCCAGCAGCACGACGAGGATCGCGGTGAGCGGGGTGGCGCCGGCCAGCACGTCCGCCGCGACGGCGCCCGCCGCGAGCACGATGGCGAGCAGGTATCGCGTCACCGTGAACTCGGCCGCCGTCAAGCCGAGGGGGCGGCCGGCGAGGTTGAGCCTCCGGTTGAGCTCGGCCCGCGTCGCCTCGGGGGTTCGCCGCGTGAGCAGCTCGCTGGTCCGCACGATGGCCGGCCGCACCACCCTCTCGACGAAGGGCGCGCGCAGCTCCAGCTCTTCGAGCGACAGCGGCTGCTCACCCTCGTACCTGCGCACGCGGCGCTCGAGGATGTCGGCCTGGCTCGGCTTGACGGTGGCGACGGCGAGGAAGGCGGCCAGCAGGCCGCCGGCGGCGACCAGGCCGAGCACCAGCGGCAACATCGAAATCGGCATCAGACGTCGATCCTTGCTATCCGCCTGACGAAGACATTGCCGATCGCGATCGAGACCAGGCAGAGCCCGAAGAGGACCCAGCCCACGACGTTCGAGAGCATGGGCTGGAAGTAGGCCGGCGCGACGAAGTAGAGGAGCAGCGCGACCGCGAAGGGGAGGCCTGTGATGATGATGCCCGACGCCCTTGCCTGCGCCGTCAGCGCGGCGATCTGGCCCTCGACCCTGACCCGTTCCCGGATCGTCTCCTGGATGCCGTCCAGGATGCGGGCCAGGTTGCCGCCGACCTGGCTGTTGATGACGACCGCGGTGATCACCAGGTCCATGTCTTCGCTCTCGACGCGCCGGACGAGGTTCAGGAGTGCCTGCTCGGGCGACCTTCCGATCTGCATCTCCCGGACGACCCGCGCGAACTCGTCGGAGGTTGGCTGGTTCGCCCGGCGGGACACGTTGTCGATCGCTTGCGGAAAGGAATACCCGGCCTTGAGGCCACTCGAGAGCAGGGCGAGCGTGTCCGGCAGCTGTTCTGAGATGGCGCGCTGGCGCCGGCCGCGGCGGTAGGCGAGGAAGAGTAGCGGCAGGACGTAGCCGGCCAGGCCGAACACGATCACCTGGACGCCCAGACCGAAGCGCAGGAGGGCCGCCGTGGCCAGCAGCCCGGCGCACCCGAGCTGCACCAGCAGGAACTCATAGGGCCGCAGCTTGACATCGGCCTGCGCCAGCCGGTCGACGAGCGTGCTCGACGGCCGGTCCCGGCGCCTGCGCAGCAGGCGATCGGTGAGGGGCGTGAAGACCGAGGTGAGCCCGCCGCCCGCGGAAGTCCCCGGCAACCCGGGGGCGGTCGCCACCTGGCGATCGAGCAGTGCGCTGAGCGTGAGCAGCACGCCGAGCGCCGAGGTGGCCGCCAGCAGGACGACGACGATGATCACTGGAGCACCCCCTGCGGCGGAGCCGCCGTTGCGGTGAAGAGGTCCTCGGGCAGGGCCTCCCCGCTGGCCGCGAAATGCTCGAGGTGCAGGGAGGTGTTCCCGGTGGCTCGGTGGAAGCCGCGCGGCCGGCCGTCGGCGGTGACGCCCACCTGGCGGAATTCGAAGAGCTCATGCAGCTGGACCTCGCCGTCGGCCAGGCCGGCGACCTCGGCGATGCTGACGATCTTGCGGTCGCCGCCGCGCATCCGCGAGACCTGCACGACGATGTCGATGGCCGACGCGATCTGCTTCAGGATCGCCCTCGAGGGGAGATCGGTGCCGCCCATCAGCACCATCGTTTCCAGCCGGCTGATGGCGTCCGCCGGGGTGTTGGCGTGGACCGTGCTCATCGAGCCCTCGTGGCCGGTGTTCATCGCCTGGAGCATGTCCAGCGCCTCGGCCCCGCGGCATTCGCCGACGATGATCCGGTCGGGCCGCATTCGCAGTGAGTTGCGGACCAGGTCGCGGATGCTGATGGCACCCTCGCCCTCGACGTTGGGCGGCCGTGACTCCATCGTGATCAGGTGCTCCTGCCGGAGCTGGAGCTCGGCCGAGTCCTCGATCGTGATCACGCGCTCGTCGGTCGGGACGTAGCCGGACAGGATGTTGAGGAGCGTGGTCTTGCCCGACGACGTCCCGCCGGAAACGAGGATGCTCATCCGGCTCCGAACCGCCGCCGCCAGGTACCGCATCATCTCGGGCGTCGCGGCGCCGATGCGGATCAGGCCGTCACCCTCCAGCCGGCCCTGGCCGAACTTCCGGATCGTGAGACAGGCGCCGCGCGGCACCAGCGGCGGCAGGATGACGTTGACCCGCGAGCCGTCCTTGAGCCGGGCGTCACACATGGGAGAGCTCTCGTCGACTCGGCGCCCGATCGAGCTGACGATGCGGTCGATCACCTGCTTCAGGTGCGTGTCGCTCTCGAAAGCGACGTTGGTGAGGACGGTGCGGCCGTTGCGCTCGACGAAGACCTGGTCGGGCCGGTTGATCATGATCTCGGTGATCTCCTGGTCCTCGAGCAGGGGCTCGAGCGGCCCCAGGCCGAGCACGAGGTCGACCAGGGAGGCGAGCAGACTGGCGTAGTCGGCCCGGCTGAGGATCAGGCCGTGGCTGCGCACGTAGGCGTCCGTGACCTGCTGGATGGCAACCCGGATGCGGCCGCGATCGGTGATGTCCACCTCGTCCGCGTGCCGTTCGACCAGCAGGTCGTGGATCTGGGAGCGAGCCTTGACCAGCTCGGCGGACAGCGGCGCGCGCCCGGCGGGGCGATTTTCCCTCTCGCGCCTCTGCGTCTCCGGCTCCTCGGTGGGGACCACGGCGAGCTCCGGCTCGTCCTGCACCTCGAGGCCGTCCCATGGATCGCCCCTTTCGGCCAGCCGCTGGCGAAGGCTCACGGCACCACCCGCGGCTGCGGCTCATCGTCGAGCAGGGAGGGGTCGGGCTGGTAGTGGCCGAGGCCACTGCTCGGCGGGAAGGCGGTGGGCATCGGGGTGACCTCCTGGGACGGCGGCTGGGGCCGGCGCCGGATGATGCGCTTCAGGGCGTGGAGCGGAGAGTGCTCCACGGGCCGCGGCCGCTCGGCAGGGGCCGGAGTCGTGACAGCTGCCTGCGGCGTGGCAGCCGCCGGGCTCGCCGACCGACGCGCGGGCGAGCTGGGCGGCGCCGGGTCCGGGAGGG
>CAYLIP010000003.1:0-53485 GCA_964383855.1 uncultured Actinomycetes bacterium | reverse complement strand
GCCGGGCTCGCCGACCGACGCGCGGGCGAGCTGGGCGGCGCCGGGTCCGGGAGGGGGCGGGGCAGCTGCAGCGGGATGGAGATGGGCGCCGCCGGCGCCGGGGCCGGCGCGACCCTGGTCACCGGCGCCTCCGCCGCCGACGGGGCCAGGAAGCTGGTCCCGCAGGTCCGGTCGACGCGCGCCAGCAGGCCGCGCAGGATGGCCGCCGTGGGTGGCGTCTGGGTCCCGATCAGGCCGGCCACGGCCGCCGCCACGTTGGGATTGGGGAATCGCCGGAGCGCCCGCGCCGCGGCCTCGCGGACGGACGCTTCGCCGTCGCGCAGCCGCTCGATCAGCAGCGGGGCGTAGACCGGGTTGCCGCTCCAGGCGAGCGCCCGGCAGGCGCACGCGCGCACGCGCGCGTCGTCCGCCTCCAGCAGCTGCACGAGGAGCCCGCGACCCACCGAGCGCCGGCGCAGGCCGAGCGCGATCGCCAGCCACGGCGCCAGGTCCTGGTCGCCCTCGTCGAGGAGCCCGGCCTCGAGGTAGAAGTCGGGTGCGGCCTGGGCCAGCGCGATCACGAGCCGGTACATCGGGAGGCGCCGTGAGCGCAGTGCGCGCATCAGCGCATCGGCGGCGCGATGTCCTCCGATCCGGCCCAGCGCCGCGGTCGCCGCCACCCGAACGCTGCGGTCGCGATCGGAGACGAGGACCGCAAGGACCGGTACCGCGATCTCCAACTGCAGGAGCCCGCAGGCCTGGGCCGCGGCCTTCCTGACGTCCGCCCGGTTGTGGCTGAGCTGGTCCAGGAGCGTGGGCCCGGCGCTGCCGTCGAGGACGGCGTTCATCAACCGCAGCGAGGTGGGAGACGTCGCGCTCGAGCCTGCCGCGAGCTGACGCAGAACCGAGAGGACCTCGTCCGAATGCGCCTCGATGTCGAGCGGCTCGACCCGCCCGTCCGCCGAGGCCGCCAGGTCGAGAGCGGTGCGCAGGCGCGCGCTGTAGCGCCGGCGCCGGCCCTGGGCAGTGAACCTGGAGATGCTCAGCACGGGGCGACCGCCCTCGGCTCAGCCACGGGACACCGCCGCCGCCGGTTCGATGTGCGATTCCAGGATGCCGCCGAGCTGCCTCATCGCGCGCGCCATCTCCCCGCCGGGCTCGTCCAGGACGGGCACCGATCCCCGGAAGACCGCCTCGTCGAGCTTGTTGCCCTCGTAACCGATCTCGACCGCCGCCCGGTGGTGCAGCAGGCGCTCCAGCGCCTCTCGGGTGACGGGGGGCTTGGGAGCGCGGTTGTTGAGGGCGACCGAGATCCGGTCGGCCGCAATCCCGAGCCGGCGGAGGATCTCGATCAGGTCGCCGCCGGCCTTGGCCGCGGTCAGCTCGGGCGTGACGACCACGACGATGTCGTGGCTGCGGTCGAAGATGCTGAGCGCGATCTCGTTGAGCGCCGGACTCAGGTCCGCGATCACGTAGCGGTGATCGGCCCGGAGGACGTCGAGCGCGGCCAGTATCAGCCCCGGGCTCAGGAGCTCGATCTCCTCGTTCTTGAGCACCGTCGCGAGCACGCGAAGCCCGCTCGGGTGCTGGATGATCGCGCTCGCCAACCGGCTCTCGAAGTCCGACTTGGGCGCCTGCCCGACTCGGGCGAGGCTGGTGGGCGGCACCAGGTTGGCCATAAGCGCGATGTGGTTGAAGGGGAAGGAGAGATCGAGGAGGACGACCTCGTGCGGATAGACGGCGGCCAGCTGCGCGGCCAGGTTGAGGGCGACCATCGAGCGGCCGACGCCTCCCTTGGGTGAGTAGACCGAGACCAGCGATCCGCCTCGGGGCCCGCCGTCCGCCTCCGCGTGCGCCGCCAGCGCCTGATCGGCGGCCGCGCTTCGCTGGGTGTGGATCCGGCTCAGGTCGTCGGCGATCTCGAGATCCGCCCTCAACACCGAGTAGAAGCTCTGCCGGTCGAGCAGGAGCAGGCTCAGGTCGGAGTTCGCGACCACGGTCACGCGGCTCGGTTCGTCGGAGATCAGGGCGCCCTCTCCGAAGAAGTCACCCCGGCCCAGTTGATAGACCGGGACGGTGGCGCCGCCTGGGGCGGTTGCCTCCACGCGAGCACTGCCGGAGCTGATGAAAAAGATGCTGCCGCTGGGCTCACCGGGGCTCAGCACGACGGTCCCGGCGGGCACCTCGAGCGCGCGGAGGCGGCGGGCCAGGGCGCGCAGCCGGTCATCCGGCGCCGCCGCGAAAACGCTGGCCGAGGCCAGCAGGGCCACGCGCCGGAGCAGTTCCGCGGGCCGCGCCTTGACAAACCGGCCGGAACGATTGCGCCATGTCTCCCCGGACATCGCGTCAGCCGGCTGCAATCGTTCCTGCGCCTTGGGGTCGTAGCTTCTCTGCAGCATCGGTCACCGCCGGTCCCGAGCGATCCGAGAGCTCATCAGATCTTGGTGAACCCGAAGCGCCCATCCACGTTGGCGGGCCCGATGCCCGCGCTGCCGCCCGCATTCGGGCAGGCCGGATCGGGTGCGGTGGCGGCGGGAGCGTAGTCCTTGTATGAGCGCAGCTCGTACTTGAGAGAGGCGTTGCCGACCAGCCAGTTCAGCATCTCGGCGTCGCACGAGTTGATGACGACGGTGAGGCTGGAGGAGACGCCGGCCGCGGTGCTGTCCTTGCTCGCGCTCTGCGGTCCCACCCGGATCACGTGCAGGTTCGTGAAAACAGTCTTGGCAACCTGCTTGCTGTTCTGCTGACCGAAGGTGGCAGTGTTCACGGTCGCGATCACGTCGATGTAGTCGCCGGCCGCGATGTAACCGGCGACGCCCTCCAGCTCGGAGGTCGGGATCGTGAGCGCGATGTACCCATGCGGGATGGGCAGGTACTGGTTGGTGGCCGGGGTCACCAGCTCAGATGAGGCGGCCAGGAGGCCGGTCGTCAGCGGCTGGTTCTTGGCGATCGCGACCAGCGGGAACTTGCCAACCGCGGCACCAACCGTGGTGACGGCGCCCGCCGGCGCCAGCTTGGAGGGGTAGCTGACCACGCTGACCATCTCGGGCGTGAGCGACTGCCGCGGTGCGATGTCGGTGTTGGCGACGACCACATTGACGCCGCCCGAGATCTCGGCCCGCGTGAGCAGGACCGAGCCGAGCAGGAACGTCAGCAGAAAGGCGCCCACGGCCAGCCCGACGCCGATCACGAAGATGTTTCGGCGGCGAGGGGAGACCTCGGTGCTGAGGGGGGAAACTACGGTTCGCGAGGTTGCCATGGGCTGGCTCCTAGAACTGAAATTGGGGCCTGGTGGCCGAGCTGGTGCGGTCCGCGCCGGCTTCCGGGCGGAGACACGCGGGTCAGCCCCGACCGCGGGCGGTCGCCCGGGCTGATGGGCGCGGGTGGCGGCAGGACTGCTCGTCGTATCACTTCCGGCGTCGGCCCTCCATTCCTTTTGCGGCTCGCAGTCTGCGATGGGCCGGGGGCCCAGCTAATAGATAGATGTCCCGGCCTGCCTGGGTCAGTCACCCAGTCCCTGATGGGCACCGCCTGTACGGAACCGCCGCGAGAGCCGGCCGGCGCGTCATCGCGCTCACGCAAGGCGTGGCGGCGGCGGTGCCGGCCCAGGGCCGCCCGGGACATCGCAACTCCGCTTGACAAGCGCGGCGCGGCGGCGTGAACCGAACGCGGCGGCCAGGGCGACCGCCGGGAGGCGGCGCGTCAGCCCGGCCTGACCCCGTAGCCGGCTAGGCCCGCTCTCCAGGCGCTCGAAGGCCCGCAGCGCCTGGGACCGGGCGTCTCGCTCGCGCCTTGCTGGCGCAAGGGATTACTCGCGGCCGCACGGCGCTTGACGGTCCATCACGCGTCTGCTCGACTGCTCTCGTGGTCCCAGCGGGGGCGCTGTGGGCGGAGGCACGCAGGGCTTTGCTGAACATGGCCGGCTGGTCCGAGCACGCCGAGCTCTGGCTTCGCGGGCGCGCCCTTCTGACGGTGACCGGGGGTCCCTCGGCGGACTTCAACATTGCGCTCATCGATGGCGGCGTCGAGGAGGAGGCGGCTTTCGTGAGCTTTCTCGAGCGCCTCGAAGAGCTCTCCCTGCCGGCCGTCTTCATGGCCTCCGGCGCCGCCGCCGAGTGGGTGCTGCCCCAGGCCCGCAAAAGGGGCCTCACGGAGACCGGCCTGGCGCCGCTCATGGTGCTCGAGGCCCCGGTCGCGCCGGCGGATGACCGCGGCTTCACCGTGGAGCGGGTCCGCACGCCGGAGCGGATGGCCGTCCTGGCCGGCCTGATCGCCTCCGCTTTCGACCTCGACAGGGTTTGGGTGGCGCGCGCTTTTGCGGCACCGTCACTTCTGCAGGCACCCGACATCGCGTTCTTCATCGCGTCCCAAGACGGCGTTCCCCAGAGCGCGGTCACCACCACCGGCGGTGAAACGGTCGGGGTGTGGTCGATGGCGACCCCGGCGCGGTGGCAGCGCCGTGGAGCCGGAAGGTCGGTCCTCTCCGCCGCCCTGGCGCACCACTCGGCGGCCGGGGCGCGGCGCTTCTACCTGATGGCCACCCCGGCCGGGAAGCCGCTCTACGACGCGCTCGGGTTCCGAACCGTGGAGGAGTTTCCGGTCCTGGTCTCCGGGCCCTCAGGTCAGTTCTCGCGCTGACGATCTGGCGAGGGTCGAGCGGCAACCTGCCGTAGCCTGGCGACCGCGGAAATTAATTTCTTGCCGGCCGGCCCCGGCCTCCATTAAGGTTCGTCACGGCCCCGAGGGAAAACGTTCCGGGACGGCCGAAAGGCCGGAGCGGAGGCGGTTCCGTCGGGGTCATTTTTTTGTCCGCTTCATCGCGCGCCAACTCGCGCGCCGATGGCCAAAGGACGCTACGCTCGGGCCAGCTTCAGGTCGAACTCGAGCACGACTTCGGGCTCAACCCTGGTGATGGGCAGGGACGGCGGCTGAACCCCGAAGTCGTTCATGTTGAAGGTGGTCTGACCGACGACCTCGGCCGCGGTTTCACCAACCTGGACCTGTTTGATCGTGATCGTCTCCGGCCTGGTGACGCCGTGCAGCGTCAGCTGTCCGGGCACGGCGATGCCACCGGTGCTCAGGCCGGCCGGCAGCTGGACGTCGCGGGCCGAGAAGGTGGCGTCGGGGTACTGGGACGTCTGCAGCTGGCCCTGCACGATGCGGTCGCGCTGGCTCACGTTGAGTCCGGCGACGCTGTCGATGCTGTGCAGGCCGGTGAGGTGGCCGGTGACGGTGAGGCTGGCCAGCGTCGCCTGGCCCGCGGCGCCAACTATGTTGAGCGAGCCGGAGAGCTCGGAGGTCTCAGCGACCGCCTGGTGGCTGCTGGCCGCGCCCGCGAACACCTCGTCAACGCGGTACCGGGCCACCGAGCCCGGCGACACCGTCCAGGTTCCGGCCGGCCCGGTCGCCGCCGCCGGCGTCGAGGTGGACGTCTGGCCGGTGGGTGTCGCCAGAGCCAGCGCCCTGGGCGCGGAGCGCAGCCCGGAGAAGAAGTAGAGATAGGAGCCGGCGGCGGCCAGGAGGACGAGGGCGGCGGCGACGCTCCCCGCCACCTTGAGTTTCATGCGGTCAATCCTGGCCGCCGCCGATGGGAGGTTGGTGGGCGCAGCCTGTGAGGCCGCTGTGAGCGCCCGACGGCCGCGGCGCCCGAGACGGCTGGATGTGGCTCGAGCCTCAGGGCGCGGGCTCGGGTGACCTGGCCAGGTCGAATGCCTCCCGCACGAGCCGCTCCACCGCCGGCGTCTGCGCGTCCGCCGGTGTGCGCAGGGCGACGAAGCGCGAGTCCCTGCCTCCGCCCTGCAGCAGCCGGCCGGGGTCGCGCAGCTCCCGGCCCCGGTAGAAGAACAGGGTCGAGTGCCTGGAAAAGGTTCCGATGCCGGCGACGTAGGCACCGTTGACGCGGTAGTGGACCAGCTTCCACATGGCGCTCCGCCCGCGCGGCGCGCGGCTCTGGTAGACGACCTCCTCTGCATCGGGCGCCACCGAGCGCACGGTCGCCAGCGCCGCCTCGACGATCGGGCGAACGGCGGGCGGAATGCTCTCGAGATGGTGGTCGATGCCGATCCGGCCGGCCCCTTCCATGCCTGTGCGTCCAGGGTAGTCCAGGCTGATCATGGCGCTTCTCCTTGGAAATGGCCTCTCCTGTGGAGGCCTTTTTCAACCGGATGTCGAAACCGGCGGCTCGGTTTCGACATTGAGGCGTCAGACCTTTTGCTGGTCTCATTTGGAGGAGCTGAAGAAGATGAACTACGTGGTCCTGATCTACCACAACCCCGAGGCGATGGCGGTGTGGAACTCGATGTCCGACGCCGACCGCGCGAGCGGCCTGCGCGTCTACGACGAGCTGAAGGAGGAGCTCGCGGCGCGCGGCGAACTGGTCGCAACCCAGGCGCTCGCCGACCGCTCCCTGGCCAGGCGGGTGAGCGTCCGGGACGGACGGACGCTGGTGACCGACGGGCCCTTTGCGGAGGTGAAGGAGGAGCTGGCGGGCCTCTTCATCGTCGACTGCGACAGCCTCGAGCGAGCGGTCGAGATCGCAGGCCGCATCCCGGAGGCGCGCCTGGGCCTGGTCGAGGTGCGCCCGACCATGGTCTACAGCCAGCCCGAGGGCTGAGCCCGGCGGAGAGGAGCGGTTGAGCGCTGGCGTGCCGCTCGAACCCCTGCTCCGGGAGCTGGCTCCCGAAGTGCTCAGCCGTCTCCTCCGCCGCCACGGCGACTTCGCCCTGTGCGAGGACGCCATGCAGGAGGCCCTTCTGGCGGCCGCCCTGCAGTGGCCGGCTGAGGGCGTGCCGCGCAACCCAGGGGGATGGCTGGCCGCGGTCGCCAGCCGCCGGCTGGTCGAGGCCTGGCGCAAGGATCGCGCGCGCCGCCGGCGGGAGGAGGTCGCGGCCCGCATGGAGCCGGACGGCGCCCAAGCCGTCCCCGCCGAGGACGGCACGCTCACGCTGCTCATGCTCTGCTGCCATCCGGCGCTGACCAGGGCCTCCCAGGTGGCCCTGACGCTGCGCGCAGTGGGCGGGCTGACGACGGCCGAGATCGCCAGGGCGTTCATGGTCTCGGAGCCGGCCATCGGCCAGCGGATCAGCCGCGCCAAGGAGCGCATCCGCGAATCCGGCGCCCGCTTCAGGATGCCGCCGCCCGAGCAGCGCGCCGAGCGTCTGGCGGCCGTGCTCCATGTTCTCTACCTGGTCTTCAACGAGGGATACACCGCCAGCTCGGGCCCGCGGTTGCTGCGGGTCGACCTCTCCGACGAGGCGATCCGGCTGGCCAGGCTGCTGCGCGACCGCGTGCCCGAGGACGGCGAGGCGGCGGGCCTGCTGGCGCTGATGCTGCTGACCGACGCCCGCCGTCCCGCCCGGATCGACGCCCAGGGCAGGCTGGTCACGCTGCGCGACCAGGACCGAGGCCTCTGGGACCAGGCCAAGATCGCGGAGGGGGTGGCCCTGATCACGGATTCGCTGGCCGGCAAGCCGGTCGGTCCCTACCAGCTGCAGGCCGCGATCGCCGCGCTGCACGACGAGGCACCGGCGCACGCCGAGACCGATTGGAGGCAGATCCTCCAGCTCTACGACCTGCTGCAGGTGCTGAGCCCCGGCCCCATGGTGGCGCTCAACCGGATCGTCGCGCTGGCCATGGTGCGAGGAGCGCAGGCCGGCCTGGACGAGCTGGCGGCCGCCACCGACCCCGTGCTGGCCGGCCATCACCGCGCCGACGCCGTCCGCGCGCACCTGCTGGAGATGTCGGGCGACCTGGAGGGGGCGCGCGAGGCCTACCTGAGGGCGTCCCGGAGGACGCTCAGCCTTCCCGAGCAGCGCTATCTCGAGTCACGGGCCGCACTCCTCGGCTGAGGACGGTCCGCCCCACCCCCGGCGCCGCCACGCCGCCGCCTGTCGATGTAACCTGCGCGAGTTCCCACGCAAGTCGTCGTCTCAGCACCTTTACGCCGCCCCCAGGCGCCTGCGGAAGCTTCGGCATCGGTCTCCCTCGAGAGGCTGCTGCAGATGGGGTGCATCAAGCCGGAGAGCCTGGCCGTGATCGCCTCCGACCTCCTCGAATGCCTGGCGCGCGAGGGCTCGCCCGCAACCGGCCGGCGCCTGGGCGCGGCCGACGTCGCCGTCGACGCGGCGGGCCGGGTGCGGATTCGCGGCGGCGCTCGGCGGGCCGCCGCCGATGCCGACCTCCACGGCGCCCGCGCGGTGGGACGGATGCTGAGCCGGGCGGCGGCCGGACCGGCCGCCAACGGCTCGAGCTGGCTCGAGGCCCCGGCCGACGTCCGCCTCGGGCTGGCCCTGGAATCGCTGGCCATGGGCGCCTTCGGCCAGGACCCGGCCGGGGCGGCGGAGCTGTTCCGGGATGCCATCGGCGGCCTGTCCAGCGACCGGGCGATCAGCAGCCGGGAGGAGCTGGGCGCGGTGGTGCGCTCCGTCCGGTGGCAGGCGGCCGACACCCGACCAGCCGCCAGGCCGCCGAGCCTCGGCCCTCCTGCCCGCCCTCCTGCCCGGCCGCCGGCGCCGGCCAGGTCGCGGGCTCCGCTGGTGTCGATCGCGGCGCTGGCGGTGGTTATCGGTTCGGTTCTCCTGGGAGCGGGAGTGGCGACGCATGGCCGGCCGGCCTCGCGGCCGGGGACGAGCGCCGAGCGAACCGAGCCGGTGGCAGATGCGGTGATCAGGTCCGAGCCGCGGTCGACGCCCTCGCCGGCCGCACCCACGCCGCCTGCGCTCGGCCCCCTGGCCGCGGGGCCGATCCAGCGGGTCGAGATGACGACGGCGGCGCCCTGCCGCGCCGGCGCCGCCTGTGCCGCAAGCGTCCTCATCGGCTTCACCGGCTCCCGCGCCAGCACAGCGTTCGCCTGGTCGTTCGTTTTCCACGACCGCTGCACCGGTGCCGACGCCGCCGTCGGGCGCAACGCGATGACGGCTCCCGCCGGCTGGAACACCGTCATCGGCAGCACCACCGCGCCACTTCCCCCAGGGCATGGCGGCTGGCTGGTGGCGGTGACCTCGGCGCCCGCGGCGGCGGCTTCGCAGCCGGTGGAGGTCGACGGACCCGCCTGCGGTTAGCCGGGGATCGGCTTCAGGCGGGGCGGCGCCCGAAGAGCCGGGCCAGGAAGTCCCGGACGGGCTCCTTTCGCTTCTTGCCGCCAGCCGCCGGCTGAGCCGTGGACGAACCGGCGGCCGGCGGGGGCTGGTCGGCAGGCAGGGGCGCCGGGATGATCGGGCCGGCCGTGGCCGCCTCGGGCGGCGACGCCGGCTCGGCGGCTCCCTCCGGGCGGTCCCGGTCGGCGTGCCGGCGCCGCTTGGCGGTCAGGAGGCGCCCGTCGGCCCGCTCCACGATCTCGGTGGGGCCGTCCTCGTCCTCGAGCATGGAGAGCCCGTAGCTGAAGCTCGCGCCCGACCGCTCGTGGAAGAGCTGGCGCACGTCGCCCATGACCGTCTCGGCAGCCTCGAGCGTCGTTTGAGGAAGGATGACCAGGAATTCGTCACCGCCCCAGCGAACGACGGAGTCGTAGGTGCGGAGGCGCGCCATCAGGCATCCGACCAGGGAGCGCAGCAGGTCATCCCCGGCCGAGTGGCCGAGCTCGTCGTTGACCATCTTGAGCGAGTCGACGTCGAGGAAGGCGACGACCGGGGGCGCCTCGCCTGTCCTGCGCACGCGTGCGATCTCCCGCTCCAGCTCGGCCTCGCCGGCTGAGCGCCGGAGCGAACCGGTCAGCTCATCGATCGTGATGTTCGAGCGCAGCGTCTGCAGCGTCCGCCGGGCCTCGGTGAAGCGGCCCAGCATGATCGCCGCGGTCGAGGCGTCGAGGGCCCCCAGCATCCGGGGATGGATCGCCATGTCCTGGGCGATCGCGTCCCTGACCACCCGCGCCACCATGTCCCGCCGGTCGGGCAGCGCCTCCTGGGCCGGGATCGGCTGGACCGGCTCCAGCCGCCGGCGCAGCTCGAGCACGCGTCCGATGATCCGGGCGGCCAGCTCGGGCCGCACGTCTGTCACGGCTTCCGCGGGCAGGTTCAGGGCCTCACCCAGGACGGTGTGCAGCATCCGCTCGGCGAGCCGGCGATCGTCCTCCAGAAGCGCCGACCGCACCGAGAGATTGGCCGAATGCTCGCCCGCGATCCGCCGGCTGCGAATCTGTTCGAGGGCGTGAGCCGCGCCCGCAATGCTGACGCGGTCCAGATATTCGGAGGGAATTCGAAGCTCGAACGCCAGCGCCTGGCGGATGCCATAGGCGATCATCTCGGCGCGCTGCTCGTCGCTGGCGACGTCCAGCCACTGCGGCATCTGCTCGGGCCCCAGGCCGCGCGCGACAAAATGGTTGAGAGCCGCCGCCGCCGCCTCTCTCCTCAGTCCCGCCAGCTCGTCGGGGTCGATGTGAAGTTTGTCGGCCAGGGCAAGCTGGAGAGCGTTATTTACCGGGTCGGTCTCGTCCGTACTCTCGTTCTCTCTGATCATTCTTGCCGCCGGGCGATCCGATCTCCGTAACACGCGTACGTTACCGGCATTTGATGGCCCGCGCAGCGCGCCTCGGCACGCCCCGGCGGCCGCCGCCGCCGGATATACTTCCGCCCTCCCGCCGGCAGACCCAATCCCCGGAGTTCAGCATGCCCAACCGCCTGGTCGCCGTACCACTCGCCTTCATGGCGGCCGCCGCCATCACGGCGATTTCGCCCGTATCCGCCGCCGCCAAGACGGCCGCCGCCGGCACGAGCCTGGTGACCGGCTATGACGTCTCCTACCCGCAGTGCACCTCGCGAATGCCGCACGGCGGCAGCTTCGGCGTGGTGGGCGTGAATGACGGGATCGCCTGGTCGGCCAACCCCTGCCTGGCTTCCGAGTTCAGCTGGGCGGCGAGCCGGCCGCAGGCGCCCGCGTTCTACATGAACACCGCCAACCCGGGCCCAATCAGCACGCACTGGAACCTGGGCGGACCCAGGACCTGCGCCGATCCAGCCAGCGCCAGCGATGCCGGCTGCGCCTACGACTACGGCTGGAATGCCGCCGCCTACGCGTACTCGCTCGCGGTCGCTGCCGCCGGCGCGGCGGCGGCGGCCGGCAGCAGCTGGTGGGCCGACGTCGAGACCGCCAACAGCTGGAACGGGGACGCGGCCGCCAACGCCGCCGACGTGCAGGGCGGGCTGGACTACCTCCGGTCCCAGGGCGTGGCCGGCGCCGGCGTCTACTCGACCGCCCTCCAGTGGGGCCAGATCACCGGCGGCGCCGTGGTCGGGGGCGCACCGGACTGGGTTGCCGGGGCCTCCTCGGCCGCGCAGGCCGGCACCTGGTGCAGCCCGGCCCACAGCTTCTCCGGGGGTCCCGTGCGCCTGGTCCAGTTCCCCAGTGGAAATCTCGACGGCGATGTGAGGTGCGCCTAGACCGGAAAGCTCTTGACTGGCTGGGCCGAATCCAGGTCCGGCTGAGTCCGGAGACTTTCGCGGCGGGCACGGCGCTGTTCGCCGCGGTCGCCTTCCTGCACTTCGTGGCCCTCGACCGCGCGCCCTCAGGGTTCTTCGTCGACGAGGCGGGGATCGCCTACGCCGCTCGCGGCATCGCGGTCGACGGGCACGACGAGCACGGAACGGCCTGGCCGCTCTATTTCCAGTCGTTTGGCGACTACAAGAACCCGGTCGGGATCTACATCACCGCCCTCGCCATCCGGGTCACCGGCAGCTGGGACATCGTTACGCTGCGTTCGGTCAGCTCCGGCCTGATGCTGCTGGCCGCGGTCCTCGCCGCCGCGCTGGTCTGGGCGCGCCTTCGCGATCGCTGGCTGGCGCTCGGGATGTTCGCCGTCGCCGGTACGCTGCCCTGGTTCTTCGCGGTCGGCCGCACCGCCTTCGAGGTCGCAGCACTGCCGGCCTGTCTCTTCTTCTTCCTCCTGCTCTGGAACCGGGCAGATGCCAGCCGGCGGGCCTTCGACGGCATCTGGGCCGGGGCTGCCCTCGGGCTCAGCGCATACGCCTATTCGACGATGCGGCTGCTGATGCCGCTGCTCATCCTGGCGCTGGTTGCCGCCTACCTGCCGGCCCGGCAGCATCTTCGGGCGGTGGCCGGGGCCGGATTTGCCGCGCTCTGGGTGTACCTGCCGGCGGTCATCTACGCGCTGCTCAATCCCGGCAGCCTGGTCGCTCGGTTTCAGCTGATCTCGATCTTCAACACCGCAGCCTCGCCGCGCGATGTGCTCGCCCACATGTGGCGGGTGTACACCAGCGCCTTCAGCATCACCTTTCTCTTTCAGTCGGCCTACTTCCGGCAGGGCGGTGAGCTGCTGATCAGCCTGGCGCCGCTGCTCGCCCTGGGCGCGCTCGGCCTCTGGACGCACCGCCATCAGCCGTTCTGGCGATTTGTGCTCCTGGGACTGCTGATGGCGCCCGTGCCGGCAGCGCTCACGTACGACTTCGGCCACGAGCTGCGCAACCTGCCGGCCGCGCCATTCTGGCTGTTGATCGCGGCCCTGGGAGCGGCCGAGGCGCGCTCGCGGCTGGGCCCACATCTGCGGACGGTGGCGGCGCTGGCCGCGATCGCGATCGCCCTCGAAACCTCGGTCTCTCTCTCCGACTACTTCACCCGTTACCCGGACCGAATCGCTTCCTGGAACGAGGCGGGATTCGATCGCGCCGCCCGGGCCGCGCAGTCGCTCGCGCAGGGGCCGGCGGCCAGCGGCAGGATCGTCGTCTCGACCAGCATCCTGGGCGGCGACATCCTGTACGCCTACTACGTCGGTGAACCGGTCGAGGACTACCGCAGAGGCGGCGCCCTGGCCGCCGGCGTCACGTACGAGCAGCCGGGGGCCGCTGCGCTCGCGCCTGGGACGGTGGTCGTCACCAAGGCCGGCGAGGTGGTCGTCCACGCGCAGCTGCTCGAAACCGTCGAGACCGCCACGACCGACGACTGGGGGCGGCCCGTCCGCCAGCCCGCCTACCTCGTCTGGCGCTCCTGAGAGGTCAGCCCTGGCCGTTCCGGCTGTCGAGTCGTGCTCCCGAGCGCAAAGAAAGAGCCCCTCCCGCGCGTTGCGGGAGGGGCTTCACGGGTGGAATCAGTCTTCGTCCGATTCGGGAAGGGTGATCTTCACCAGCCGGCCGCCGACGACCGATCCGATCTGGCAGGGGTTGGGCCCTCCCCCGAAGGGGTTGTGACCGGCCGAGTCGCACATCGCGCCGGCGGTCACATAGAGGTTGCCGTCGGGGCCGATGGCGGCGTCGTAGGGCAGGAATAGGAGGGGGTTGCTCGCGGCCGTCGCTAGGACCGAGCCCCTGTGCGACTCGGTGTTGTACTTGACCACGCTGCCGATCGGGAACGATCGGTCGCCGAAGGTCCCGGGCCCGAACATGTTGACCAGGTAGAGGTTGCCGTCCTCGTCGGCCGTGCAGCCGGTGACGTGGCTTAGGAGCGGCTGGCCGCCGGCCATGGGCACCACCGGGTACGCCGCTGCGCCGACGATCCTGTAGAGATGCCCGGCCAGCGTGCCCAGCCAGAGCGAATCGTCGTCGGTCTGGGCCAGGCAGGTCGGGACCTCGTCGCTCGGGAAGTTGGTGGGGGTGGTGTCCCTCCACGGGAAGTGCTGCACCACCGACAGGCGCCCGCTTTCGCTCACACGCGTGATCGTGTTGGCACCCGAGTCGGCGACCAGGACGTCGTCATCGATGACCACGATGCCGGTGGGATTGGCGTCGTGCTCCTGGGTGCCCGGGCTGTAGACGCCGGGCGTCGGTTCGGTGAACTGCTTTGTGTAGTCGAAGTCGAAATCTCCCACCGAAGCGATCGGGTGGAAGGCTCCCGACGTGGAGTTGACCGACATCAGGTGCCCTGCCTGCTGCGTCAATGCGCCGGGTGGCAGCTCCCGAGTGGTGCCGCCGACCTGGGCCAGCAGATGGCCGTCACGCAGCGCGAGGCCCATGACGCCCTCGGTGCCCTCCGGACCCAGCGCGACCGAGAGGAACCCGCTCGCCAGGGTGGAGCGCGCGCCACTGGTGCTGTTGACCTTCGATATCCGGGATGTGTCGCCGTAGCAGATGTTGAACCCGGGCTCTGGCGCAAAACAGGTCGGGCCGCCATGACCGCTCTCGGAAACCACCGCCTGGCCGCCCATGAAGATGACCGCCCGAGGGCTGTCGAGGCCCGCCGTCACCAGCGAGACGCTCGGGCCTGACGCCGCCGCCGGCCCTGGTAGCAGAGTGGCCGCCGCGACCACCGAAAGCAATAAGAGACGCCTCTTCAAGCGCATACCCGCCCCCCTGAATGTGGCTGATGCATCGCTCCGCGGTTCCCGGAGCCAGCCCTATCCTCCGGGCGCGGATCGGGCTGTCAAGGGACAGGCCGGCAGGGTGAGTTGGGGGCCGGGACATATTGCCCATCCTGGCCGGGACGCGCAGCTCAAGCGCTCGACTTTGCCAGGTGGCCGGCCGCCGGCCGTACGCTGTGCCGGTGGCGGCGGGCATCGAGCTGAAGCGCGTCCAGAAGGGCAGGGGCAAGGTCCATCTGACGCCCGCGGTGCGGCCCGGCGCGCCCACGCGCACGCTCTGCGGGCAGGAGTTCGGGGAGGGCATGGCCGGGGAGGTCGAGGCCGATCCCACGTGCTCGATCTGCCTGCGGCGGCGCAGCGACCCCGCCGCGGTCTCCTCCGCCTTCTTCATGGAGGATGCGGGCGAGCAGCTGCTTGAGCTGTCGCTGGCCCAGGCGCGCGAGCGGGCGCCGCGCCCGGCGGTGGCCGACAAACCCGCGCCGCCTTTGCGTCGCCGCCAGGAGCCGCGCCCAGAACCCGCCCGGCCGCCCGCGCCCGCCGCGAGGAAGGCGGGCGAACTCGAGGCCGGCGGCCTGAGGGAGTTCTCCGACGATGTCTTCCTATCGCCCGAGGGCGTCATCGTGCGGGTCGAAAGGGGGCGCATCGCGGAGGTCGTGGGGGAGGGGCGCTACCAGGTCGTGAGGCGGGGCGACCGGCTGACCTTCCGAGCCGGTGGGGTCGTCATCGAGGCGACCGTGTCCGAGGTCTCAGGCCGAGCCGGATAGAAAGGAAGGCCCCGCCCACGTCGGGCGGGGCCTCTCCGACTCGGTCTCAGTAGGTCCGGGTCCGCATCGGCTCCCGGCGGATCATGTGCACGATCGCGACCAGGATGATGGCGCCGATCAGCGCCGTGATGAAGGTCCAGATGATCCCGCTGCCGCCCAGTCCGACCAGGGAGAGCAGGAACCCACCGACGAAGCCGCCGACAATGCCGAGGATCACGTCGACCACGATGCCGTAACCATGGCCGCTCATGAGGCGGCCGGCGATCGCGCCCGCGATGCCTCCGACGATCAGCCAGATTATGAAGTGCATAAAACCTCCTTGAGGCCAAAAGTGAGTCGGCTACTGTCACATTTTTACTAAGCATTGCGCCGGGACGTCAAATCGGGATCGTCCTCATCACGGGCCCAAGTGGGTACGCTCATGGACAGGGGCGTTTCTAACCCCGGATAGCGCATGGCTTTGGATCGGGTTTTCGTGACCGTGGAGGGACCGACGCGTCGCGTCGACGTGGCCCTTCCCGACGGCAAGGCAGTCACCGAGCTCATACCGACTCTGGTCGAGATGGTCGAGGGCTCGCAGACGGCGGACGCTGCGGGCTGGGTGCTGGCGGCGCCCGCCGGCGACCTCGATTCGCACGCCACCCTCGGGGAGGCGCACGTCGCTGACGGGGCGGTCCTCACGCTGCGGCGGTCGGGCACGCCGGCATCCGAACCGGCGCAGCCGCCTGCGGCCGCGCCCAAGCCGGTCGCCGGCACGCCGGCGGCGGAGGCGTCAGAGCTCGCGGTGCCGGCCAGGCCGGCCCTCACCGATCGCCTGAGGACCATGGCCGGCGCCGTGCGGGCGGGCAGCGATGAGCCCCGTCCCGAGTTCGCCATGGGCCGGCGCTCGACCGCCGTCGAGCGCGCGCGCCAGGCCTGGGAGAGCACCGACTACCGGCGCCAGCTCGATCGCGTGATCGCAGCGCCGCGGCTCCGGCGATGCGTCACCATCGCCGTCATCTCGCCCAAGGGCGGGGTGGGCAAGACCACGTCCAGCGTCCTCCTTGGCACGCTGCTCGCGATGGTCCGCAACGACCGCGTCATCGCCGTCGACTACGACCCCGACTACGGGACGCTGGGCCGCAGCATGGAGAACGCGGACGCCGTGCACGTGGACGAGCTGGTCCAGGTGCTGGAGCAGCCGGCGCTCACCGTCTCCATGCTCGACCGGTGCCTGGGCCGGGCCGCGCACGGGCTGATGGTTCTGCCCGCGCCCGACCACCCGGGGCGCGTCGACACGCTCGAGGTGGAGGCCTATGAGAGGGTGATCAGGCGGCTCCAGCAGATGGCCGGGATCCTCGTCCTCGACTGCGGGGCCGGGGTTCGCAACCCGTTTGCGCGCGCGGCGATGGAGGCGGCCGACCAGCTCGTCCTGGTCACCGACGGCAGCCCGACCACGGCCTCGGTGGTGGCCGCGGTGGGCACGCATCTCCCGGCCGAGCGGGATTACGTGCTGGTCGTCAACCGGGCGCTGGAGTCACACGCTCGGCTCGATGTCGAGGAGCTCCGGGAGACGCTGCCCAACGCGCGGGGACTGGTCGAGATCGACCACGAGCCGCAGGCGGCATCAAGCCTCGAGCAGGGCCGGTTCACCTGGGCCGGCGCGCCCGCCTCCTGGCAGGTTGCGGCGCGGCAGCTGGCGGCCATCCTGGTCACCGGCTGGGCGGACCTCGGCCTCGCCGGCTGAGGGTACGCCTCGGATGAGGGTGGCGGCCCTCCCTCCGAGATCACAGACCTTGGGCGGCAGTCGTTTGATCCCGGTAGCCCCCAGGCGCCGGGCACTGCCTCGCAAGCCGAGGCGAGCCTGAGGTTAAACCCTCCGGCGGCCGGTATCAAGTGGGACCCTGTCGCAGGTGAGGCTCATCTCCGACGCGGAGCGCCGGTCGCGGCTGGCCGCCCGGCACCTTCTGGGCCGGTCTGGCTCCTCCCCGGTCGAGGTTGCCAGGGCCCTGGTCGCCCTTCACGCCACCGGCCCGGCGGCGGTCTTCCTCGCGATCTGGGCGCGGATGACCGAGGTCAGCGTGGCCGAGATCGAGGCGGCGCTCTACGACGACCGCGCCCTGGTGCGCATGCTGGGCATGCGCCGGACCGTCTTCGCCGTCCCCGCCGGGATGGTGCCGGTCATCCATTCAGCCTGCGCCCGAACCATCGCCGAGCGGGAGCGGCGCCGGCTGGCCGCCTTCGTCGAGCAGGGAGGCATCACGGAGGACGGCCTCGGATGGCTGCGCCGCGTCGAGGAGGCCACCCTCAAGCAGCTCCGGTCGCGCGGCGAGGCTTACGCGTCCGAGCTGACGCCGCTCGTCCCCGGTTTGCAGGCCAAGCTGCGGCTGGGTGGCGACCGGCCGTGGGCGGGCGAGGTCGGCGTCTCGACCCGCGTCCTTTTCCTGCTCGCCGCCGGTGGCCGCATCGTGCGCGGGCGACCCCGGGGGTCCTGGACCAGCTCCCAGTACCGGTGGTCTCCGGTCGAACGCTGGCTGCCCGGCGGGGTGCCCGAGCTGCCGCTCGCCGAGGCCCAGGCCGAGCTGGCCAGGCTTTGGCTGAGGGCTTACGGTCCCGGCACCGAAGACGACGTTCGCTGGTGGACGGGCTGGACCGCGCGCGAGGCGCGGCGGGCTCTGCGCGACGCCGGGGCCGTGGCGGTCGAGCTCGAGAGCGGGACCGGCTACGTCCTGGCTGACGACCTGGAGCCGGTGGCCGCGCCACCGCCGTCGGCGGCGCTGCTGCCGGCGCTCGATCCGACGGTGATGGGCTGGAAGGAGCGCTCCTGGTACCTCGGCCCCCACGCCGCCGCGCTCTTCGACCGCTCGGGCAATGCCGGTCCGACCGTCTGGTGGGACGGGCGCGTGGTGGGCGGCTGGGCGCAGCGCGGGGGGCGGGTGGTGACGGCGCTTCTCGAGGACGCCGGCGAGCAGGCCGCGAGCGCTATCGAAGCCGAGGCGCGGCGGCTCGAAACCTGGCTCCAGGGAACCCGCATAGTGCCCGCCTTCCGGACACCCCTGGAGAGGTCCCTGGCGGACGGGGCGGCGGCTCCGGTCCAGGTTTCCGTACCCGGGACCAGCTCCTAGAGGCGGGCCGCCACTTTGGCCGCTCGGCCGGAGAGCCGGTAGCCGCTCTGCGCTCGTTTGGCCTCGTACATGGCGGCGTCAGCCCGGCGCAGCAGCCCGTCGGCCGAGGCGGCGTTGGCCGGGAAGACCGAGATGCCGATGCTGAGGCCGATCGAGCGCTGAACGCCATCGATCTCGAAAGGCTGGCTGGCCGCCTCCATCAGCTTGTGCGCGGCCGCCACCGCACCCTGTCTTCCCTCCTGGGCGAGCAGTACGGCGAACTCGTCGCCGCCGATGCGGGCGACCGTGTCGGCCTGGCGAAGGGAGCCGCCCATGCGCGCCGCGAGCTGCTGGAGGACGAGGTCGCCGGCGTGGTGACCGAGCTCGTCGTTGATCGGCTTGAAGCGGTCGAGGTCGATCAGGAGCACGGCCAGCTCACCCCGGCGGCGGCGGGCGGCGCGCAGCGCCTGCTCCAGGCGGTCCCGGAAAAGCGCGCGGTTGGGGAGACCGGTCAGGGGGTCATGGGCGGCACGGTGGGCGAGCTCCAGCTCCTGGTTCTTGCGGAGATCGACGTCCTCCAGCATGACCAGCGCGTAGGCGGCGGCCGCGCCCTCGGGGGCCGGCACCGCGGCGCCCGTGACGTTGCCCCAGAAGGGACGGCGAGCCGGCGAGTGGTGGCGGGCCTCGACCGCGAAGGTGTCGCGCTCGCCGCCGATCAGGGAGGCCAGGAGGGCATCGAACCGGCTGCCATCCTGGGCCTCCAAGAGGTCCGCGTACCGTGCGCCCACCAACCGAGCGCCTGGCAGCATGCGGCGAAGACTTGGATTGGAGTCGAGGATCCGGCCGGCGGCGTCCAGCCGGGCCATGCCCAGCGGTGAGCGCTCGTAGACGTGGGCGACGTCGGCGGCCGCCTGCTGCCAGGCCGAGAGGGCGCGCGCGAGGCTGCCCACCTCGTCCTTGCGCCTGGTGAAGGGAACGTGGATGGGGCGGCCGGCGGCCAGAACCTCGGCGGTTCGGGTCAGGCTCCCGATCGGGTTCACAAGCCCGTGGATGACGGCGATCGCAAGCAGCACGATGACGAGCGCCTCGGTGCCGAGGGCTCCGTAGAAGAAGTGAACGTGTTCCGCACGCCGCTGCTCAAGGGCCAGGGCGGCCCCGCCGTTGGCCGCGGTGAGCGACCGGGTGAAAGAGTATTCGGCGGCCTGGAACTGGTCCAGCAGCAGCTGGCCGGCGGCCGGTTTGACGGTGCCGCGGGCATCGACCGCCTGCCGCGTGCTCTCGGCCCAGCTCTGCCAGCGGGTCACCACCTCCCGGACCGGCTGCTCCTGGCTCACGAAGTCGGCGGCGGGGGCGTCGCGGTCGACCTGGTCGAGCGCCGAGTTCAGGGCGGTGGCCGCCTGCAGGTACTCGGTCAGCAGCTCCTCCCGGGCATGCGGAGAGGGCGCGGTGGGGGCGCCGGCGGCGTAGCCGAGGAGGGCCGAGTTGGCACTGGCCAGGGCGTCGGTCAGGGCGCGGTTGTCGGTCTCGAGCTGGCTCGCGGTCTCGAGGTCGCGCTGGGCGGCCAGGAGCCGCAGCTCGTTGGTGTTGTCGAAGACCACCAGCCCGGCGAGGATGATCAGCCCGAAGCCGGTGACGATGAGGGCCCGCCAGCGCAGCGAAATGAGCGCGCGAACCTTCTGCCTCCCTCCCATCGGGCGGATCCTATTCGATGGTTGCGCGCGCGCCTCCCTACTAATGTGGGGAAGGCTGGACGGGAGGTCCGGTGGCTGGGGCCGTCAGGAGCCTCGTTAGAATCTTAGGTTCCCAGAGCCGTGGGCCCGTGGCGCAGCTGGGAGCGCGTCTGAATGGCATTCAGAAGGTCAGGGGTTCGAATCCCCTCGGGTCCACCACTCTTGTCGAACTCGGACCGTCAGGTATCGACTAACAGGGCACTCCTATCTGGCCCAGACTTGGTCTGTAAAACATCTCTCACAGCAGGCCGCCGGCCGTGGGCGCCGGTCGCTATTCGTCTTCGATAGCGGTGCACGCGCGGCGTCCTATCTGGCCTGCCCGCCGCGCCACCCGGCCGCTGGACGCGGGGCCGACTCAGCGGGTGACGGCGGCGAGAGGTTCCGGTCTGTCCTTCTGCTCCAGCCCGGCGGGGGGCTGGGCGGGACGTAGACGGTGAACAGCTGCAGCGCCTCATCGCCGCCGGCGGCGATGTTGTCCTCGATGCTGGCGGGGACAAAAATGGCGTCGCCCTTCTCGATCGAATAGTGATTTCCCCCGAGTGTCGCGGTTCCCTCGCCGTCGACGATGTAGAAGAACTGGTCGGCGGGGTGAGTCTCGAGGCCGATCTCGGAACCGGCAGCCACTGACATCAGAACGAGCTGGCTGTGGGAGCCGGTGAAGACCACCTTGCGGTAGGACTCGTTCTCCTCGGCCGCCTGCTTAAGGGCGAGAACCATGGTTTGCATTTGGTACCTCCGGGGTGCCGTCTTGCGTTAAACGGGGCGTTGGTGGCCGTCGCGTCCGCCGTGCGTGAGCAGCTCGTCGAGGGCGAACCACACAAGGCCGGCGATCGGCACCATCACGATCAGAACCAGGAGCCCAGCGAATGCATAGCCCATGCCCATGGCGTACCTCCGAATGCCTCAATGGTCGCTGGATAGAGGCCGGCAGCCGAGGGTCCTGTGGCCCACGCGACACAGGTCATTGGCCTGTCCCGCTCACGCGTCGCGTGCGACAACATGGCCGCATGAGCGTGGAACCCGCTTCCATCGAAGTCCTCAGCCGCGACGAGTGCCTTGCTTTGTTGGCGCGGCACGGGCTGGGCCGGCTGGCCATTCTGGTTGGCGGACGGCCCGACATCGTCCCTGTCAACTACGCGCTTGGCCCGGGTGGGCTCGTCATCCACACCCGGCACGACGGGCTCCTTGACCGTGCAACCAGGCTGAGCGCCGCCTTCGAGATCGATGGCATCGACTCCGGTCGGCGCGCCTGGAGTGTGACGGTTCGCGGCACCCTGGAGGACATCACCGGAGCGGTTGATCATCGTTCGGTGGCGCTGCAAACCGAGACCGTAACGCCCCTGGCGCCCGGCGAGCGGCCGGTCCACCTGGCGCTTCGGATCGACGACGTGACCGGGCGGCGCTTTCCGATTTCCGGTTAGCTCCTCTTATCGACGAATCGGACGTCGATCACGCCTGGGACAGACCGAGCCAGCGAGTCTGCCAACCGGCGAGAGACCATGTCGCCGGCGCCGGTGAGCTCGACCAAGCCGCGTTCCACCCGGACGCCAAGGCAGGCGAGGCCGCTGCCCTCGCCGAGGAGACGGTCTTTGACGGCGTCCTCCATCCGAGCGTCCGGAGCCGCGATCACGCGCACGATGTCGTGCCGGGAGAGGATTCCGACCAGCCGGCCACGGTTGAGTACGGGCAGGTGCTTGATCGCGGCTCGGATCATGAGCTCGGCAGCGGTGGCCAGGTCCGCGTCCGCATCGACCGTGATCACGCCACGGCTCATGACGTCGGCCACGAACACTGGCTTGGGCCCCATGCTCGCGCCCGTCCGCAGGCGGGTCCTCGGATCCGGCGACTCGAGCAGCATCAGGTCCGCCTCCGTGACGATGCCGACCAGGTCCGCGCCATCGACCACTGGCAGCGCGCTGAAGTCGCGCTCGATGAGCATCTGAGCGGCCTCCTTGATGTGTGCCGTCGACGGCAGCGTGACCACGTTTCGCGTCATCGCTTCTCTGACTCTCATGTCCTCACCTGTGCCCACGTCCCTGGCTGCGGAGGCGGGGTGCGACGCCGACCTCCTGGTGGTCGGCTCCAGGCGCCTCGGCGGGCTGGCGGGCATCGTCGCGGGCAGCACGTCGCACGCGCTCCTGACGGAGAGCGACCGCCCGACCCTTGTCGCCGGGCGGCCGGGTTAGCCCGTCTCGGCGGCGATCAAAAGGGCGCCGTTCAGGCTCGTGGTCGCCGCGTAGAAAGAGGCGGAGCAGGTCGCCCCGGCTCACGATCCCCTGCAGCCGCCCCTCGTGATCGACCACGGGCAGGTGCCTGATGCGAAGCCGGTCCATGAGCCGGGCCGCCTGCGCAACTGGCATGGTCGGCGGCGCCACCACCGCCGGCGCCGACATCACGTCGCGAGCGGTGCTCGGTGCCCGCGGCGCCGTCATGAATAGCGTCACCAGATCGGTGAGGGAGAGGAGTCCGGCCACGACGCCGCTGGCGTCCACGACCGGCACCGCGCCGACCCGGTTGTCGTCCATGGTCCGGGCCGCGGAAGCTACCGGCGTGAACGGCGCGACCACGTGAACATTTCGAGTCATGATGTCGGCGAGAACGGCGTCGGGTCCGTCGCTGGCCATGCGCAGATGTTGCCTCTGCCTGCGGCGGCGCCATAGGGCCTACCGTCCCACCCGGATCATGACCTTGCTAACCTCGTCGCGCCTTTGAGCACGATCGATCGCCGCGACCTCCTGCTTCAAGCGGGCGTTGCCTTAGCGTCCGAGCTGTCGCTGCCGATCGTCCTGCAGCGGATCGTCGACCTCGCCGTCGAGGTCACCGACGCGCGCTACGGCGCCCTCGGGGTGATCGACGCCGACCGCCGCCGGTTGTCCCAGTTCATCACCTCCGGCATCTCGGCTCGGGAGCGGGCGGCCATCGGTGCGCTGCCCGAGGGGCGGGGAATCCTCGGCATCCTCATCAACGACGCGCGGCCGCTGCGCCTCGCCGACATCGCCGTCGATCCCCGATCCGTCGGATTCCCGGCCAACCACCCGCCCATGCACACCTTTTTGGGCGCCCCCGTGATGGCCATGGGACGTGTGTTCGGCAACCTGTACCTGACTGAGAAGCGTTCGGGCGGCCCCTTCAGCGAGCAGGACGAGCTCGACCTTCGCATGCTCGCCACTCAGGCCGGCGTGGCGATCGCCAACGCCACCCTCTATGAGCAGGCGCGCGC
Organism: uncultured Actinomycetes bacterium; assembly: GCA_964383855.1. Classification (GTDB taxonomy): domain Bacteria; phylum Chloroflexota; class Dormibacteria; order Dormibacterales; family Dormibacteraceae; genus CAZHAC01. The sequence continues at coordinate 30,470 of CAYLIP010000003.1, read as the reverse complement.
GCGAGAGGCCTGGCTCGACGCCACCCGCCAGGTCTCGAGCGCGATTCTCTCCGGGGTGGATCCCGAGAGCACCCTCAGCCTCATCTGCAGGCACGCTCGCGAGCTGGTCGACGCCGACACGTCTACCGTCATCACGGCCGATACAAGCGGTGAGCTTGTCATCAGCGCGGCCGACGGCAACCGCAGCCGGGATCTGCTCGGACTGCACGTGCCTCGCCACGGATCGATCTCAGGCCATGCCATGGCCTCCGGCCGGCCGGTGCTGGTCGCGGATGCGTCCAGGGACGAACGCGCTTACCAGCCCATGGTCGCCGCCGGCGGCATGGGCCCGGCGTTGTTCGTGCCCCTCGTCGTCGATGGCGGCGCCTTCGGGACCCTCGCGGTCGCGAACCGGGTCGGTGGGCCCGCGATCATCGACGCGCAGGCACGGATCGTGGAAGCGTTCGCGGAGCAGGCGGCGATCGCCTACGACTATGGGCGCGCCCGCCGCGACGCTCAGCGCTTTGCCATCCTCGAGGACCGGGAGCGGATCGCCAAGGACATGCACGACGGCGTCATCCAGTCGCTCTTCGCGGTGGGCATGAATCTGCAGGCGATCGGGCTCACGGCGGGCGGCGCCGTCGAGGCGCGGCTCGAGCACGCCGTGGACGAGATCGACCGCGTGATCCGGGATCTCCGTAACTACATCTTCGGCCTGCGCCCGGGGCTTCTCGCCGACCGCCAGCTGGCTCAGGCGATCCGCGAGCTGGCCGACGACTTCGCGGCACGAACGCACGTCGACACGCAAGTCGAGATTGACCCGGAAGTAGCCGCGGCGCTCGCCCCGCGCTCCGCCGACGTCGTTCAGTTTGTGCGCGAGGCGCTCTCCAACGCCGGACGCCACGCGGCCGCCGGGCAGGTCTCGATCGCGCTTGCTCGCGAGGGCATGCGTGCGGCACTCGTGGTCGCCGACGACGGCCAAGGCTTCGATGTAAAGAAGGGCAATCGCGGGCAGGGCCTGGGCAACCTCGAGAACCGAGTCAGGCGGATGGGCGGCTCACTACGGATAGCATCGCGACCGGGCCGTGGGACGCGGCTCCGAGCCTCGATCCCTCTGCGCTAGAGGCGCCTCTAGGCGCCCGGCGTTCCTGCGTGTCGCGCCAGATATGCCGCCGCCTCCGCCCGCCTCGCCACCTCGAGCTTGGAGAGAATGGTCGAGACATAGTTCTTGACCGTCTTCTCGGCCAGGCGCAGCCGGTCACCGATCTCCCTGTTGGTGAGGCCGTCGGCGACCAGAGCCAGGATCCTCTCTTCCTGGGCGCTGAGGCGGGCCAGCTTCTCGTCACGGAGCAGGTGCTTGCCTTTGCGCAGCCGCTCGAGCACGGCCGCGGTGACAGTCGGGTCGAGCAGGCTCTGACCGTCGCCGACGGTGCGGATGGCGCGCACCAGGTCGCCGCCTCGTATCTGCTTCAAGACATAACCGGACGCGCCGGCCATGATCGACGCGAACAGTGCCTCGTCGTCGGCGAATGAGGTCAGCATCAGCACCTTTGTATCGGGCCGCTGAGTACGAATCTCGCGCGTCGCCTCGATGCCGCTGCCGTCCGTGAGACGGACATCCATGACGACAACGTCGGGCCTGACCGCACCGGCCGTCCTGACGGCTTCCGCCACCGAGCCTGCCTCGGCGACCACGTCGAGATCGGCGTGCGACTCGAGCAGGGCACGGATGCCGCCGCGCACGACCTCGTGGTCGTCGACGAGCATGATCCGCAGTCGCTGGGGCGGCACTCTCATCGCCATCTTAGGGCTCCCTCACGCCTGCGCCGTGTGAGCGCTGTGATGCTCTGCCGGGTCTCAAAGGAGCCAGGGCTTGCGGCCCCGGCTCCTTCGGACACGATGGCTGTCGCATTAGGCCGTGGTCGCCCGGGGGACCACTGATTCGGACTCCTTGCGGACTCCGTAGACCCCGACCACAAGCTCGAACAAGAAGGCCACCGCCATTGCAACCGCGGCCGCCGTCAGGCCCCAGGCGGCATAGCCGGCGTACAGGCCGACCTGTGACCAGCCCCACGCGTTGAGCAGCGTCCCGCGCAGCATCTCGCCCTGGAATATGGTCGTCCGCTCGGATTGCAGCGTCGAGATGACGCTCGCCGGAGCGCCGGCCGCCTGCTGCTGGCTGATGTAGGTGCCCATGGTCGCGTAGGTCAAGGTGTCGCCGTGAGCGTCCTTGATGACCTGGCCCGTTCGCGGGTCCTTGCCCACGCTCTCCAGGTGCTTGCCGATGAAGTTGTTGGAGTATTCCTTCGCCTTGTCGCCGGTGTCCAGCTGCGTACCTGCGTACTGCCGGATCGAGGCCGGGAACTCGGCCGGGTCGAGCGCCCCGCCCGCCTTGATCTCGCTCGCCGCTGGAAACGAGATCTTCTGGGCGACCAGTTGGTCGTGGACGTAGCCGGTCGTGAAGCTGTTGGCCCAGAACGCGAACCCGGCCACGAAACCAAGAATCAGGACCAGGACCGCCTGCAGGGCCATGATCCGCCAGCGCATTGCGGTGATCATTGATGAGTCCTCCCGTGTGGTGATTTGTCGATCCCGACCCGGAAGCCGGCACCGTGACTAGAAGTAGACAGGTCCTCACTGGCGAGTTCAGGGGCCGGGTGACCCGAGCCGTTTGGGACTGGTCCCGGCTACTGGAGGGCCCCTTTACCGAAAACCCCTCAAAGAAAAAGAACGGGCGCTTGGACCGGTCCGAGCGCCCGCTCCAGGCTGGTGCCGTCAGGCGGTCACGGCGATCGCCGCCTCGCCGGCGGGGATCTTCGCCTCCGTCAGATCGAAGACCCTGTAGTCCTGGGCCCACCTGTCCGCGGCGGGCACGACGACAAAGGAAGAGCGGGCGGGGGCGATGGCCAGAGCCGCCGGCGCGAGCCAGCTGACGTCGTGTGGCTTGCCGACCGCGAACACCACACGCATGCGACTCACCACGGCTCGCCAATCTCGCCCACGGGCGGCCGGACGTTCACGGAGAGAAGCGTCCGGGCCGAAAGCAGGCCAAGCAGTCGGCCGTGGTCGTCCGTCACCGGCAAGTGCCGGATGCGATGGGCCCGCATCAGGCTCGCCGCCTCAGCGACCGTGGCACCAGGCCGGATTGCGCGTGGCGATTGAGTCATGTACTCGGACACGTGGGTCAGCGCCGGAACTCGGCCATCGGCGACGCTGCGAACGACGTCGCGCTCGGTGAAGATGCCGATGACGGTGCCCTGGTCAAGGACGACCAGAGCGCCGACCTTTACACGCCGCATCTGCTCGGCGGCGATGACCAGCGAGGCTCGGGGGTCGGTCGTCTCCACGTCGGTGACCATCAGCTCCCGGGCAAGCACTGCCAGCCGCGGGCGGTGGCTGGCAGGCCGAAACTTCACCCGTTGCCGTGCGCTCATCGCCTAAAGGCTGAGCGCGAGGTGAGGCCGTGGCATGATCAGGATGGCCCTTCGCGGGGGGGACCAGCGTCCCTCGTTTGCCAGTGCCGGTTGGGCGCAGTCTGGTGACGTGTCGAACGAATTCTTCACGCGGTCGACTGATCGGAGCACACCGGTGCGGGCTCCGCTGGCGGCGCTTATCGGGGCGGCGTTCGGGTCCACCAGCTACGTCAAAGCCTGGGTGGCACGCTGCGCTTTACGCCTAGACACCCCTTGGGCGGGGCTCGGCTGCTAGTGCTGGGCGACGGCCGCAAAAGCGGCCGCGGCAGCCTCCAGAGTTCGCTCGACGTCATCCCTTGTGTGCGCCGTTGAAAGAAACCACGTGCCCCGGCTGGTCACCTTGACGCCGGCATTCTGCAGCTCGAGGAGCAGAGCCCGCTGCCGAGCCAGATCGGCCCCCGCGTAGGTGCGGTAGTCGGTCGGGAGGTCGCCGTCGCCGAAGTGTGTGTTGAATACCATGCCCAGTCCCTGTACTCGTAGGGGCAGGTCGCACGACGCGGCCAGTGCCTCGATGCCCGCCATCAGCTCTTCCCCCAACCGCTCCATGGCCGCATAACGGCGACCGTTGTCTCCGGTGAGCTCGTCCAGCGCGGCGATCGCGGCCACGACGCTGATGACATTGGAATTGAAGGTGCCGCCATGGAGCACGCGCCCCTCCCCGATCAGGTCCATGTAGCGCCGGCGGCCCGCCAGCGCGGCGATGGGGAAGCCCGCTCCGAGCGCCTTCGCCAGCACCGACAGGTCGGGAGTCACGCCGAGGCGTGCCTGGGCGCCCCCAGGACCAACCCTGAAGCCGGTGATGACCTCGTCGAAGATCAGCACGACTTCGTACCGGTCACAGAGGGCGCGGACCCCCTCCAGATACCCGGGGCGAGGCACGATCACGCTCGTGTTGCAGAGGATCGGTTCCATGATCACCGCCGCCGCTTCATGGGCGTGCGATTCCAGGAAACGCTCCAGCGTCGCCAGATCGTTCCAGGGCAGGATCGCGAGGTCGTCGGCGGCCTTCTGGGACTGGCCGGCGCTGGGGAGGTGCGCCACCGGGGCGTGGCGAGGGCCGGCGCGGTCCAGCGGCGGCGCCGTCGACGCCAGGATCGTGTCGAACCACCCGTGGTAGTGGCCTTCGAACTTCACGACCAGGCGGCGGCCGGTTGCCGCACGTGCGACTCGCAGCGCCGCCTGGACCATCTCCGACCCGGAGAGCCCGAAGCGGACCAGCTCGGCGGACGGCAGCAGCCTCTGCACGCGCCGCGCCAGCTCGACCTCCCCTTCGTGCTGCCCGGCGTAGAGCTGTCCGGCTTCGAGGGACTCGGCGACAGCACGGATTGGGGCCGCGGGCGCGTGGCCGAGGATGACCGGGCCCATACCGAGGACGTAGTCGACGTAGTCGTTGCCATCGGCATCCCATAGGTGCGCACCAGCCCCCCGCGTGAACGCCAGTGGCACCGGTTGTCCGCCCATTCGGAAGTTGCTGCTCACCCCTCCGGCGAGAACGGCCAGGGCGCGCTCGTGATGGCTGGCCGACGCGGTGTAGGTCATCTCGGGTCCCGTCCCTTTCGGCGGCGTCCCGTCAATACCCCGTGTGCGCGTCCGTCTGGTTTCGCCGTCTCTATGCGCATCGCCCACTCGAGGTGGACGTGCATCGCTCGCGCCGCCGCGTCGGCGTCTCCGGCGATGACCGCACGCGCCAGGGCGCCGTGCTGGTCCGCCAGATCCTCCAGGTGTTGCGGCCGCACGTGCGAGTCGGTCCAGGCACGGGACAGAAAGGACTGCAGGTTGCGAAGGACTCCGAGGAGTACGTCGTTCCCGGCGGCGCTGGCGATCGCGGCGTGGAGGTCGCGATCCACCGCGAGGAACTCCTGAACGTCCTTGGAGCCTCGTGCGATCTCATTCATTCGGTCGGCGAGCCTTCCGATCTCCTCCCGCTGCTCTGCTCGAGCCCGCTCCGCAGCCCAGGCCGCGCCCCGGGTTTCGAGTGGGAGCCGGACCTCGTAGAACTGCACGGCCAGCGCCTCCGCCAGGCCCTCCATCACGTGCGCCTGCTGGACGACGGGGGCCAGAACGTTTCGCTCGTGGGGCGGCAGGACCTGAGTCCGCTTGCCCTGCTGGACGCGTATCAGGCCAAGCCCGACCAGGGCCTGGATCGATTCGCGAACGACCGGCTTGCTGATGTCGAAGGCGGCCGCGAGCTCTGACTCGGGCGGAGCCGCATCGCCCGGCCTCAGCCGCCCGCTCACGATCTCGCGCGCGAGATGCAGGACCAGATGATCGCTCAGCTTCGTCCGCCGGGGAAGCTCGAGCTGTCTCATGTCGCGATCAATTCCCCCGCGAATGTTGACGGACAATGTCGGATCCGCCAAGGACCAAGGCGGTCTTGACGGCGACTCATCAGCTCATTAAGGTACCAGATATCTGATAAGTCGGCCGCGCGCCCCAAACCAGGGCAGCCGTGCTGAGCCGGAACAGGAGGGGTGATCGAGCGTGAGTCGAATGAAGTTCGATGCCAGCCGCGGCCGCGCCAGGGCGCCGGAAGAAACTGATCTGCTGCGGTCGATTCTGGAGTCCAGCTCCAGCCGCCGTGAGTTCCTTGGCCGGAGCGTCGCCGTCGCGGCCTTTCCCAGCCTGCTGGCCGGTGTCCTCAGCGCCTGCGGCACGGGGGCGCAGTCGTCCAGCAAGAACAAGACGCTCGTGGTCGCGATGAGCCAGGGTTCGCTCCGGACTCTGGATCCCGACAGCGCCTATGAACCCGAGTGGCCGATCTTCGGGAGGGCGTTGTACGACCAGCTCGTGACGTACAAGGGCCGGAACATCAGCACGCTGGTCGCCGACTACGCAAAGACCTGGGACGTCAGCTCGGACGGCCTGACCTATACGTTCAACCTCAACCCGGACGTCAAGTTCTCGGACGGCACCAAGGCCACCGCTGACGACCTGGTGTGGTCGTTCCAGCGCTTCCTCAACCTCAAAGGGCCCGGCTCATACCTGCTCGATGGCGTCTCCTCGGTTCAGAAGACCGGTCCCAGTCAGGTGCAGCTCAAGCTCGACAGCATCAACGTGGGCCTTCTGCAGATCCTGACGACCCCATCGCTGAACCTTGCACAGTCGTCGCTCATCAAGGGCCACGGTGGAACCAACGCTGCCGACGCGGCCAAGACCGACACGGCGACGCCGTGGCTCGACCAGCACTCCGTCGGGTCCGGTCCCTTCATCCTGGAGAGCTGGACACGCGGTGACCAATTGGTGCTCAAGCGCAATCCCAACTACTGGGGTACGCCAGCCAGGGTCGAACGAATCATCTTCAAGTTCGTCGCGGAGCCTGGCACCCAAAGAGACCTGCTCCTTCGCGGCGATGCCCACGTCGCCCTCAATCTCACCCCGGACATCGCCGCCAGCCTTGGGCAGGGTCATTCGAACATCTCGATCGTGAGGGTGGGTGCGGTCGCGCCGGTTTTTCTGGGGTGGAGCGCGCAGAAGAACTCCGCCCTTCAGAACACCGCGAACTGGAACGCAATCAAGTTCGCGATCGACTACGAGGGGCTTCGCAATATCTACAAGGGTGGAGGCGACTACATCGGCTCCTGCACGCCTCCCGAGCTGCTGGGCGGACTGCCGGCCAGCGAGCACATGACGCAGAACATCGACAAGGCCAAGGCGGCCCTTGCCCAGGCGGGCAATCCGAACGGCTTCAGCTTCACGCTCACCTACGGCACCGATGAGGTGTTCGGAACTGTGCACGCTCCGGACATCGCGACGAAGGTCCAGTCAGACCTGGCCAAGGTTGGCATCACGGCCAAGCTGGATCCGAAGCTCTATTCCGAAGCGCAGACCGCCAATCGCGCCGGACAACTCGAGGCCTACATGCACTGGTGGTCGCTCGACTTCCCTAGTTGGACGGACTCGCTCCCTTACTTCGCCGCTGGCGGCTCGGTCGCCAAAAAGCGGTTCCAGTGGGATTCGAACGCATCGGCGGAAGCGAAGCAGATCTCCGACCTCGCCACCAAGGCTCTGACCACCCTCGACGAGAAGCAACAGGTGCAGATGGTGCAGCAGGGACAGCGGCTGTTGAACCAGCACGGCCCCTACGCATGGCTCTTCGAGGCCTTCTACCAGTTTGGCGTCCGCAAAGACATCGTCTCCAAGTTCGATCCCGACCCGATCTGGTTCTTCGAGCCGAGCACGGTGGAGCTTTCCTAGTCGCCTTTGATGAAGATCGTCACCCCTGACGAGGCGGTCGCCGCGATCTCCGACGGCGACACCCTCACCTTCTGCGGGTCCGCTGGCGTTGGTGTGCCAGAGCTTCTCTTCGAGGCTCTGGCCCGCCGCTATGACCGGTCGCACACGCCGCGCGACCTGACGCTCTACTTCCCGGTCGAATCTGCCACCGGCCGGGGTGACGGCATGGATCTGCTGGCCCGGCCGGGCATGCTGAAACGGCTGGTCGGCGGCGCCTTCATCTTCACCGGGTCCGGCGAGCCGGCGGAGACGACCAGGCTGATCCTCGAAGGACACGTCGAGGCCTACAACCTGCCCATGGGCGTCATGTTCCAGCTCTTCCGTGAAGCCGCCGCCGGCCGCCCCGGGCTCCTGACGCGGGTCGGGCTCGGTACCTTCGTCGATCCCGAGCACTGCGGTGGCAAGCTCAACGCGCGGACGAAGGAAGACCTGGTCCGGCGGATGACGATCGACGGAGAGACGCACCTCTTTTACGTAACCCCTCGATTCAACGCTGCTTTCATTCGCGCGACGGCTGCCGATGAGGACGGCAACCTGAGCATGGCGGAGGAGGCGTCGTTGCTGGGCAACCTGGCGCAGGCGATGGCGGCCAAGGCGGGCGGCGGCGTCGTCATCGCGCAGGTCAAAGAGGTTGTGAAGCCCGGGGCATTACGGGCCAAGGACATCCGGGTGCCAGGGATGCTTGTCGACTTCGTGGTGGTCAACCCGGAACAGAAGCAGATCGAGGGATTCGGCTATGAGCCGAGCGTCGCCGGTCTGGGCCTCGTCGACGTCCCCAGGCCTGGCCTGAATGATGTGTCGCTAGCGGCCCGGATCGTCGCCCGCCGGGCCGCTAGAGAGCTGCCCGACGGCGCGCTGGTCAACGTCGGCTTTGGGATGGGCTCGCTAGTGCCGCGTGCGATCGCCGCCCACCGGCCGGAGGCCGCGATCCGGTTCCTGGTCGAGCAGGGGGCGGTTGGCGGTGTGCCCCTGAGCGGCGCCATGTTCGGTGTCGCTCAGAACCCGGAGGCATTCCTCGAGATGCCGAGCTGGTTCGACTTCATCGACGGTGGCAACTTCACCGCAACCTGTCTCGGACTGGGTGAGATCGACGCTGAAGGGAACGTCAACAACCACTGGATCGGAAACGTCCTGACCGGGTGCGGCGGTTTCATCGACATAACGTCACGGGCGCCCCATGCCATCTTCTGCGGAACGCTCACGTCTGGCGGTCTCACCGTAAAGGTGGAGGCGGGTCAACTGCGAGTCGTGCGCGAGGGCCGCCACCGGAAACTGGTTCCGACCGTGCCGCACCCGACCTTCAACGGGCGCGACGCGCGCGCACGCGGCCAGCGCATGACGGTGGTAACGGAAAGGGCGGTGTTCGAACTCCGGCCCGGCGGGCTGACGCTGGTCGAGGTCGCGCCCGGCATCGGCATCGAGGACATCACCCGGCAGGCTGGGTGTCCGCTGCAGGTGGCGGATGCCGTGCGCGAAATGCCGGCCGAGATCTTCGCTTAGGTGGCGGGAGCAGCCGGATTGGAGAAGGAGTACAGCGAAGCCGGGTTGGAAGTGAGCCGATTGGGGTCCGTTCTCCAGCTGACACTGAACCGGCCGGAGCGGCTGAATGCCCTGAGCCGAGCGCTCCTGCGCGCCATCGACGGCGCCCTCGCCAGCGCCGCCGACGATCCCGACCTGCGTTGTGTGGTTCTGACTGGGCGCGGCGAGAAGGCCTTCTGCGCCGGCGCCGACGTCAAGGAGTGGATGCAGCCGGGTGACCACCAGGCCGTGCGGGAGTTTTGCAACCTGGGGCAAGAGGTCTTCCGGCGAATCGAGCTCTGCCCGAAGCCGGTCGTTGCGGCCATCAACGGCGTGGCCCTCGGAGGGGGGCTTGAACTGGCGATGGCCTGCGACCTTCGCGTCGCCGCCGCGGACGCTCGCCTCGGCCAGCCCGAGGTCGCACTCGGGGCCTATCCCGGGTGGCAGGGAATTCCCCGGCTGGTGCGACACGTCGGGCTCAGCCGCACAAAGCAGCTCGTGCTGCTCGGCAACCCGATCACCGCGAATCAGGCCCTCGCCTGGGGGCTGGTCAACGACGTCGTTAATTCGGACCAGCTAATTGCAGCCGCGCACGCGATGGCGGAGACGCTCGCGCGGCGCGGACCGCTGGCAATCGCCATCGGCAAGGAGGTGGCGGCGCTCACCAACGAGATCCCGCTCGTCCACGCCCGGCTCGAGTCGCTTGGGGTCGCCCTAATCGCGACCACGGAGGACTTTGTCGAGGGCGCATCGGCGTTCAAAGAAAAGCGCCAGGCCCAGTTCAAAGGGAGATGACGGGATGCAGACACGAGTGACCGGGACGCACTTGGCCGAGCAGGCCAGGCGCGTCGCGCGGCGGACGGTTGAGATCGGCTACCCGGCGTGGGACTGGGGCGAGGGGGTCGCCTGGCACGGCGTGGCTGAGGCCGGCATCCGGCTGAACGATCCCGACCTGCTGGACGCGGCGACGGGCTGGCTTCACAGGCATCAGCAGATCCAGCCGCGCGAGCTGCGTGAGGTGATCCCCGGCCTCGTAGCGACCACCGTGCACAAGGCGAACGGCGACAGAATCGCCCTCGAGCAGGCCCGGCTTGCGGCAGCCCTCCTGGAAACGAATCCCCGCAACGTCCACGGGGTCTACGAGGACTCCAAGGACATACCGGTCTGGATCGACTACTGGTACGAGATAGCGCCCTTCCTCACGGACATGTCGGAGATCACCGCCGACCCGCGCTTTCGTGAGTGGGCGGCGGAGCAGTCGTTCGCCTTCGTTCACGCGTGCTGGGATGCGAGCGAGTCCCTCTATCACCACGCCTACTACGACCTCAACCGGCGCAATTCGCAATGGTTCTGGGCGCGCGCCAATGGCTGGGCGGCCCTTGCCGGCGTCGAGATGCTGACCGACCTGGCGGACCTGCCGGCGCTCCCAGCGATCCTCCTCAACGTGCTGCGGCGGCAGGTGGCGCGCGCGCAGGAGCTCCAGGATCAATCGGGACTTTGGCACACGGTGATGGACCAGCCATCCACGTACCTGGAGGTCTCGGCCAGCGTGATGCTGGCGCTCGCCATCAAGCGCGCGGTCGCGCGCGGCTATGTGGAGCCGGCCTTTGAGTCTGTCGCCGATCGCGCGTTTGCCGCCTGCCTCGATTACGTGGACGAGGAGGGCAACGTCAACCAAGTATCCGGAGAGACACCGCCCGGCGACATCGCCCACTACAACTCGATCCCGCTTGGCGTCTATCCGTGGGGGCAGGGCTTCATGGTGCTTGCGATGCTCGAGTGGCTAGGAGAGAATCGATGACCGAACTTCGCGGACTGATCCCCCCGATGGTGACCCCCATGCGGGATGGGAGCATTGACGAGGCGTCGATCAAATCGCTGGTCGACTTTGCAGTTCCGCATCTGGACGGACTGTGCATCTGCAGCAGCACGGGAGAAGCGGCCAGTCTTTCGCTCGCCGAGCGCAAGCAGCTGGTCACCGCGTACCTGGCGGCGATCGACGGCCGCAAGCCGCTGGTGGTCGGCCTGAGCGACACCGCGGCACCCTCGACCGAGGAATTTCTGAGCTTCTGCGAGGAGCTTCCGATCGCCGCCTATCTCGTCCCGCTGCCCTACTACTTCCGGCACACCGCGCAGTCGATCCAAGGCCATTTCTCCTGGATCGCGGGCATCACCCGGCGGCCGATCATGCTCTATGACAACCCCTACTCAACCAAGACCATCCTTTCACCGTCGCTGATCGCGAGCCTGGTCGAGTCGGTCCCCTCGATCGAATACGTCAAGCTGACCGACGTGGACATCAACAAGCCGCCGGAGCTCGCCCAGGCCATCCGGGCGAAGCTCTTCGCCGGCTCGGACGAGGTCATGGAGCACCAGATTAGGCGGGGCTGCATCGGCGCTGTTTGCGCGACTCCCCAGGTGTTTCCAGCCGAAAGCCGGACCTGGTTCGACGCCTTGATGGCTGGTGACGAGGCGGCCGCGTTCCGAGCCAAGTCTGCCTTCGCTCCCTTTATCTCGGAGGTGATGGTCGGGGTCGACGAGTATTCGGCCGTGGTGAAGCACGCGCTCTGGAAGCTCGGCGTGATCGCCTCCTCGGAGGTCCGGCGTCCCCTGCAGCCCCTTTCGGAGCTGCGACAGCGGGAAGTCACCGGCAGCATCGACCTGGCTCGTCAGACGCTGGTCTCATGAACGCCCTGGTCTTCACGGGAACCCGGAGCATGGAGCTCAGGACGGTCGCGGATCCCGAGCCGGGACCGGGAGAGGCGCGCCTGCGCGTCCTCACCGCGGGCGTCTGCGGCTCCGAGATGCACAGCTTCCTGGGGCATTCGACGTACCGCCGCCCGGGAACGATCTTCGGCCATGAGCTGGTGGCCGTCGTCGACCGCTGTGGTCCGGGCGTTCCCGAGACTCTGACGGGGCGCCGTTTCGTCGTCGATCCGATAGTGACCTGCGGCTCGTGCAGCGCGTGTATGGCGGGTCGCCAGAATGTCTGCGCTTCGCGCCGCCTGCTCGGTGCTGAGGTTCCCGGCGGCTTCGCCGACTACGTGGTCGCGCCTGTCGCCAACCTGCTCGAGATCTCGGACGAGGTGCCCGACAGCATCGGAGTGCTAGCCGAGCCGCTGGCGAACGCAGTCCACGTGTTTCGCCAGCTGCCCTCGATGCTCGGTCGCCACGTCGCGATCCTGGGCTGCGGCCCGATCGGTCTCAGCTGCCTGGTCGTGGCAGCCCTCGAGGGCCCCGCGCGGGTGGTCGTGGTCGATCCCGTCGAGGAGCGCCTGCGCCTCGCACGTCCACAGGTCGGAGCGCTTGGTCGCGGCCTGGAATTCGAGTCGCGGGCTCCGGACGAATCTCCCCGCGCTGAGTTCGACGTGGTCCTCGATGCGGTGGGGGCAGAGTCGACGCGCCAGGCCGCAATTCGGATGGCCGTGCCGGGCGGCACCATCATCGCGTTGGGCCTGCATGACCAGGCGTCCGAATTGCCCATGAACGAGGCGATTCGGAAGGAGCTTCGCATCCAGGCGTCGTTCGCCTACGTGCGCGACGACTTCCTCGGCGCCGTCGAGCTCCTCAACGGAGTTCACGAGACCTTCGCGCCCTGGATCACGGTGGAGCCGCTGGCTGACGGGGGCCAGGCGATGAACGACCTTGCCGATCGTCCTGAGCGCTTTGTAAAGGTGGTCCTGAAGCCATGACGGCCAGCGGTACCGGTCTTTGACGACATACGTCCTGCGGCGTCTGTTGCTGATGGTCCCGGTCCTTTTCGGCGTGACCGTCATCATCTTCGTCGTTAGCCATTCGCTGGCCACCGATCCTGTGCTGGCCGTCATCGGCGAGCAGGCCGCGGAGCACCCCGCAATCGTGCAGGCCTACCGCGAGAAGTGGGGCCTCGACAAGCCGCTGCCGGTCCAGTTCGTCACCTACATCGAGAACCTCGCGCATGGGGACATGGGCGTGTCGATCAACAGCCATCGGCCGGTCGCTGAGGACCTCAAGCAGTACCTACCGGCGACGGTCGAGCTGGCCAGCGTCGCGGTGCTGCTGAGCATCGTGGTCTCGATCCCCTTGGGCATACTTGCCGCGACTCGCAGAGGCGGCGCTGCCGACGTCCTCGTCCGTGCCGTCACGTTGCTGGGCGTCTCAATGCCGATCTTCTGGCTGGCTCTCGTTGCGCTCGACATCTTCTATCTGAGGCTCGGGATCGCGCCTGGCCTGGGGAGGCTGGACGTCACTGATTCTCCTGCCCCCACGGTGACCGGCTTCTACACGATCGACACCCTGCTCGCCCTCCAAGTTGACACCTTCCTGGACGCTTTGAAGCACCTCGTCCTGCCCGCGGTGGTGCTGGCAAGCTGGAGCGCCGGGCTGCTGACCAGGATCACGCGCACGAGCATGCTCGCGATTCTTCACCAGGATTTTCTGCGAACCGCGCGCAGCAAGGGCGCGTCCGAGGGGTACGTGATCTGGCGTCATGCGCTGAGAAACGCGCTGATCCCGGTCGTGACGGTCGTCGGCTTGGCTTACGGAGACCTGCTGTCGGGCGCTGTGATGACCGAGACCATCTTCGGCTGGCCGGGCCTCGGGCGCTACGCCTACCAGGCTGCCACGCACTCGGATTTCCCGGCGATCATGGGCGTGGCGCTCGTCGTCGCCATCACCTACATCCTCGTGAACCTGCTCGTCGACATCGTGTACGGGCTTCTGGACCCGCGGGTGCGGGCCGCGATGAACTGAGATGGCCGCAGCTTCACCGATGCCGCTCCTCCTGCGGGCCTCGCGCCTGGGCGCGATCCGCGCCTCGATGACCGGCACGAGCCCGCTCGTCCTGCTCAGCGTGACCGTGATGGCCCTGTGGATCGTCCTGGGCGCACTGGCGCCGCTCTTCGCGCATGCGGACCCGCTCGCGCAGGATGTCGCCAACCGACTCCAGGCTCCGGGCCTCGGGCACCTCTTCGGCACCGACCAGCTGGGCCGCGACGTCTTCAGTCGCGTCCTGTACGGCGCCCGGATCTCACTGCCCGCGGCCGCGATCGTGGTGGTGATCGGCTTCGCCGTGGGAACCGCATTCGGAGCCGTGGCCGGCTTCATGGGGGGGGCGATCGACGAGCTCATGATGCGCATCACGGACATGGTCCTCGCCTTCCCGATCATCATCCTGGCGATGGCCGTGGCCGCCGCGCTCGGCGCCGGTCTGGTCCACGGCGTCATGGCTTTGGCAGCCATCTGGTGGCCCCAGTACGCTCGAGTCTGCCGCGGGCTCGTCCTGGAGCTCAAATCCAAGGAGTACGTGGTGGCCTCTCGCGCCGCCGGCAGGCGGCCGACCGGCATCCTGCTGCGCGTGGTGCTGCCTAACGCGCTGCCTACGCTCTTCGTGATGGCGGCGATCGATGTGGGGCGGGCCATCTTGAACTTCGCCATGCTGAGCTTCCTCGGCCTGGGGGCCAAGCCACCAGACCCGGAATGGGGTTCCATGGTCGCCTCCGGCGCCGAGGTGATGGACCAGTGGTGGGTAGCCACCTTTCCCGCCCTCGCCATCCTGAGCCTGGTGTTCGCCTTCAACCTGGCTGGGGACTCCATCCGAGACGCGATGGATCCCTGGCTGAAGGGGCGCCGCTAGCATCATGGGTCGCCATCGCGGCCATGACGGCCGCGCCTCGACGGGGCCGATTCTTGAGCTCACCGGACTCCAGGTGGAGGTCGGGCCGCGACGCGCGTCGCACCTGGCCGTGCGTGGACTGTCGCTCTCGGTCGAGCCTGCCGAGATGCTCGGCATCGTCGGCGAGTCGGGCTCCGGCAAGAGTCTCACCGCGCTCAGTGTCATGGGTCTCCTGCCCTCCGGCGTTCGCATCCGCTCCGGCTCGATCCGGTTCCACGGCCAGGAGCTGGTCGGGATCCCGCGCAACCAGCTTTCCGAGATCCGCGGCCGGCGCATGGCCATGGTCTTTCAGGACCCGATGACGTCGCTCAATCCCATAATGCGCATCGGTGAGCAGGTCGCGGAGCCCGCGCTTCTGCATCGCTTGGCGAACCGCCGGCAGTCGAGGACCATGGCCGAGGAGGGCCTGCGCGGCGTCGGCATCCCGGAGGCTCGCGAGCGGATGTCGAGTTACCCGCACGAGTTCTCTGGAGGCATGCGACAGCGGGCGATGATCGCGATGTCGCTGATGGCCGCGCCGGAGCTGATCATTGCCGACGAGCCGACGACCGCCCTCGACGTGACCGTCCAGGCCCAGGTGCTGAGCCTGCTCGACCGAGTCCACCGAGAGCGCGGCGCCACCGTGATCCTGATCAGCCATGACCTCGGTGTGGTGGCCGAGACGTGTGAACGGATCGCCGTGATGTACGCCGGCCAGATCGTGGAAATCGGTCCGACCCAGCAAATCCTTCGCCGGCCGCAGCATCCGTACACGAGGGCCCTCCTGGCCGCAGTCCCCGCCCCGGACCTGGCGCCCGGTGCGAGGCTGCATACGATCGGCGGCGAGCCCCCGAACCTGGAAGAGTTGCCACCGGGGTGCAAGTTCAACCCGCGCTGCACCTACCGCGTCGGCCGGTGCCTGGACGACGAACCCATGCTCCTCGAAATCGATGGCACCCGCTCGGCATGCTGGGTCGCTCAGGAGGGCGGTCTGCCGTCCATCGAGGAAGAGCGAAATGCTTCTTAGGAAGCCGGGCCAGCGGGCCCAGGTTGGCGACATGGGAGCCGAACCGCTCGTATCGGCCCAGCACCTCCGCCTGCACTTCAAGGTCCCCAGCGGGGTGCCGTTCAAGCCGCCCCGTCGAATCCAGGCGGTCGACGATGTCTCGTTCACGCTGGAGCGCGGGCAGACTCTGGGCCTGGCGGGAGAGACCGGCTGCGGCAAATCCACCTTGGCGCGCTGCGTCCTGCGCCTCTACGACGTCGACGACGGGACCATCAGCTTCATGGGCCAGGACATCACGGCGCTGCGCGGCGAAAAGCTGCGTCGGGTCCGAATGAACATGCAGCCGATATTCCAGGACCCTTACTCGTCGCTAAACCCCAGGGCGACCGTGCGCGACATCGTCGCCGAACCTTTGGTCGCGCATGGCTTTCCGGAGCATGAGGTCCGCGGACGCATGCAAGAGGCTCTCGAGCTCGTGGGGCTCAACGCACGCATGGCCGAACGCTTCCCTCACGAGTTCTCCGGGGGTCAGCGCCAACGCATCGGTATAGCGCGCGCGATCATCCTGAGACCGAAGCTGATTGTCGCGGACGAACCCCTATCCGCCCTCGATGTTTCAATCCAAGCGCAGATCATCAACCTTCTGCTCGAGCTGCAGGAGAAGCTGTCCCTCACCTACATCTTCATCAGCCACGACCTGCGGGTCGTCCGCCACATAAGCACCAACGTGGCGATCATGTTCCTGGGCAAGATCGTCGAATACGGGCCGGCGGAGGAAGTCTGCCGCAATCCAAGGCATCCCTACACGTCCGCACTTCTTTCGGCGGTTCCAGTCCTGCCCGGACAGCGTCCGGCCACCCGCGTCCTACTGGCCGGCGACCCTCCCTCACCGATGTCGCCCCCGAGTGGGTGCCGGTTCCGTACGCGCTGCCCCCGAGCCCAGGACGTGTGCGCCGTCGAGCACCCACCGCTCGAGGACGTCGATCCGCGGCACATGGTCGCCTGCTACTTCCCGCTCGCGAGAGGCGAAGGCCTTCGGCATGGCGAGGCGAGTGCGAGTTGAGCCGCCAGTTCCACGACGTGTCAATCGCCGTCGACGATGGCGTGGGGTGGCTCACGATCGAGCGGCCTGAAGTCCTCAACACCCTCAAAATCCGAACCCTCGAGGAGATTACGGACGCGGTGGCGAAGCTGGAGCGGGACGACGAAGTGCGGGTCGTCGTCGTCACCGGCGCCGGCGACCGGGCCTTCAGTGCCGGCATCTTCGTGGACGAGATGGCCGACATGGATGCGGTCGCGTGTGATCGCTTCACCCGCATGGAAAGCCAGGCCTACCGCTCAGTGCTGTTGATGCAGAAGCCGTGCATCGCCGCCGTCAACGGCTATGCCCTTGGCGGAGGCTGCGTCCTCGCCCTGGCGGCGGACATCCGGGTTGCGTCGGAGTCCGCCGTCTTCGGCCTCACCGAGCTCAACATGGGAGCACCGGTCCCGATCGAGGCGGCCCTCCTACCCCTGGTCGTCGGGCATGGTCGCGCCCGCGAGATCATTTACACTGCGCGCCACGTCGGGGCCGCCGAGGCCCTGGCCATCGGGCTCTGCACCCGCGTCGTGCCGCCGGCCGACCTCCGTCGTTCGGTGCAGCTGCTCGCTCTCGACATCGCGCGCCACGATGCACTGGCGCTGCGCGCCCAGAAGGACATCGTCACCAAGTGGATGACGTCCGACCTGATGACGGCGATCGACTACAGCGTCGGAGTGACGAGCGTGGTCTTCGCAAGCGGCGCCCCCCGGCGGGCGATCACCGAGTTCCTGGCGCGACGGGACGAACGAGCCGGCGAGCGCGAGGGTAAGAAGCACCGACAGCAATAGGCGGGATGCATGGCGGGTGACGCAAGAGTCAGTTCCGCGGATCTCGATGGCATCCGGAGCGTCATGCCGGAAGTGGCACTCATCAAGGACCCGAAGCTACTGGCTGTGCGTCCCGGTGGGTGCTTGCCGGTAGCGGTCTCGGAGCTCGGACTTGGCAATCTTGCCGGACGAGTTCTTAGGCAGCGACTCTACGAAATCGAAGCGGTTGGGCGTCTTGAACCGGCTGAGGCCCTGGTCCGCGCAGAAAGCGGCGAGCTCGGCCGCCGAGACCCCACTTCCGGCACGTCTCACGACGACCGCCACCGCCTCCTCTCCCCACTCGTGGTCGGGCGCAGCGACCACGGCCACCTCGAGGACGCCCGGATGCTGGAAGAGGACCTCTTCGATCTCCTTGCTGCCGAGGTTTTGGCCGCCGCGGATGATTAGGTCCTTCTTGCGGTCGACCAGATAGAGACAGCCGTCGTTGCGGATCTCGCCAATGTCGCCCGAGCGCACGTGTCCGTCCACGATCGCCTCCGCCGTCTGCTCCGGGTTCTGCCAGTAACCGCGCATGATGTAAGGGCTCCGGAACCACACCTCACCTCGCTCTCCTACCGCGACGTCCACGCCACGGTCGTCGACGACTCTGATGTGCATCCCGTACGACGGATGACCGGCCGAGGAGAGCTGCCCCGGGGCCTCCGCCAGGGCCCTGACGTGCTCCTCCTTGCGAAGCGTGGTGGCGATACCGCAGGTCTCAGTCATCCCGTAGACCTGCATGAAGATCGGGCCGAAGCGGTCGATCATCTCGCGAACTCGGTCCGGTGCGGCGGGCGCCGATCCGTAACAGATGGTGCGCATGGACGGTATCCTGAGATGACGGTCCCGGGCTGCCTCGAGGACGCGGTACAGCTGGGTCGGCACGATCTCGGTATGTGTGACGCCATGCCGATTAACATCGTCCACGAACCGTTCGCCATCGAAGGCGCGGACCTCAGTCGTGACGACGGTCGCTCCGACATAGAAGCATGAGGCGAATGCGACCGTCACGCTCACGTGGTGGGGCAGGCTGACCAGATAGCGGCTGTCGCCACCCAGCCCACACTCCAGCGCCAGGTTCGCGGCATGGTTCATCACCGCCGCGTGCGTGAACACGGCGCCCTTTGGGGGCCCAGTCGTCCCACTCGTGTACACGATGCAGGCATCGTCCTGAGCGTCGGCGACGGGCAGGCGAAAGACGTCGCCGCTGGCACGATCCAGCAAGCCTTCGAATCCAGAATTGTCGATATCCAGCACCGGAATTCCAGCGGTGTGCAGCGCCGTCCTGGCCACCTCCAAATACTCGGAATCAGTGACCAGAAGGAAGGGACTCGCGTTGGCGGCGATCGCCTGAATTTCCGCGCCGCTGAGCCGGAAGTTGAGGGGAACCGCGATTGCGCCCAGCTTCCATATCGCTGCCAGAAGCTCGGGTATCTGCGGGCGATTTCCCATCAGGTACGCGACGCGAACACCCGGCCTGACTCCAAATTCGTTCTGCAGCGACAGAGCGAGGCGGTCCGACCGCTGATCGAGTTCACTGAAGGTCTGCCGGAAGCTGTCAGCGACCACGGCGAGACGGTCGGGATGGCGAATCGCGTGATGACGGATTGAACGCGCGAGATTCACGTGCACTTGATGATAGGCGAGATTCGGGGTCATTAGTCGGAAGGTTCAGCGCGCGCCATGTCATCCCGTGATTCGCTCGATCAGAGCGCCTGAGGACGCGCTTCTTCCTCGACGACATCGCCGAGCCGGACCTCAACGTCAGGTCACGACCCGACGTTTGTTCCTTTTCTTCCATTTTGTAGCTGACGATGCGCGCGACCGCCGCCCCGCCTTATCCTGCAGGAACCGAACCAGGCGGATGAGCCCAGAAACAACCCTGGCCAAGATGGGTGGGTTTTGGTCCGTCCGGCGGCCAGTGCCAGGTTCCAAATGGGCGGGTCAGTTGGTTCCTTCGGAACGGCTCAAGCTGGTGGCTCAGGAGCTAAAGGACGACCGGCTGCAACGGCGCAGCTCAGGATCCGTCGCCAGTTGGGCCGACCAACTTCCACCCGCTCTGCCACGGCCAACCGTGCTGGACCTGGAGGGAGATGTTGAGCACCGCCATCGCCTCCAGCGCTCGAGCCATCCCGAGCGCGCCCGCGTCTATCGGCCGGAACCCGATCGACTCGGCAAACCCAGCGACCTTCTCTTTGGCCCCCTTGTCGTCGCCGGCGACGAAGGCGTCCAGCCTGGTGCCCTCGAGTTCGGGGTCGGCCATGTTCGACGCGAAGGCGTAGTTGAACGCCTTCACCACATGGGCGGTCGGAGCCTTCTGCTGAATGTGCTCGGCGTTGGATGAGCCATCAATCGACGACGTCGGATCCTGCATGTTCAGGCGGTTGGTGACATCGACGATGACCTTGCCGTCGATTTCCGGCCTCAGCTCGTCAATGACCTCGTCCACCGCGTTGGCCGGCACCGCCAGCACGACGAGCTCGGCATCCTTGACCGCCTCCTTGCTCGAGCGTGCCGCTCGTGCCTGCGTCGCCTTCGCCGCGCCCTCGGCGTGCGACGGGTCGTGCGCCGCCAGCGTGACCGCATGACCGGCGCCGACCGCGGAGCTCGCGAGCGCCTTGCCTACGTTCCCTGAGCCGATGATCGCAACCTTCATACCTTTGGGTCCTCCTCAGGAGGAGGTATACGCCGCATCGTTCAGACGATGCGAGGCCGGCCGAAGGCAGGTTCTTGCACGCTACGAGTGCAGCCGGGCGATACCTCAGCCGCCCTTTGCCGGTGCCGCGGCCGGACGCCTGCTGAGAGGCGTCAGTCTTTTAGCCGTCCCGGCCAGCCGAGCCAGTGGGTGTGGTGGCGCCGATGGCCGAGTTGGGTCGGGAAAGCCAAATCATGCGGCATGGGCTCTGCATGATCCCGCAGCGCTCACCGCCCCCGATTCGTCACCGCGCTATGGTTGACCAGCGCTAGCGGAATGATCCGGCCGCGCGCCGTCTGGCGGCGACACCTGCCCCTGCAGCCGCAATCGCCATGCCGGACGCGATCCCCGCGGCGCGATGCCGTCGCAGCCAGACCTGGAGGCTCGAATCGCGGCTTCGGTTCGTGAAAGGGCCGTCGGCGCCGCGGTCCCCCGGAAGCGGCTCGAAAAGATTGTCCAGGCGCCCGAGCTCGTCTGCCTCCGGACGTTGCTGCGACTCATACCCCGACGACGCGAGGTACCGGTCGAGCAGACCTGGCACGAGCTTCTGGCCCCAGATCGCCTTGACCGCGCTCGCCGCAACAGTCATCTCCCGATCCGGATGTTCGGCGGCGTGAAGGATCGCGTCCGCGATCATCGACGGCGCGTAGACCGGCGCCACCGGCTGCGGCTTGCGCGGCATCCGGTTGCGCATGACCTCGAACTGCGGCGTGTTGACGGCGGGCAGCTGGACCATCGTCACCCGGATCGGACTTCCGTCGTGGAAAAGCTCTGAGCGCAGGGAATCGGTGAAGGCGCGGATGGCAGCCTTGCTCGCGCAATAAGCGCTCTGGAGCGGGATGGAGCGGTAGGCGAGCGCCGAACCGACCTGGACGATGGTCCCCTGGCCTCGCGGGCGCATCCGCCGGAGAGCGGCCAACGTTCCATGAACCGTGCCGAGATAGTTCACCTCGATCACACGCCGGAACTCCTCGGATGCCATCTCCGCCACCGGCGACAGCAGGGTGACCATCGCGTTTTTAACCCAGACGTCGATCGCGCCGAAGCGTTCGTCAGTTTCCGAGGCGAGCCGCTCGACGTCTTCGTCCCGGGCGACGTCTCCCTGGATGACCAGCGCCTCCGAGCCGGCCGCCTCGGCCTCGCGCGCCGCCGCCGCCAGGCCCTCCCGGGAGCGGGCGATGAGGCCCAGGCGGTAGCCGGCCGCCGCGAAGCGACGGGCGCACGCCCGGCCGATGCCGCTCGATGCTCCAGTGATCACCACCACTCTTGGTCTCATGGGTTGCTGGTTCATTATCTGGTGGTGGATTGGCTGGGCTGGCTCACCTTCGGCTTCATCGCCACCGCCGTGCTGACGGGTGTCATGGTGGCCGCGCAGCTGGGCCGGCAGACGCGGATGGACCTGCCGACCATGCTCGGCACGATGGTGACCGCCGACCTTGACAGGGCGCGGGCGCCCGGCATCCTGATCCACTTCGCCATCGGCCAGGTCTTCGCTCTCTTCTACGCATCGGCCTTTGCGCTGATGGGCAGGTCGGGGTGGCTGCTGGGCGCGGCTTTCGGCCTGGTCCACGGCCTGCTCGCGCTGACGCTCATCATTCCCGCCCTGCCCGCCATCCACCCGCGGATGGCGTCTGAGCGCACGGGTCTCCAGTTCGCCGTCCTCGAACCGCCGGCGCTGTTCGCGCAGAACTACGGCCGGCGAACGGTCGCCGTCACGCTGCTGGCTCACGTCGCCTACGGCGCGATCCTGGGTGGGTTCCTGAAGCCTTAGCCGCCTCGATCGAGAGCGCGGCCGCCACCAGCGTCGAGTGGCTGAGAGCCTGTGGATGGTTCCCCAGCATCTCGCCCGTGGCGGGGTCGATCTCCTCGGCCAGGAGACCGAGCTCGCCGCCGAGCCGGACAGCCCGGTCGAGTAGGTCCTCGGCCTCGTCCACCTGACCGCAGCGGGCGAGCGCGTCGATCATCCAGAAGGTGCAGGCGAGGAACGCTCCCTCACCGACCGGCCGGCCATCGCGGCCGAGGTAGCGGTAGAGGAGGACGCCGCCCGCCCCCAGTCGTTCGCGGATGGCATCGATCGTTGACCTGATGCGTTCCGGGTGCGAGTCCTCCAGCTCCGACATGGCGACCAGCAGGAGAGCGGCGTCGAGGTGGTTGGAGCCGTACGAAGCCGTGTAGGACTTGAGCTCGTCGTTCCATCCCCGTTCGCGGACGTCGGCGCGCAGCGCCTCCCGCTCGCGCTCCCATCTCCGGGCTCGGCCGAGGTCGCTTTTCTGGAGGTGCGCGATTCGGGCGGCCCGGTCCAGGGCGACGAAGGCCATCAGCTTGGAGGAGACGTGGTGCCGCGGCTCCTCCCGCTCTTCCCAGATCCCGGCATCCGGCTCCCGCCACCGCGAGGCGACGAAGTCCGCCAGCGAGCGGATCATCCGCCAGCTCGGTCCGTCCAGTGGCGAACCCAGGCTGGCCAGGTGCCAGCCGGCGTCGACAACCCAGCCGTAGACGTCCAGCTGGTGCTGCTCAGCGGCAGCGTTCGCGGCTCGCACGGGCAGGCTTCGCCGATAGCCCGACACACCCTGGATCTCGCGCTCGCGATGGCCGGGCGTCCCGTCGAGCGTGTAGAGGACTCGCATCCGGGGCAGCGTCAGCCGGCTCGCGACTCCGAGCCAGCGCAGAAATGCCTGCGCTTCCTGAGTACGGCCGGCGGCCATGAAAGCTCCGGACCCGATCCCGGCGTCGCGCGGCCAGGCATATCGGTAGTCCCAGTTGAGCTCGCCTCCGATCCGCTCCGGGAGCGACATGGTGGGAGCGGCCACCGGAGCCCCCGATGGCGAATAGGTGAGCAGGCGCAGCGTGATCAGGCTTCGCACGACAGCCTGCCGGAAGGGACCGGAGTACTCGATCTCAGCCGACCAGCGCCGCCAGTCGCGGTCGGCCTCCTCGATCAGGGCGACCGCTTGCGCCGGCGGCAGCAGGACGGCGGCCGTCCGGTCGGCCAGCGAGGCGAGCAGCGTCAGGGCTTCCCCCTGGCGGAGTTTCGCGGAGTAGGGTCTGCCTGCTTCGGGCGTTGGTCCGGGAAAGCACTGAAGGACGAGTGCCAGGGATCCCCACTCGCAGAAAAGCGCTTGGCCGCGCCGGCTGTCGCGCGGAGGCCGCCCGGGCAGGCCCAGTCGGGGGTCGAAGAGCACGCTGACATCGACCTCGCCCGACGTGCAGACGACGTGGCGGATCAGCGTCAGCTGCGGCCGCAACCCAGTGACGTCGACGGGCATGGCGTCGGTGACCGTGACCGCGCCCGATGGCCCCCGCCACTGAGTGTCCAGCACCGGGGACTCCGGGCGATAGCTGCGCGACTCGACGTGGCCCCCCGCAACCGCCACCTCGAACCGGCCGCCACGCTCGGCGTCGATCAGCTGCCCGAAGACGGGATCGCCGTCGAAGCGCGGCAGGCAGAGCCAGTCGATGGAGCCGGCTCGTGATATCAGCGCCGCCGTGCGCGTGTCGCCCACCATGGCGTAGTCAGCGATCGGCGCCTGAGCCATTCCCTACTGCCGCTCCTGGAGTCGTGCTGAGGTCTCGGATGCCGGACGCTTGCACATTGCCGTGACCTGGATGACGACCTTACAGTAGCTCTATAGCTAAGGACAAACGGCGTTAGATCGTGCCTGGATTCGCTGGCCCTCGAGCTCTCACTGCGTTGCTCGGGATCGACTACCCGATCCTCCAGGCGGGCATGGGCGCGGCCACCTCGCCGGCCCTCGTCGCTGCCGCCTCCGAGGGAGGCGGTCTCGGCATCCTGGGTTGCCTTCGCCGGCCGCCCGCGCAGGTGAGCGCCTTGATCGAGGAGACCCAAACGCTGACCTCGCGCCCCTTCGGCGTGAACCACGTGATCGCGCACCTCAACGCGGAGGCCGTCGATGTCTCGCTCGGCGCCGGCGTCGCCGTACTCTCGACCGCCTGGGGTGACCCGAGCGCGGTGACCGACAAAGCGCATGAGGCCGGCATCCTGGTCGTGCACCAGGTGGGGACCGTTCGGGAGGCGATCCGCGCCCGGAACGCGGGCGTCGACGTGATCGTCGCTCAGGGTGGAGAGGGTGGAGGGCACGTGGGGCCCCGGGGCACGCTGACCCTGGTTCCCGAGGTCGTGGACGCGGTCGCGCCGGCGCCGGTGGTGGCGGCGGGCGGGATCGTCGACGCTCGGGGGGTGGCAGCCGCCATCGTCCTCGGCGCCGCCGGTGCTCTGGTCGGCACGCGCTTCCTTGCGACTCACGAAGCGCCGGTGGCGAACCGCTGGAAGCAGGAGGTGCTCAGAGCCAGCGGCGACGAGACCGTCGCCAGCAAGCTGTACGACGCGCTGCGCAAGGAGGTGTGGCCTGGGGCCATCGTCCGGACGGTCCGGAACACGTGGACGGAGGAGTGGGCCGATCGCATGGCCGAGTGGCCGGCGATGAGTGACGAGCTCAGAAGCCGGTTCCTCGACGGCTTCGCCGCCGGCGAGTTTCCGATGGCCGGCGAAGGGGTGGGGCTCATCCAGGAGTTGCTGCCGGCGAAAGAGGTCCCCAAACGCCTCTGGGAAGGTGCGTTGGCGCTCCTCGCGGAGTTCGACGACCGGTAGGCCGAGTGCGGAATGGCCGGCCCGCGCCCGGTGACGGCTCTAGTTCGAACGGAAGACCACGCAGCAGCAGCCGGGCTTCGGGTCAAGCGCCGGAATCAGGCCGGACGCGCCCGTCGCATCCCTGAGCGCCGTCAGAAGCGCGAGGTTGAGGTCACAGACCACGGACCGGTTCTCCTGGGCAACGGCGTCGAAGGGGCAGTTGCGGAGCCGGATCTCGCCGTGTTCTCCGTACGGCTCATAGCCGTGGTTCGAAAGCGTCCGAAGAAGGCCCGCACGCCCGCGACCCGCTCGGTGGAGCGAGAGCCCGGCATCCCGGGCGGCTCGCCTGACGGACTCCGGATCGGGTTCCGCGGCCACGAGGATCCTGGCCAGCAGGTCGTACTGCCGCTCGGGGAGGCTGACCGCCGTCTCTCTCGGAGCCCTGCGGTAAAGCTTCGCCGGCCGGCCGGCGCCGGGTCCGGAGCGCCCCGTCATGCGGCGGTAGACGGCTTCGAGCAGACCCGACTGGAGCAGCCTCTCGAGGTGGAAAGCGGCCAGCTTGCGGCTGACCCCGACGGCGCGGGCGGCCTCGTCCCGGCTCACCTCACGGCCGCTCGCCGCCACGTGGTCGTAGATCTCGCGCCGAGTCGGTTCGCCGAGCGCGGCAAGCCGTGTCAACTCCTCGTCACGCGCCATGCTGCAATTCTAAAACTAAGCGGTTAGGATTATTGAAATCATGGCCGATTCTTCGGAAGGAGCTCTCGACCGCATCCTCCGCCGGCAAGCGTGGATGGATGGCGTGGCCGAACTCATCCAGAACATCGTCGGCGGCGTCTACTCGGCCCTTGGACCTCTGGGCCGGCCGCTCAAGGATCTCGCGCACGGGACGACCGTCCTGCGGCATCCCCTGCATCCGGCCCTGACCGACGCGCCGCTCGGCGCCTGGCTGGTCGGTGTCATCCTCGACTATGCGGCGCACTTCTATCCCTCGATACCCGTCCAGGCCGGCGACATCGCGCTTGCTTTCGGCACTCTGGCAGCCCTGGGAGCGGCTGCCACCGGCTACACCGACTTTCACGAGACCTTCGGAATGGAGCGCCGGGCCGCCCTCACCCACGGCGTCATCATGACGTTGGTCGTCCTGCTCGAGATCGCGTCCCTCGCGCTGCGGTGGGCCGGCGGGCATCCGGCCGGGGTCGGTCTGGCCACCGTTGCCGTGATCCTGGCCATGGTCGGGATGTACGTCGGCGGCCACCTGGCATACGGCTTCGGCACGATGGTCAATCGCAACGCCTTCGCGGAGGGTCCCAGTGAGGACTTTGTCGGTGTCGGCGATGCCTCCGAGTTTCCAGAGAACACGATGAAGCGGGTCGACGCCGGTGGGATGCCTGCCCTCGTCATCCGGCTGAACGGAAGACTCTGTGCGATCGCGGCGGTCTGTTCGCATGCGGGCGGGCCTCTCGAAGAGGGCGAGCTGGAGGGGTCGGTCGTCACCTGCCCCTGGCACGGCTCACGCTTCGACGTCTGCTCCGGCAAGGTCCGCGGCGGGCCCGCCACCTTCCCGCAGCCAGCCTTCCAGGTCCGCGAGCGGGATGGGCGCGTCGAGCTGAAGCTTCCGGTGCCTCTCCACTAGCCGAGCATCGGTAGGGGTGGGCCGGCAGGCCCGTCTTCTGGGAACCAGGCGCGGCCCGGGGCCGATGCCAGCAGCTGGAGCCCCATCGTCGCACCTCGACGGCGGCATGGAATAGCCGCCTCTTTGGCGTTCTTTAACCAACCAACATACGTTTTACAGGAGGCGGACGATGTTGGTTTGGTTTCTGATCCTGTCGACGTTCTTCGTGGCCGGTGCACTGGTCTGGATCCCCTGGTGGGCTCTCGCCTCGCTCGCCGGCCGCGGGCCGCGCCGCACATCGTGATCGCGTTCGTCTTCTCGGGCGGCGCCAGCCTGGCGGCCATCCAGGTCGGGATGCTGGAAGCGCTCTACGAGGCCGGTATTCGACCCGATTTATGCGTCGGCACCTCGGCCGGCGCGCTGAATGCGGCATGGGTGGCCAACAACCCCAGGCGGCCGGCCGCTGAGCTCCAGGAAATCTGGACGTCGCTGCGCCGGGAGGACGTCTTTCCGGTCTCGCCGATGCAGCTTGGCCTTTCCCTCCTCAGCCGGCGCCAGCACCTGGTTACCCCCGCAGCCCTGCGGAAGCTGTTGGAGGCCACTCTGTCTCGCCGGTCGATCGAAGCCGCGCCATTGCCGCTGACAATCGTGGCAACCGATGTCGTCACCGGCGAGGAGGTGCTGCTGAAGCGCGGCGAGCTGGTTCCCGCACTGCTCGCAAGCTGCGCCATCCCTGGCGTGTTCCCGCCGGTCGCCATCGGCCGCCGGTGGCTCGTCGACGGCGGCGTCGCCGACAACGCGCCGATCTCGGCGGCGATCGACTCTCATGCGGACACCGTGTACGTGCTTCCAGGCGGCTACGCGTGCGGGCTCGAGCGGCCTCCGCAGTCCGCCCTGGAGATGGCTGTGCACGCGCTGACGCTGGTCCTCCAGCAGCGGCTGATCACCGACGCCGAACGGCTGGCGGCCCACGTCGATCTTCGAATCCTGCCGCCGCTCTGTCCGGTGGCGGTATCACCGGTTGACTTTGGGCAGGCGGCTCGGCTCATCGAACGGAGCCGGGAAGGGACGCGCGCCTGGCTCCGCGCGGGCGCGCCCGGCGGCACGGTCGAGGTCCTCCGCTTTCACCACGCCCACCACCGTCGTGCACGGGCGACCGCGTGACCCAGCCGGTCAAGCTTCCAGGCCGAAAGAAATAGGGCCGCCGGCGGCCGCATCGGCCGACCGGCAGCCCCACCAGGTTGGGGGATAGGTGTTTAGTGATCGCCTCCGCCATGACCGCCGCCGCCGCTGTGGCCGCCGTCGCCGCCGTCATGGCTTCCGCTGCTCGTCGGCACGACGGCAGGCTGTGACCGCGGCGCCGGTGCCTTCTGCTGCATCACAGGCGGGGCTGGGGTCTTGGATTCGCCGGCGTGCTCGGCCTCCAGCTCGGACGGCTTCGCCGCCTCTCGTGCCGCTTCTGGCTGCTCTTCGGCGGCCTCTCGTGCCGCTTCTGGCTGCCTTTCGGCGGCCTCTCGTGCCATCTCTGCCTGCTCATCGGCGGCTTCCATAGCAGCTTCGGCCTGCGCCTCGCCGGCCTGCTCGGCCGCCTCGGTCAGGTTGTCATCGCCCGGCGCGGTGACCGGCTGGTCGCTGGCGTCCATCAGATCGGCGTCGCCCGCGCTCGCCGCGACCGCAACCGATATCGGCGCCTGGCGCGCGAACGCCGTTGACGCCGTGGTACCGGCGAATGCCATTGTCGCCAGCGCGGCCGAAGCCGCGATGGGGACGATCCGTCTCGCATTGAGGTGCATGTTTGAGTGCCTCCGATAACTTGGAATTCCGCCGAGTCGCTGGCTCGTGTCCCCAGATTGGCTACGGTGGCGGCGCTCGGCCATCCGCCTCGTCCTGGACTTTGGTCCTAAGACGGCCAGGTTGGCGGCCGGCATGTCTACCCTGTGCCACGTGAACGCGCGATCCGGCACGGCAACGGACAGCACGATCGGGCCTGTGGTTCGATTCATCGCCGCCGGCATCGTGGCGACCACGGTGATCGCTGTTGGGGCCTACTGGGTCGTGAACCGCAATGCGGTAGCTGAAGCGATCCGCAACGCACAGGAGATCACCGCCATCGATGGGCGAGCGATCACGGCCCCAGCGCTCACCGAGCCCGTCGTCTCGGGCGATCCCCAGGCGGTGGCCGCTTTCGACCGGCTCATCCGGGAGCGAGTTCTCAGCTCTCGCGTCGTTCGAGTCAAGATCTGGAGCCTGGACGGGCTGATCGTTTACTCGGACCAGCCTGCTCTCATCGGCCAGACCTTCCCGCTGGCCGGCGAGGAGCAGGAGGCGATCCACGCCAA
The DNA here is from genome assembly GCA_964383855.1 of uncultured Actinomycetes bacterium. Classification (GTDB taxonomy): domain Bacteria; phylum Chloroflexota; class Dormibacteria; order Dormibacterales; family Dormibacteraceae; genus CAZHAC01. The sequence goes on along the minus strand of CAYLIP010000003.1, from coordinate 1,508 downwards.
CCGGATTGCGGCGGAGGTCAGCGAGCTCAACCGGCCCGAGAACCGATACGAGCGCGGGTATGGACGGCTGCTCGAGGTCTACCTTCCGATCCACTCGGAGAGCGGCGCCACGTATCTGTTCGAGACCTACCAGGTCTATTCGTCGATCGACCAGGACCAGCAGCGAATATGGTCGGCGTTCTTCCCGGTGCTGCTCGGAGGCCTCCTCCTTCTCCTGGCCGTCCAGGTGCCCTTGGCCTGGACGCTCGCGCGGCGCCTCAAGCGCGCGCAGCTCGAACGCGAAGCTCTGCTAAGCCGCTCGCTGGAAGTCTCAGCCGCGGAGCGGCGCCGGATCGCGCGTGATCTCCACGATGGTGTGGTTCAGTCTCTCGCGGGGGCCGCCTACAGTCTCGACGCCGAAGCCAGCGGCGCGCGCCCGGACCAGCCCGAGCTGGCGGCAGCGATCACCGACATAGCACGACTGTTGCGACAGTCGGTGCGAGACTTGCGAACTCTGATCGTCGACATCGCTCCACCTGATCTCGCAGGCCCACGGTTGGAAACCGCGATCTCGGATTTGCTGGCGCCGCTCGCCGCCAGCGGCGTGGAAACGAATCTGGACGTCGCCGGGCTCGAGGCCGTCGATAGGGAAACGGCGGTGGCCGTCTTCCGAAGCATCCAGGAGGCAGTTCGGAACACAGCCGCCCACGCCGGTGCGACCCGGATCGACGTCATGGTCAACGCGAACGCGGACGGCGCAGCACTCGAGGTCCGCGACAATGGGCGGGGGTTTACCGCCGATGATCTGCTGGCGCGGCGGCGAGAGGGCCACGTCGGGATAGCGATGCTGAAGACGCTCGTCGAAGACGCAGGCGGCCGGCTCTCGGTATCGAGCGAGCCCGGCCACGGAACAGCAATTCGCGCGAGCTTCGCGCGTGTGCGAGCGACTTGATCAGGGTCATCGTCGTCGACGACCACCCAATCGTCAGGCGTGGGCTCTCGCAACTGCTGCAATCTGTTCCTGACATCGAGCTCGCCGGCGCTTTCGCGACCGCGCGGGAGGCGATCGACGCCGTGGCCGAAGCCAGGCCGGACGTGGTCCTCATGGATGTATCGATGCCTGGCGAGGACGGGATCAGTGCGACGCGTGAGCTGCTCCGGCGCCGCCCGTCGACCCGGGTCGTGATGTTGACCAGCTATGCCGAGGACGCCATGGTGCTGGACGCACTTGACGCGGGCGCGTCCGGTTATCTGCTCAAGGAAGCGGAGCCCGACGAGGTGATCCGCGGCGTCCGTGCGGCAGCCCGCGGCGAAGCGCCGCTGGCGCCTCGCGTTGCTCGTGTGGTCCTGCGGTCGCGGCGCGAGCCGGCGCCGGTGGAGCCGCTGACGCCGCGCGAGACCGAGATCCTGGCATTGGTTGCCGAAGGCCTCGCCAACAAGCAAATTGCGCTCCGGCTCCGCATCAGCGAAAAGACGGTCAAGGCTCACCTGACGACCATCTTCCAGCGCCTGGGCGTGACCAGCCGGAC
>CAYLIP010000002.1:0-81249 GCA_964383855.1 uncultured Actinomycetes bacterium | reverse complement strand
CCAGGGTCCTGATCGTGACCGGCATCGATGCCGACCACTACCTGACCGAGGCCCTCGCGGTGGGCGCCAACGGCTACCTGCTCAAGGAGTCCGAGCCCGAAGCGGTGATTGCGGCCATCGGCTCGGTGATGCAGGACCTCTTCGTGGTCACCGCGCCCGCGGCCAAGCGAACCTTCGGCTCACTGGCGAGCGGATCGGTCCGCCGCGAGACGTTCGACGGCCTGACCGCACGCGAGCTGGAGGTGCTGAAGCTGAGCGCCAAGGGGCTGGCCAACAAGCAGGTGGCCAGGATGCTCGGCTTGAGCGACAAGACCGTCCGCAACCACGTCGCCAACATCTACGAGAAGCTGGGCATACACGACCGGCCCCAGGCTCTCCTCTATGCGGTACGCAAGGGCCTCGTCGATCCCAACCTGTCCCAGGGAGAGCCGGGTCAAGACGAAACCGAGTAGAGATCACCCGGTTCGCACAACCCGGCCCCGCTGGTTTCGTTAGCCCTGTTCAGAGAACGGCCCCCGGCCTAGCCTGCCGGCAGCCTTGAGACTGGCCCTCGATTCTCCGGCGCCGCTGCTCTCCCTCAGCCAGGTGGAAGCCTCGCATGGCCGGCGGCCCGTGCTCCACGACATCAGCCTGAAGGCGCGCGGCGGCCAGCTGCTGGTCATGTCGGGCAAGAGCGGGGCCGGCAAGACGACCCTTCTTCGCATCCTCAACGGCGAGCTGCCCGTGCGGTCGGGCACGGCCTGGGTGGCCGGGGTCGCACTGCACGCCGGCGGCCGGCGCGCCGCCCGGGTGCGCCGGCACGTGGGCGTCGTCTTCCAGGACTACTCCCTGGTGGCGTCGATGACCGCGCTCGAGAACGTCGAATTCGCCTACCGCGTGGCGCACGTCTACGAGACCGCGGCGAGCGCGCGCGAGCGGGCGCTGCAGGCCCTCGGCAGGGTCGGCATGGGCGACCGCCTGGCCGCCTTCCCGGCCGAGCTGTCGGGTGGCGAACAGCAGCGGGTGGCGATCGCCCGAGCCGTCGCCTCGGGACCCAGGGTGCTGCTTGCGGACGAGCCGACAGGCAACCTGGACGCCGGCAACTCGGTGATCGTCGCCTCGCTGCTAGAGGCGGAGGCCAGGAGCGGAGCCCTGGTCATCGTCGCGACCCACGAACCCGAACTCTTCGGCGCCTCTCAGCGCAGGCTTCACCTCGACGCGGGCCGGCTGGTCGAGGGGGCGGCCCGGCCGGCCTGGGCGTCATGAGGCGCGAAGCCCGGCGCGCGCGTGCCGCCATCGCCAGCTGGATCTCGCTCGTGTTCGTCCGCGGCGTCCGGGGTTGGCTGCGCAACATGCTCTCGACCAGCCCGGCGCTCGGCTCGATGCTCATCCTGCTGCTGCTGGCGGGCGCCTCGGCGGTGGCCGGCGTGGCCGTGGCCAGCGCCGCCGCCACCCAGTCGAGGAACGCCTACCAGCTGCGGGTCTACCTCGCCGACCAGGCGACGGCTGAGCAGGTCGACTCCGCCAAGCGCAGCCTGGAGGCCGACCCGCGGGTGCGGGAGGTGGTCCTGGTCAGCCGGGAGGAGGCGCTGCGAAACGAGCTGCGCCGGCCGGGAATGGCGGGGCTCGTCGACGCCGGCGCGGGCAACCCGTTCCCGGCCAGCCTGGTCGTGACACTCACCTCACCGGCCGGGCTGCAGCCGGTCGCTGAGGCGGCGGGATCCACGCCCGGCGTCGACCCCGTTTATCCCACGTCCTACGACCCCGATGCGTACGCACGGCTGCGCCGGCTCGAGCTCGGCGTCGGGGCGGGGGCCGCGGGCCTGATTTTCGGGCTGGGGCTGGTGGCGGTCGCGGTCACCGCCAATGCCATCCGCGCGGCCGTGGTCGCCCGACGGGACGAGATCCGGGTCATGCGGCTGGTCGGCGCACCGTGGTGGGCCCTGCGGCTGCCATTCGTCGTCGAGGGGGCGCTGACGGGCGGTACGGCGGGGTCGCTGGCGGGGGCCGCCGTCGCCCTGGCCTGCCTGGGAGCAGAGCGGGCCAGCGCGGCGCTCTTCACCGAGTTCCTGCCCGGGGTGACCCCGGTCGCGGTCGCGGCCGTGGCCGCGGCCGTGGTCACGGCCGGCCTCCTGCTCGGCGGCGCCTCCAGCGCGGTGGCGCTGCGGAGGCTGCCCGCGTGAGGCGCGGCCGGATTTCGCTGGCGGCGGCCGCCGTTCTGCTCCTGCAGGTGGGAGGGGCGGCCAACGTGGCGGCGGCACCCACGCCTTCACCCGCGGCTTCGCCTTCCCCGTCGCCCTCTGTCCAGTGCGCGGACAGCGACACTTCCAGCCTGTGCCAGCAGAAGCGCGCCCTCGACCAGGTGCGGGCCCGGCTCGAGGGCAACCTTGCCTCGGCGCGCGCCGCGCAGGCCCAGCTCGAGCACTCGGTGGCAGAAAACCTCGCCGAGCAGCGGACGATCCGGGACCGCGTAACCGAGGCCAGCGCACGGATCGAGGGCATCGACTCGCAGCTGCAGGAGCAGGCCAGGCAGATCTCGGCGCTCGAGGTCCAGATCGAGCACGAACAGGCCCAGGTTCGGGTCCTGGCTCGTGCGCTCTACTACGCCCCCTCTTCGGTGCTGGTGCTGCTGGCGTCCGCCCGGAGCGCGAGCGACCTGCTGACCGGGACCGCCGACCTCCTGGCCGCGGCCGGCCGAGCTACGCGGATCGAGCGGACGATCGCGGGGCAGCGAGCCGCGCTGGCGGCGCTGCGTTCGCGGACCGAAGACGAGCGCTCCGAGCAGGCCCGGAACCGCGACGCCATGACCACCGGCCTCGAGCGCCTGGCCGAGCTGCATCAGCAGCAGCTCACGAGCTCGAGCCGGCTGGCCCTGGCCGTCCAGCGGACACAGGCCGAGATCGCGGCCGTGGACAGGCAGTCGGCCGACGTCGCCGGACGCATCGCGCTCATGCTCCAGCAGCAGCAGGAGCAGGCGATCGCCGACGCCATGCAGCAGGCCTGGGCCCAGGCGCAGCTCTGGATCCTGGCCAACCCCGGCGTCCCCGGGATCAGCGCCGGGCACTCGCACCGGTACCGGTTCGTGTGGCCCGAGCCTCGATCGCAGATCACCCAGGGATTCGGTCCCACCGACCTGGCACTGGAGCCGGCCTACCTCGGATTTCCGCACTTCCACATGGGGATCGACCTGGCCGCACCGGAGGGAACCCCGGTGCTGGCGGCCGACGACGGGGTGGTCGCCGTGGTCGGCGACGGCACCACCGGCTACGGCCGCTTCGTGATCCTCTCCCATCGGGATGGCCTGACCACCCTCTACGGGCACCTCGCCCAGCCCGTCGTCAAGGTCGGTGACCAGGTCGTGCAGGGCCAGCCGGTGGGCATGGAGGGCTCGACGGGCTACTCGACCGGGCCCCACGTGCACTTCGAGCTCCGTGTAGCGGGCGTGCCGCGCGACCCCACGCCACTGCTGCCGCCGGGGGCGCCGTCGCCGTATTCCGGGTGATACCAGGGGCTGGGTCATCGGCCCTACGGACGAAAGAGAAGCGCCTCTGTTCGCATTTGCGGGAGCGGCGATAGGGTGCTCTCACTCCAGCGTCGACTACAGAGAAAGAGGAGTCGCTAGCTCACCCATGCGTACTCTTACGCTGTCATCTTTTGACAGCCAAGCCCCAGTTACTTCGCTGTGATCTCCCTGGTCATGACCGACCACCGGGGCCTGATCGTGGCCGGCACCGAGCTGCCTCTGGGCTGGCGCCAGGCGGAGCCAGGCAGCCCACTCGCCGAGCTGCTCCACCCCGACGACTTCCCCCCCGAACTGATCCGGTCGCTGGCATCCGGCCAAATCGATCGGCTGCGGCTCGAATGCCGCGTCGTCACCGCGGAGGGCCGGCTCCGGCATGCCCTGTGCTTCGGCTCCCGGATTGGCATCGACCACGGCTACCTCCTCTTCGCGATCGAGGACGTGACCCCGCCTGGCGGCCCGGCCTCCGCTGCAGCCGGCCTCCCGCCGCGGATGGGCGGTCAGGACCGGCCCCGACTGGAGCTCGTCTCCGGCGCGGGCCGGGCCAGCGCCGCCGGGGTCATCCGCGTGCGCGTCCGGCCGCCGTCCGGCGCCCCCGGACGGCCGAGCGGACCCCCGCCCCGCCGGCCGCTCGAAGACCTTGTCGCCTCGCGGCTCCTGGCACCGGCCGGGACTTCAAGCGACCGGTCACGCGCATGACCCGCACCGGGTCCCTCTTCGCCCATTTCGCAATCGCGCCGGCCAGGTCTACCGTCGCGCTGAGGTCGCCGTGGTCTAGAACACGGCGGCAAGCTTCATGGATTGGGGCCGTTTGCGGCCACGGCGACCTCACAAGGACATCGCGGGTGAGACACCGTAGATTTGTGTTCACGGATTTTGGCGGCCGCCCGTCCCTACGGGCGGCGACGCCGGCCGGAGGTGAGACGGCATGACCAGAGGATTCGGGCTCGCGCTCGCCGCCGTTACCGTGGGCGCAGCCGCACTCGCGCTGGCGGTCAGCACCGACTTGAACGCGGTCGCCCTGCGCGACCGGCCGGCAGCCTCAGTCATGGGCACGAGGTCAGAGGTCGCGATGCCGGCGGCGCCGGTCGTGCCCGGCGCGGCGGCGCCTGACAGCGGCACCGTATCGGTCGCCGTGCAGTCGGAGCAGGAGGCGGCGTCCGTCTCCGCCGGCCAGGGCAGGGCGTCGGTCACGGCCGGTCCGGTGTCGGTGGTTGTCGACCCCGAATCGGTCTCGGTGACCAGCGGCAACCTCTCGGTGAAGGTGGACGGCAAATCCAACACCGTCTCCGTATCGGGTGCCGGACTGGTCATCACCGGCACCGAGACCGGCGCCTTCGCCGGGTTCCCCAGCCCGGTCGCCGGGCAGGGCATCTCGATCCGGCCCTGACCCCGAAGCCTCGTCTCCGCCGCTCACGCTCGGGCGGCGCCTGAGCGCCGGTCGCGCCGCCCGCCGTGCGCCCGGGCGGTGGCGTACGTTCAAGGCATAAGCCAGCCGCTGAGCCCGGCGCCCGTCACCGACGCCGCCCGGGAGTCGATCCCGCCCTACCTGTCCAACGGTGTGGTCGGGATGCGCTTGGGCCGGCGCTGGTTCGGTCAGGGCGTCTGCATCGTCAGCGGCCTGGCCGGCATCGTGCCCGGCGACCGGGTCGAGGGCCTGGCGCGCGCACCCTTTCCCCTTGCCGGCGACCTCGAGGTGGACCGGGCTCGCTACTCCGAAGCGCCGGAGCTGGCCCGGCTCGTGGAACGCCGCTATGACTTCTCCAGGGGCGAGCTGACCTCGACCTTTGAGTTCGGCCCCGGCCCCCGCGCGCGGATCACGGTCGTCGCCCTCTGTCCGCGGACGGCGCCCATGCTGGCCATGCAGCAGGTGGAGGTGACGGTCGACGGGCCCTGCGAGCTGACCATCACGGCCGGCATCGACCCCGATGACACCGGCGCCCGGCTCCTCGAGCGCGAGACCCGGACGCCCGGCAGCGACCGGCCCGTGGTCGACGGGTGGCTGGAGGTGGGGACGCCGGGCGGCCTGACGCGCTGCGGCGCCGCCTACACCACCGTTTTCGAGGGCCGCTCGGCGGATCGGAAGGTTAACGACGCAGATGAGCAGGGACCTTTGCGCACGACCTACCGGCTGCGCGCCCTGCCCGGTGAAACCTACCGCCTGCGCCAGCTGAGCGCGCTGGTTCCAAGCCAGATGCACGCCTATCCGAACCGGCAGGCGGCACGGCTGGCAGCGGCGGCCACGGAGCGCGGCTTCGACACGCTGCGCAGCGAGAACCAGGAGGCCTGGCGCGACATCTGGCGCGGGCGGGTCGTGCTGGCCGGAGCTGACAGTCGCTGGCAGCAGCTGGCCGACGCCGCCTTCTTCTACCTCCAGGCATCGGCGCACCGGAGCTCCCTCTTCAGCACCTCGATGTTCGGGCTCGCGTACTGGCCCAACTACCACTACTACCAGGGCCACGTGATGTGGGATATCGAGGCCTTTGCCTTTCCCCCGCTCCTGCTCACCCAGCCCGAGACCGCCCGGGCGCTCCTCGAATACCGCTTTCAGCGGCTGGCGGCGGCGGAGACCAACGCCGCCATGCATGGCTATGACGGACTGATGTTTCCCTGGGCGAGCGGACCTTTGCGGGGCGACGAATCGATCCGCACCAACGCCCCCCTGATCAACTTCGAGCAGCACGTCAGCTGCTCGGTGGCGCAGGCCTTCATCAGCCTTACCGATGCCACGGGCGACCGCGCCTTCCGGGACGAGCGGGCCTGGCCGGTGGTGGAGGGCGTGGCCGGCTGGATCCTGAGCCGGCTCCGGCATACCGAGCGCGGCTACGAGCTGCCCGAGGCGATCGGGGTGGCCGAGCAGACGCAGCCGCAGGACAACAACGTCTACATGAACCTCGCCTGCGCGGCCACGCTCCTGGCCGGCGCGACCGTGGCGCGCTCGGTGGGAAGGGGCCAGGACGCCGAGCTCTGGGAGAAGGTCGCCGGGCGCGTCCACCTGCCGCGGCGAGCAGACGGCACGCTCATGCACAGCGATGCCTTCGACCCCGCCCGGCAGGACGCGGCCGCGTGCACGCCCGAGGCGTTGGCCGCGATCGTCCTCATGGGCGCCCGGATCAGGGGCGACGACATCGGACGTTCCCTGCGTTTCGACCTCGACCGCGTCGAGCCCTATCTCGGACACCCGATGTTGAGCGCTCCTCTGGGCCCGGCCGCGGCCTGGCTTGGCGAGCGCGACCGCGCCTCGGAGCTCTTCGAGGCCGGCTATGCCGATTTCGTGCGAGAGCCGTACCTGGAGACCGACGAGTTCAGCCGAACCCGCTTCCCGGACCGGCCCGAAGCCGGGCCCTTCATGGCCAACATCGGCGGCCTCCTATCCGGCCTCATGCTCTGGCTGCCCCGGGTGCGGATCGGTTCCGGGCACCCCGTGGGATGGGCGGAGGCGCCGGTCGCCATGCCCTCGCTCTGGGAGGGCGTCGAGGCTCAGCGGGTGGTGCTGCGCGGCGAGGAGGGCCTGATCCGCGCCAACCACGGCGACCGGCGAGCGCGAATCGAATTGTGATCTCGCGGCAGCGCTCGTAAGTTGCGAGCCAGGAGGTGCAGCACGTTGCCTGACAAGAAGCACGGAAGCTCGGTCAAGAACCCGGACACCTACGAGGCGCTGCGCGACAAGGGAATGTCCAAGCAGCGCGCGGCCCGCATCAGCAACGCCCAGAAGAACAAGGGCCAGGACAAGGGCAAGAGCTGAGAAGCCGGCTTTCCGGCTCGGGCTCAGGAGGCGGCGGCCGGTGCCGCCAGCCGGCCCTCGGCCAGAGCTGAGCGGAAGGCCTCGATGGTCCACCGCACCCCCTCCTCGAAGGGCGTGTGGCGGAAGCCCCCAAGGAACGCGTCGGCCGCCGAGCTGTCGACCTCGGCCGGGAACGGGAGAGCGCTCCCCTCGTATGACACCTGGGCGTCGGGCACGGCCGACCGGATCGCCGCCACGACCTGGTCCATGCTCGCGGAGGCGCCGCCCAGGTTGAAGACGCGCGCCTGGCGATCGCACCGGCGCGCCGCCTCGACGAACGCCCGGGCCACGTCGCCCGCCAGCTGGTAGAGCGTCGAGCCACCGAAGTTGATGGTGTAGGGCCGGCCGGCGGCGGCGGCCAGCATCGCCACCGTGGGCGTCGAGGTCATGCCCTGGTCGCGGCCCGGACCGTAGACGGTGAACGGGCGAAGGCACACCGAGCCCACCTCCCAGTCGGCGGCGTAGACCCGCGCCGTCCACTCATTGGCCTGCTTGTAGGAACCGTAGAGCGTGGTCGGATGAAGCTCGGAATCGTCGCGGAGGGGCAGCTCGTAGAGATCGGCCGGGCCGAAGACGGCGGCCGAGCTGGCGAACGACAGCCCGCGCACCGAGCCCTCGCTCTGCCGGGCCGCCTGGAAGACGTTGACCGTCCCCACCACGTTGACCTGGGCGCCGCGCACCGGGTCGGCCCGGCAGAAGGGGATCTGGAGCGCGCCCAGGTGAACGATGTGAGTGATGCCGCGGTCGCGAACGGCCGCCAGCACCTGATGAGGGTCGGAGAGGTCGCCGCGGACCACGTCGACCCCGCCCGCGCGCTCGCCGAGGACCAGGCGCAGGCGCGCGTCATTGTCCGAGAGGTCGAAGCCGGTGACCGCGGTCCCCTCGTCAACCAGCGTTCGGACTGCCCAGGCGCCGAGGCAGCCCATGCAGCCGGTTACCAGGAAATGCTCGTCCGCCGCCATTGAATTCTCCTCGTCTGTCCCTTACCTGGGTCTGTCGCTCACCCGGATCTGTGCTTACGTGGCGGCCTGCGCGGCGGCCGCCTGGAGGTCGGTGCGCAGCCAGTGCTCGCTGTTGGCGACGTGCGCCCCGGAAACCACCCGGGCCAGCTCAGCGTCGCCGGCCACCACGGCCTCGTAGATTCTCGCGTGCTCGGCACGGGTGGCATCGAGAACGCCCTCCTCGGTCCGCGCCCGCCAGAGGCGCGCCCGCATCGTCTGCGTCGAGAGGCTCTCCAGCAGTGCGGCCAGCACGGAATTGCCAGACGCCTGGGCGATCACGCGGTGAAAAGCGGCGTCGGCATCGACCAGATCCTCCACGGTCCTGGCCGAGATCATCCGGTCGAGCTCCTGGTGCAGCCTCTGGCGCTGGTCGGCGCCGATCCTGACCGCGGCCATGGCGGCCGCCGCCGGCTCCAGGACGCGGCGGACCTCGAAGAGCTCCACCGTGGTCTGGTCGGTGAGCAGCTGCGTCACCAAGCCGATGGAGTCCATCAGGAGCCGGGGCTCGAGGCTGCTCACGTAGGTGCCATCGCCGCGGCGAACGTCGAGAACCCGAAAGAGCGTCAGCGCGCGCACCGCCTCGCGCAGTGAGCTGCGCGACAGGCCAAGCTGCGCGGCCAGCCCGGACTCGGGCGGCAGCCGGTCCCCCGGCCGCCAGTGGCCGGCCGCGATCATCCCGGTGATCGCGGCGATCGCGCCGTCGGTGACGCTGGGCCGGGCCGGCGCCCGGCCGCCGCGCGCACGGTCCTTCACCATCCTCGCCGCTGCATCCTCGCCGCTGAAGGATAGGCACCGGCGCCGCCGAGGGAAACATCCGATGTTCAGGAGCCACCGCCGCCGGTCGCCGATCTGACGTCAGGCCTGCCCACTTGACAAACGTCGGACCGCGGGCAAATGCTCAGGGGCCTTGACTGGTCATCGCATCGTGCACGTCCGGACCGTCGACGTGCGCTTTCCCACTTCGAGATCGCTCGCCGGCTCGGACGCCATGAATCCCGCGCCCGACTACTCGGCCGCCTACGTGATCCTGGAAACCGACAGGCCGGACGGCCTGGCCGGGCATGGGCTGACGTTCACGATCGGCCGCGGAAACGAGCTCTGCGTGGCCGCCGTCCAGGCGCTCGCCCCCCTGGTCGTCGACCTGGGTCTGGAGGAGCTCCGGGCAGACCTGGGCGGATTCTGGCGCCGCATCACGGGCGACAGCCAGCTGAGGTGGGTCGGCCCCGAAAAGGGCGTGATCCACCTGGCCACGGCCGCCATCGTGAACGCCGTCTGGGATCTCCTGGCAAAGGTCGAGGGCAAGCCGCTCTGGCGGTTTCTTCTCGACATGTCCCCCGAGGAGCTGGTCGATTGCATCGACTTCCGCTACATCGATGACGCGCTCAGCCCGGCGCAGGCGCTCGACCTGCTTCGCCGCAACCTCGACGGCCGCGACGGCCGCGAGCGCGAGCTGCGGCGGGACGGCTTCCCCGCCTACACCACCTCGGCCGGCTGGTTCGGATACACCGACGAGCAGGTGGAGGCGCTGGCGGCGGAGGCGATCGCCGAGGGCTTCACCCACTTCAAGCTCAAGGTCGGCGGCGACCCGGCGGGCGACCTGCGGCGAGCCCAGCTGCTGCGGCGGGCGATCGGGCCCGACCGGAAATTGATGATCGATGCCAACCAGGTCTGGGGCGTCGAGCAGGCGATCACCGCCACCCGCGCGCTGGCCTCGGTCAATCCCTGGTGGATCGAGGAGCCGACCAGTCCCGACGACCTGGTCGGCCACGCGCGGATCCGGGCCGCGGTCCGGCCCACCGGGGTGGCGACCGGCGAGCATGTGCACAACCGGGTCATGTTCAAGCAGCTGTTCCAGCTCGAGGCCATCGACTTCTGCCAGCTCGACAGCTGCCGACTGGGAGGTGTCAACGAGGTCCTCGCCGTGATGCTGATGGCCGCGCACTTCGGGGTGCCCGTCTGCCCGCACGCGGGCGGCGTCGGGCTCTGCGAGTACGTGCAGCACCTGGTCGCCTTCGACTACATTGCCGTCTCGGCGTCGCTCGAGAACCGCGTCTGCGAGTTCGTCGACCACCTGCACGAGCACTTCGTGGACCCGGTCCGCGTTCGCAACGGCCATTACCAGCTCCCGATGGCGCCGGGCTACAGCGCCGAGATCAAGCAGGACTCCCTGGCCCGCCACACCTACCCTGCCGGCGAGGCCTGGACTCAGGAGCAGGCGGGGTGAGAGATGGAGGATCCGGAATGGAGTGGAGCAGGCGTGAATTCCTGAAGCGAACCGGCCGCGCCGCCGGCGTCGTGGGGGCCGGGCTCGCCTTCCCCGAGCTGCTCGCTGCCTGCGGCGCGCCGGGCTCGGAGAGCTCGGGCTCATCGTCCGCCAGCGGCCTGCCGAGCACGATCAAGGTCGGCTTCATCACGACCGTCACCGGGAAGTCCGCCGACGAGGGCTCGCTCGCGATCAAGGCCATCCAGCTCGGCGTGGACGAGATCAACGGCAAGGGCGGCATCGGGGGCAAGAGCAAGATCCAGCTCTTCACCGAGGACTCGCAGTCGACCGACCCGGGCGCCGTCAACGCCTTCAGGAAGGCGATCGACCAGGACAACGTCGACGTGCTGATCGGTCCGGTCAAGTCGACGCAGGTCCTGGCCATGCTCGACCAGATCAACCAGGCCGCGATCCCGACCCTCGTGGGCGGGACCAACGTGACCCTCACTCAAAAAGGCGTGAAGTGGCTCTTCCGGATGCGGCCCAATGACGGCGTGGCCGCGCCCGCCATGGTGAAGTACATCACCGAGGACATGAAGCTCAACCGGATCGCGATCCTGCACGACTCCGACGCCTTCGGCAGCGGCGGAGCCGCCCTGGTCGAGCAGGCCGCCAAGGACAAGGGCGCGACCATCGTCCGCAACGAGAAGTACACGGGCGGCGACAAGGACTTCACGGCCCAGCTCACCAACATCAAGAGCGCCAACCCGGACGCGCTCATCATCTACGCCACCAACACCTCCGACGACGGCGTGATCCTGCCGCAGCTGAAGCAGCAGGGCGTGACGGCGAAGATCATGGGCTCGCCCTCGACCGCGGTCACGGTCGTCTACGACCTGGCCAAGACCGCGCAGGACGGCATCTACGCGGCGGTCGACTACATGCCCGACGTGGCGGCGGTGGCCAAGGACTACTACAACGCCTACCAGAAGAAGTACACCTCGACACCCGACGACCTCTCGGCTTGGGTCTACGACTCGCTCTACGTGATCAAGGCCGCGGTCGAGAAGGCGGGGTCGGTCGACAAAGCCAAGGTGCGCGACGCGCTCGCCGGCATCCACGGCCTGCAGCGGGTGGTGGGCAAGGTCGACTTCGACAGCAAGGGCGACGGCCTGCACTCGGCCACCATCGTCCAGATGCAGGACGGCAAGAAGCAGCTCAAAAAGGTGGAGACGGTCTAGCCCCGTTGGGAACCATCGTTCAGCTCGTCGTCACCGGTCTGGCCTTCGGCTGCCTCTATGCCCTGGTCGCGCTCGGCTTCGTGCTGATCTACAACGCGGTCGGGGTCGTCAACTTCGCCCAGGGCGAGTTCGTGATGATCCCGGCCTTCATCGGCCTGACGTTCCTGACCATGACCGGCCTCCCCTGGTACGTCGCCTACCTGGCCACGATCGTGGTCATGGTCGGCTTCGGCCTGGTCTTCCAGGCGGTCGCCTACTACCCGCTCCGCAACCGGACCTTCCTCCCGGTCGTGATCAGCACGATCGGAGCCTCGGTTCTCCTGCGCAACGGAGCGCAGCTGATCTGGGGTGCGGTTCCACTTCGGTTCCCCGGCATCTTCCCCTCCAACCAGACGATCTCGCTCTCGTCTGTGCACGTCGTGCCGCAGCACCTGCTGATCATCGGGGTCACCGCCGTGCTGCTGGTGCTCCAGTACCTGCTCTTCGAGCGGACCTTGCTGGGCAAGCAGCTGCAGGCGGTCGCGCAGGACAAGGACACCGCGCGCCTGCTCGGGGTGCGGGCGGGAACGATGATCGCCATCACCTTCGCCTACAGCGCCGTGCTCGGCGCGGTGGCCGGCATCCTGATCGGGCCCATCTTCACGGTCAACAAGGACTTCGGCGGTCCGCTCGCGCTGAAGGCCTTCTCGGCCAGCATCGTGGGCGGCTTCGGGAGCGTGCCGGGAGCCATCGTCGGCGGCCTCCTGCTCGGCCTGGTCGAGATCTTCGCCGCGGCCTTCCTGGCGCCCGAGTACCGCGACGCCTACTCCTTCATCGTGATGATCCTGGTGCTGCTGCTGCGGCCGCAGGGCATCTTCGGCGAGCGGGTGGTGGAGCGCGCATGACGCGCATTCGGTCGCTCGCGGTCTGGGGCGTCCTGGCGTTGGTCCTGGCGTCGGTCCCCTGGTGGGGTCTATCGCGCTACTACCTGAACCTGCTCGACCAGTCCATGATCTTCGCCATCGCCGTCCTCGGCCTCTACTTCGTGCTCGGGATGACCGGTCAGCTATCCCTTGCGCAGGCCGCCTTCTTCGGCCTGGGGGCGTACATCTCGGCCATCCTCAGCACCCGCCTCGGCTTCCCGGTCTGGGTCAACATCCCGATCGCGATCGTCTTCGCCGCCGCCTTCGGCGTGATCCTGGGGGTGCCCTCGCTCAAGCTCTCCGGGCACTACCTGGCCATGACGACGATCGGCTTTGGAATCATCGTCGACCTCGTCTTCTTCAACTGGCGGCCGGTGACCGGCGGCGCCGACGGCATCCCCGGCATCCGGCCGACCTCCGTGGCGGGCGTGTCGCTCGCCCACCCGGGCCTCTACTTCTACCTGGTCTTCCTCTTCTTCGCGCTCGCCATCTTCGTCGCCGCCCGCGTCTCGCGCTCGCGCATGGGACGGGCCCTCAACGCGATCCGCGAGAACGAGCTGGCGGCGGAGGCGGTCGGCGTCGACAGCACGCGGTACAAGGTCGCGGCCTTCACGCTCTCGGCCGCGTACGGCGGCCTGGCAGGAGCCCTCTGGGCGCATTTCGCCCTCTTCATCGCACCCGAGACTTTCAGCTTCGACGTCTCGGTCACGATGCTGGCCATGCTCGTGATCGGGGGCTCGACGACGGTGGTCGGCAGCATCGTCGGCGCCTTCCTGCTGACCCTTCTCCCCGAGTTCCTGCGCTTTCTGCAGAACAGCTACTTCGCCGTCTACGGCGCGGCGATCATCGTTCTCATGGTGTTCATGCCCGACGGGATCGCGGGCATGGCGATGCGCCTTTGGTGGCGCGCCCGGGGCCGCGAGGAGGAGGCGCCCCGGATGCTGGCCCAGACCGGAGACATACCCGCGGATGCCACTCCTGCAGGTTGACGGTCTCCGCAAGGAGTTCGGTGGCCTGGTCGCCGTCGACGGCCTCGACCTGGCGGTCGAGGAGGGAACCATCCACGCCCTGATCGGTCCCAACGGCTCCGGCAAGACGACCGTCCTGAACCTGCTCTCGGGCGTCTACGTGCCGACGTCGGGGACGATCCGGCTCTTCGACCGGACGCTCGGTCGCTGGCGCCCGCACCGGATGGTGCGCGCGGGCCTGGCGCGGACCTTCCAGAACATCCGGCTCTTCCGCGAGCTCACCGTGCTCGAGAACGTGATGGTGGGCTGCCAGTCCTGGTCGCGAGCCGGGCTCTGGGGCGCGATCACGGGCGCGCGCGCGGAGGAGGCCGTGATCGGCGCCCGGGCACGCGAGATGCTCGAACGCGTCGGGCTGGCCGGCCGGGAGGAGAAGCTGGCGCGCAACCTTCCCTACGGCCAGCAGCGACTGCTCGAGCTGGCCCGCGCCCTTGCCTCCAGGCCCCGGCTGCTGCTGCTCGACGAGCCGGCGGCCGGCCTCAACGCGGCGGAGACAGAGGAGCTATCCCAGGTCCTCCGGCGCCTGCGCGGCGAGGGGCTGACGATGCTTCTGGTCGAGCACGACATGAGCATGGTGATCCCCCTCTCCGACCGCGTAACGGTGCTCAACTTCGGTCGCAAGATCGCCGAGGGCACGCCGGCCGACATCCAGCGGGACGAGGCGGTGGTCGAGGCATACCTGGGGAGGCCGGAGACGATTGAACCGGTTGCTTGAGGTCGACGGCCTGGTCGCCGGCTATGGCGCCGTCCGCGCGCTGAAGGGCGTCAGCTTCAGCGTCGGCGAGGGCGAGACCGTGGCCCTGATCGGCGCCAACGGCGCCGGCAAGACGACGACCCTGAGGACGATCTCCGGCCTGCTCCGCTCATCGGGAGGATCGATCAGCTTCGGCGGCCGGCGCATCGATCGCCTGAATCCGGAGGCGGTGGTCAGGCTCGGCATCTCGCACGCCCCCGAGGGGCGCAAGGTCTTCCCGGGACTGACCGTCTACGACAACCTGCGCCTGGGCGCGGTCGGACGAGCGTCGAGGAACGGCTTCGAGGACGACCTGCGGCGGGTGTACGCCCTCTTCCCGGTTCTCGAGGAGTTCCGCAACCGGCTGGGCTGGATGCTCTCCGGCGGCCAGCAGCAGATGCTGGCGATCGGCCGGGCGCTGATGGCCAGGCCGCGCCTGCTGCTTCTCGACGAGCCGTCGCTGGGGCTGGCGCCGGTGCTGGTGCAGTCGGTCTTCAAGACCATCCGGGAGATCAACCAGGCGGGGACGGCCATCCTGCTCGTGGAGCAGAACGCGTTCATGGCGCTCAACACGGCGGCCCGAGGCTACGTGCTGGAGACGGGCCGCATCGTGCTCGAGGACACGGCGGCCGCGCTGCTCAAGGATGAGCGGATGCGCGGAGCATACCTGGGTGCGCGGGTCGAGGGAGCCTAGTCCGCCCGCGGGACGATCACGGCCCGCGCCACCTCGCCGTCGAGCATCGCCTGGTACGCCTCGTTGACCTCCTCCAGGGGATAGGTGCGGCTGACCAGGCGGTCCAGCGGCAGGCGCCCGGCCCGGTAGAGATCGATCAGGCGGCCGATCTCAAAGCTCGGGGCGGCCGAGCCGTAGAGCGACCCCTGAAGCGTCTTCTCCTGCAGGATCAGGTCGCCGAAGGGGATGGCCGCCCGCGCGTCCATCGGCCCCAGCCCGACCGCGGTCGCCACCCCGCCCCGCCTGAGCGAGCGGACCGCGTCGACCACCGTCTCGGCGCGGCCGATCACCTCGAACGAGTAGTCGACGCCGTCGCCGGTCAGCCGGCGCACCTCCTTGACCAGGTCGGTCTGGCCGGCGTCGATCACGTCGGTGGCGCCGAACTCGCGGGCCAGCTCGAGCTTGAACGGCACCCGATCGGCGGCGATGATGCGGGCCGCCCCCGCCAGCTGCGCGCCCATCACGGCGGGCAGGCCGACTCCACCGGCCCCGATCACGAGGACGCTCGAGCCCGGCCGCACGCGAGCCGCGTTGATGACCGCGCCGACGCCGGTGATGACCGCGCACCCGAGGATGGCGGCGACCTCGAAGGGCACGTCGTCGGGAACCCGGACCAGCGACTCCTCGACGACGACACACCGCTCGGCCAGGCAGGAGACGCCCAGGAAGTGACGCACGTCGGACGTCCCCAGATGCATCCGCGTGCTGCCGTCGCGCATGCCGCCGGTGGCGCGCATCGTCCGCCCCAGCTCGCACAGCGCCGGCCGGCCGCGCACGCAGAACTCGCAGCGGCCGCAGGCGGGCCGCCACACCAGCACCACGTGGTCGCCCGGGGCCACGCCCGACACGCCCTCCCCGACCGCGCTCACGACGCCCGCGCCCTCGTGGCCGAGCACGACGGGCAGGGGCGTCGCCAGGTCGCCGCTCATGTAGTGGTGGTCGCTGTGACAGACCCCTGCGGCCCGCACCTCGACCAGCACCTCACCACGCTGCGGCGGGTCGAGGGCCAGGTCGTGGACCGCCATCGGCCGGCCGGCCTCGTGCAGGACCGCGGCCCTCATCGCGCGCGCCCGCGCTGCATGTCGACGAGCCGGCAGGGAATGGAGGCGTCCTCGTCTAGGTGGTAGCTGGCGCAGATGCGGTGATAGCCGTCGGCGACGACGAGCGGAATGTCGGCGTCCACCCGCCCCCTCACCAAAAGGACCGGCGAGAGGGGGCGGCCCTTCTTGACCTTCTTCAGATCGCCGGCGACGTGCACGTTGTCGGGGCCGAGGGGCGCCAGGCGGGCGGCGCGCAGCAGGTCCTTGGCCAGGAAGCGCTCGACCGGCGCCTCGCGCAGGCGCCCGGCCAGCTCCTCGGCCACGTCCGGCGTCGCCAGCAGCGAGAGGAAGTTCTGGGCCGCCGGGTAATCATGGTCGTCGGGCTGCTCCTTCCAGAGCTCGCGCTTTGCCACTGCCGTTCATCCTATGCAGCACCGCCGGCGGCCGGGGGCCGAAGCGGCCAGGCGACGTCCGGGGGGCGTCAGCCCCGCTGGAGCAGCGCGGCCAGCCGGGCCGCGGTCGCGGCCGGGTCCGCCTCGGCGACCAGCAGCTGCACCGGCGCCTGGCGGTAGACCGGCAGCCGCGCCAGGTAGAGGGCGCGCACCTCCTCGATGGGACGGCCGCGGAGCAGCGGTCGTGACCCGGAGACCGCGGCCAGCCGGGGCTGCAGCTCCTCCCAGGGCACCTCGAGGTGTACGAGCACCGATCGCTCGAGGACCGAGCGCCGCGAGCGCTCGTCGAGCAGCGCGCCGCCGCCCAGGGCGACCACGACGTCCTCCCAGCCCATGGCCTCGGCCACCACCGCCGCCTCCTGGCGCCGGAAGGCGGCTTCCTCGCCCCGCTCGAAGAAGTCCGCCACCGAGCGTCCGCTCCTCTCCTCGACCAGCCGGTCGGTGTCGTGGAAGGTGCGCTCGAGCAGCTCCGCCAGGCGCGCGCCGACGGTGGACTTGCCCGCACCCATGAAGCCGGCCAGGGCGACCGGGCGGCGATCGTTGAGGCGCCGGCGGCTCACCCGCGGGCGGCGCGGACGGCGGCTTCGAGCGCCAGCTCGTAGCCGAGCGTCCCCAGCCCGACCAGGATGCCTGCCGCCACCGGCGACAGCACCGAGTGGCGGCGGAACGGCTCCCGCGCGTGGACATTGGAGATGTGGACCTCGTAGGCGCGCACTCGGGCGGCCGTGATGGCGTCGGCCAGCGCCACGCTGTAGTGGGTCAGAGCGCCGGCGTTGAGAACCACGGCGTCGTACTCCGAACCCTCCCCCGCGCCCTGCAGCCAGCCGACGATCTCGGCTTCGGCGTTGCTCTGCCGGAACTCGACGTCGGCGCCGAGCTGCGCCGCTCGCTCGCGCACGCGGTCCTCCACGCCGGCCAGCGTCTGGATTCCGTAGATCGCCGGCTCACGCGTGCCCAGAAGATTCAGGTTCGGCCCGTTGATCACAAGCACCCGGGGGCGTTCTCTGCTCATGTTGCGCTCCGCGCCGAGACGGTAGTGCAAAGCGCTTGGAGGCGGCAGGCGGCGAGTGTACGCATACGTAATTACGTATATCGCCTGGCGGCTTGCCCGTACGCACAAATGCGGATTGCGAGGGCGCCCTGGCCACCGTACGTTGCCGGCGTGCCGCCCGGTGGCGCTCAAATCCGAGCAAGGAGGTTGAACAGCATGCAGGCGATGCCCACTGCCGGCCGCAGCGAAGACTGGACCTTCGGCTAGGTCACCCCACGGAGCGCGGACCGGCCCCGGGGCAGGCGATCGGTTCCCCCCCCACCCACCCGAGACGCCCGGGGCCGGCGAGCGCTCTCTGTCATTGACGCTGTCAGGCATGCTGATAGCAATGGACACCGAACGGCGCCGCTTTCTGCTGCTGGCGGCGAACGGCGGGGTGACCAAGCTGGGCGAGCAGCTTGCCGACCCCGGCCTGGTGCTCGCGCTGCTCCTCTCGGTCCTCCATGCGCCGCTGGTCATGGTCGGCGCCCTCCAGCCGGTGTGGAACGGGGCCGCGCTGCTGCCGCAGGTGGCGACCGCGGGCTGGATCCGGCGCCTCGCGGTCCGCAAGTGGCTCTGGGCCGGCGCCGCCACTGTGCAGGCTCTTGCTCTGGTCGCCATGCCGGCGGCGGCGCTCACATCGGGCGTGGCCGCGGGCGCCATCGTGCTTCTGCTGCTGGCCATCTACAGCGCTGCCAGCGGAACCGGGTCGGTGGTCTTCAGTGACGTGGTCGGCCGGGCGGTCGGGACCGGGAGCCGTGGCCGGGTGCTCGGCGTCCGCTCGGCGGCCGGCGGGGCGCTGGTGATCGCGGCCGGCCTGGTCCTGGGCGCCCGGCTGACCGGCAGCGGCGATGAGCGGACTCTCCTGGCGCTGGTCGCGTTTGCGGGCCTGCTCTGGCTGCTGGGCGCCGTTCTCTTCGCATTCCTCCCCGAGGCTCCGGCAGAGCCGCAAGGCGAGCCGGCGCGGGGCGAGGCGGGGCGGGCGCTCGCTTTGGTACGCGACAACCCTGGGCTCCAGCGGTTCGTGCTCGCCCGCTGCCTGCTGCTGGCTGCCGAGCTGGCGATGCCGTTCTATGCGCTGGAGGCCCAGCGCGTCTCCGGCGGCACCGCCGCGCTCGGCCTTTTGATCTTCGCCGTCGGTCTGGCCCAGTTGCTCGGCAGCCCGCTGTTCGGGCGCCTGGCGGACCGGCGCTCGAGCCGGTTGGTCATGGTTTTGGGCGGACTGCTGGGCGTCGCCGCGGCACTGGTGGCATTGGCCGCCGGAAACGTCCACGCCGGACTCGCGGGGCCGATCTTCATTGGAGTCTTCCTGCTCTCCTCGGCTGCGCGATCGGCGGCCCGCGTCGGGCGCAAGACCTATGTCGTCGATGCCGCTCCCGAGAACGAGCGGGCACTCTACTCGGCGGCTTCGAACACGCTCGCCGGGGCGGTGTCCCTCGCTTTCATCGGGCTCGGGGTGGTCGGTCAGCTGGCCGGCGTCAGGCCGGTGATCGGTCTCCTCGCGGGCCTATCGGGAGCCGGGCTGCTGGCCGTGGCCTGGATGCCGGCGCGGCGGATGTACCGCGAGCCGCGAGCGCAAAGGCAGCCGGCCTGAGGCTATTTCGCACCGAGGGCGATCGGGGCGGCGACCAGCTCGTCGGGAATGCCGCAGGCGTCGACCAGGAGCTCGGCGAAAGGCCGGATCTCGCCGCAGAGCTTGTTGACGATCGCCGTCACCGTCTTCGAGCGCGCCGGTGAGAGCTGGCCGTGTTCCATGAACCAGCCTCGCTCCTGCTCGATCAGCGACATCACGTGCAGGTCGCAGACCTTGCTCAGCAGCATCCGCAGGTCTTCGTCCGGGCAGCGCTCCACCGCTCGGGCGAAACACTGCACGACAATGGCGTCGATGTGCGCCTGGGCGGCCAGCAGGATGTGGTCCTGGCAGGCGTTGAAGGCGGAAAAGGCGTCCCCGCCAGCGATCGCTTTCTTCAGACGGCGGGCGACGCCGTCGAGGATGTGCCGCTCCCGCCACTCGAGGAGCCGGAGCTGGTTCTCGCGTTGGAGCAGGTCATTCTCCGCGGAGAGCCCCGGTACCGAGTCGACCAGGCCCTGGATCAGCGGCCGCGCCGCGGCTCGCTCGATCACGGTCTCGACGACGAGATTGGCGGCGAAGCGGGCCATGCCCAGCGTGTCGAGGCTTCCGAACTCCTCGGCATAGTTCGTGAGCAGGCCCTTGGCGACCAGCTGCATCAGCACCGTGTTGTCGCCCTCGAATGTGGCGAAGACGTCGGTGTCCGCCTTCAGCTGGGGCAGCCGGTTCTCCTCCAGGTACCCGGCACCCCCGCAGGCCTCGCGGCAGGCCTGGATCGTCCGCGTGGCGAACCAGGTCGAGGTCGCCTTGACGCCGGCCGCCATCGCCTCCAGCTGCCGGCGGCGCTCGTCGCCGGCATCGCCTCCCGAGAAGACGTCGTGCAGGAACTCGACAAGCTCGAGCTGGGCGAAGTTGAGGGCGTAGCTGGTGGCAACCGCCGGCAGCAGCCGGCGCTGGTGCTGGGTGTAGTCCAGGAGCACGATCTCGCGATCGGTGCCCGGCGGGTGGAACTGGCGGCGCACCAACGCATAGCGAACCGCGATCGTGAGAGCAGTTTCGGCGGCGCGGAGCGCGGCGCCGGAGACGCTCACCCGCCCCTGCACGAGCGTGCCCAGCATGGTGAAGAAGCGGCGGGTCTCGTTCTCGATCGGGCTGTAGTAGGTGCCGTCCGGCTCGACGCGGCCGTGGCGGTCGAGAAGAGCCTCGCGGGGGACCCGGACGTCGTGAAACCAGATGCGCCCGTTGTCGACGCCGTTGAGGCCCATCTTGGGCCCGCAGTCATCGAGCGTCACGCCGGGCATCGGGCGGCCGTCCTGGTCGCGGATGGGAACCAGGAAGCAGTGCACGCCGCGGGCCTCACCGCCGGTGATCAGCTGGGCGAACACGGCCGCCATCCGGCCGTCGCGAGCGGCGTTGCCGATGTAGTCCTTGCGCGCATCCTCGTCGGGCGTGGAGAGCACGAACTCCTGGCGCTCAGGGTCGTAGGTCGCGGTCGTGCGGATCGACTGCACGTCCGAGCCGTGGCCGGTCTCCGTCATGGCGAAGCAGCCGGGCAGCTCGACCGACATCACGCCCGGCAGATACCTGGCCTGGTGGGCCTCGGTGCCGAGATGGTTGATGGCGCCGCCGAAGAGTCCGAACTGGACGCCCGCCTTGACCAGGAGCGAGAGATCGCCATGGCCGAGCATCTCGAAACCGGTGATGCCACCGCCGATGTCGCCCTCCCCGCCGAACTCCTTGGGGAACATGAGGCGGGGACCGCGGGTCTCGGCCAGAGCCTGGAGCTGCTCGAAGGTGCGCGTTCGCTGCGCCTCCCGGTCGAGGCCGACCTGCGGCCAGAAGATGGGCATGGTGCGGGCCTGCTGGCGGACCTCCTCCCGGATGGCTCCCCAGCGGCCGTCGCGAAAGGCCCGAAGCCTACCGGCGTCAAGCCGGACCGCAGACTCACTCTCGCGCATCACGCCTCCTGCCCGTCATCGGATTCAGGTATCGGCCCCCGCCAGCCGGCGGAGGCGAGAACATCGGCAACACACTGGCGCTCGATCTCCTCGGCGGCGACCGGGAAGAGCTCGGGCACGCCCTGGGCGCCCACCCGGACTCCACAGCCGAACCGCCCGAGGTGAACCAGCCCCAGGCAGCGCAGATAGACGAAGTTGGCCAGCCGGTCGGGATCGGCGACCGCGAACTCACCGGTTTCGCTGCCGGCGGCGAAGGTGGCGGAGAGCAGCGAGAGGCAGCCGGCCATGGCCTCGCCGAGCCGGAGCAGCACGGCATCCGAGACCCGTTCGCGCAGTTCGGCGACGGGCTCGCGCATCAGCTGCATGGCCAGGCTCGGGAAGGCGGGGAACTCCAGGCTGAAGCGCACGAAGCGGCGGGTCATCTCGGCCAGCACGGCGGCGCTGCCGGCGCCCGGGGCCGGAGCCTCGATGCGGCCGGCCAGGTCGGCCAGGTAGGCCACCAGGGTCTCCGCGTAGAGCTCCTCCTTGGAGGCGAAGCTGCGATAGAGCAGGGCCTTGTTGAGTCCGGCCTCGCGCGCCACCTCGTCAACCGGCGCCCGGTTCACTCCGCGGGCGTCGATGACGCGGCGCGCGGCCTGGACCAGGGCGTGCTCACGAGCCCTTCGCGATAGGCGTGCCATGACCTGAGCGTACCGGAGGTCGCACACTTAGTGAGCCTCTCGGTTTAACTTGTAGTTACAGTGACGACACCAAAGCGAGCCGCCATCCTGGGCGGCAACCGGATTCCCTTTGCGCGCGCCAACGGTCCCTATGCCCGCGCGTCCAACCAGGACATGCTGACCGCCGCCCTCGACGGCCTGGTCGCCCGCTTCGGCCTTCAGGACGAGCGAGTCGGAGAGGTGGCGGCCGGGGCGGTGCTCAAGCACAGCCGGGACTTCAACCTCACGCGCGAGTGCGTGCTCGGCAGCCGGCTCTCCCCCTGGACGCCCGCGTACGACGTCCAGCAGGCGTGCGGCACCGGCCTGGAGACGGCCATCCTGGTCGCCAACAAGATCGCGCTCGGCCAGATCGACTCGGGCATCGCCGGCGGCGTCGATACCGCCAGCGACGCGCCGATCGCCGTCAACGAAGACCTCCGGGAGGTGCTGCTGGAGCTCAACCGGGCGCGCACGGCGCCCCAGCGCCTGCGGGCCGTCAGCCGGCTGCGCCCGGGCCAGCTGGTGCCCGAGATACCGCGCAACGCTGAGCCGCGGACCGGGCTCTCGATGGGCGAGCACGCTGCCGTCACGGCTCGCGAGTGGGGCATCACGCGGAAGGCGCAGGACGAGCTGGCCCTGGCCAGCCACCGCCACCTGGCCGCCGCCTACGACCGCGGCTTCTTCGACGACCTGGTCACCCCCTACCTCGGTCTCGCCCGCGACCAGAACCTGCGGCCCGACACCTCCCTCGAGTCGCTGGGCAAGCTCCGCCCGGTCTTCGGGCGGGGCGAGGACGCGACCATGACCGCGGGCAACTCGACGCCGCTCTCAGACGGCGCCTCGACCGTGCTCCTCGGTTCCGAGGAATGGGCGCAGGCGCGGCGCTTGCCGGTGCTCGCCCGCCTCGTCGACGCCGAGACCGGCGCCGTCGACTACGTGCACGGCGAGGAGGGCCTGCTGATGGCGCCCGTCTACGCGGTGCCCAGGCTGCTCGCGCGCCAGAAGCTCGCCCTGCAGGACTTCGACTTCTACGAGGTCCACGAGGCCTTCGCCTCAACCGTGCTGGCGACCCTCAAGGCGTGGGAGGACGCCAAGTTCTGCAAGCAGCGGCTCGGCCTCAGCAAGGCCCTGGGGCCGATCGACCGCAGCCGGCTCAATGTCAACGGCTCCTCGCTGGCGGCCGGTCATCCGTTCGCCGCGACCGGAGGCAGGATCCTGGCCACGATGGCCAAGCTGCTCCACGAGAAGGGCTCCGGCCGCGGTCTGATCTCGATCTGCGCGGCCGGCGGACAGGGTGTCGTCGCCATCCTGGAGGCGGCCTGAATGGCCGACTGGTACCAGGGCTTCGTCCAGACGCCGATCGGTGGTCGGGTCTCCAGGCAGCTGGGACTGCCGGCGCCGGCCGAGCTGCGCCGTTACCGGGTCGGTCAGGCGCTGCTTGACGGACCCGCCCTGGTCGGAGCGGCGCCTGGCGGCCGACTCCACGAGACGGTCGTCAGGGTGCTCAGCACCGCCTCCCAGGAGATCCTGACAAGGCCGGACGGCGAGCGTGCCCGGTGGGCGGCGGTCGTCTACGACGCCACCGCCCTGCGCAGCGTGGCGGACCTGGCCCAGATGGCGGCATTTGCGGGGCCGGCTCTCAGGCGGCTGGGTCCCAGTGGCCGCTTCCTGGTCATCGGCACCCCGCCCGAGGCTGTGGCCGACCCCGAGGCGGCGGCCACCATGCGAGCCATCGAGGGCTTCGTCCGCTCGGTCGCCAAGGAGGCGCGCGATGGCGCCACGGCCAACCTGCTCTACGTCGCCGAGGGCGCCGAGCAGGGGGCGGAGTCCACGCTCCGCTTCCTCCTCTCGTCGCGCTCCGCCTACGTCTCCGGGCAGCCGGTCCGGGTCGGTCCCGGGGACCCGGCTCCGACCTCCAACTGGGAGGAGCCGCTGGCCGGCCGGGTGGCGGTCGTGACCGGCGCCGCCCGCGGCATCGGGGCCGCCATCGCCGGCGCGCTGGCCCGCGACGGGGCTCATGTCGTCTGCCTCGACGTCCCCGCCGCCGGCGCGGCCCTGGCCGGGGTTGCCAACCGGGTCGGCGGCACGGCCCTCCAGCTCGACATCACCTCGCCGGATGCGCCCGAGCGGCTGCTCGAGCACATGCGGGAGCGCCATGGCGGCCTGCACGCCATCGTCCACAACGCGGGCATCACCCGCGACAAGCTGCTGGTCAACATGAAGCCCGAGGCCTGGGCGGCGGTCATGGCGGTCAACCTCGAGTCGCAGCTCCGGATCAACCGCGCCCTGCTCGCCTCGGACGCGCTCCAGTCCGCAGCCCGCCTGGTCTGCATCTCGTCCACGAGCGGCATCGCCGGCAACCGGGGCCAGGCCAACTACGCGGCCAGCAAGGCCGGGATCATCGGCATGGTGGAGGCCCTGGCCGCGCCCTTTGCCGAGCGTGGAGCCACCATCAACGCGGTCGCTCCGGGGTTCATCGAGACCGAGATGACGGGGGCCATGCCCTTTGCCGTCCGCGAGGTGGGACGTCGCGTGAACAGCCTGCAGCAGGGCGGCCAGCCGGTCGATGTGGCCGAGGTGGTCGCCTGGCTGGCACAGCCGGGGACCGCCGGGGTGAACGGGCAGACCGTCCGCGTCTGCGGCCAGAGCCTGGCCGGCGCGTGACCGTCCACAGGCTGGAGGCGCCTCCGGCGATCGGCCGCCTGTACGCGCGAGCCCTCGCCACCGCGCCGGCCAGGCGCGGTGAGGTGCTGCCCGACACCGTCTACGAACTCTCCGGCCTGGCTGTCGATCGCGACCGGCTCGCCGCCTATGACGCGGTCTGCGGCTTCCGGCTGGGCGATCTGCTTCCGCCCACCTATCCGCACGTCATGGCCTTTCCGCTCGCGATGGCTCTGATGACCGATCCGGACTTCCCCTTCGCACTGCCCGGGCTGGTTCACATCGCCAACCGGATCACACAATCGCGGCCGATCGATGCCGGCGAGCGCCTCTCCTTCAGAGCCGGCGCGCGCGACCTGCGGCCCCATCGCCGCGGCCGCCAGTTCGATGTGGTGGCGGAGGCGGCGGTTGGGGACGAGGCGGTCTGGACGGGGGTCAGCACCTATCTCAAGCTGGGCGGCGAGGGAGAGCGGCCGGCCGCCGATCCGGCGGCGAAGGAGGACCCGAAGCCGTCCGGGGCCGCGGCGGTCTGGAGGGTGCCGGGCGACACCGGCCGGCGCTACGCCTCGGTCTCAGGCGACTCCAACCCGATTCACCTCCACCCTCTGACGGCGCGGCTCTTCGGCTTCCGGCGCGCGATCGCCCACGGGATGTGGGTCAAGGCGCGCTGCCTGGCCGCGCTCGAGGGCCGGCTTCCCGGCCGCCTCATCGCTGAGGTCGAGTTCAAAGCGCCGCTCCTGCTGCCCTCCACCGTCGAGTTCAGCGCGAAGCGGATGGCCGGCGGCTTCGAGTTCCGGGTGGCCGCGCAGAGGACCGCGCGCACGCACCTCGAGGGGCGGGTCCGCGAGGCGGACGCCGGCCATGACCGCGGTGCGGTCGAGTCAGGAGATCAGGGCCGGGGGTCGTAGGGGACGCCGAAGCGCTCGGCGGAGATGACCTCGGCCGCCGGCTTGCGCTTCTTCAGGCCCTTGCCTGCGGGCCGGGCCGGATAGCCGAAGGGCACCACCGCGAGCACCTCGTACTCGGCCGGGATGCCCACGGCCTCCCCGATCTCGCCGGAGCCTCCGGTTCCCACCCAGTTGGAGCCGACGCCTTCGGCCCAGGCGGTGAGGATCATGGACTGGATGGCGCGGCTGCCGTCGGAAACGCCCGAACGGCTCTGGCGATTGATCGCCACCACCACGGCCAGGTCCGCGCCCGCGATGTAGGGGCCGGTCCCGGCCAGGGCGCCCAGCCGGCGGAGCGCTTCCCGGTCGCGCACGAGAACGAAATGCCAGGGCTGCCGGTTGACGGCGCTTGCGGTCAGGCGAGCAGCCTCGAGGATGCGGCCGACGGTCGCCTCGGGCACCGGGCGCGCCTCGTACTCCCGAACCGCCAGGACCGTGCGCGCCGCCTCGAAGACCGGGTTGGCCGCCATCTGGCCCAGCCTACGGAAGCGGCGCTCCGACCGGGCAGGCCACGCCGGTGCCGCCCAGCCCGCAGTAGCCGCCGGGGTTGGCGGCCAGGTACTGCTGGTGGTAGCTCTCGGCGAAGTAGAACTCGGCGGCAGGCGCGATCTCGGTCGTGATCCGGCCCAGACCCGCGCTT
This sequence comes from uncultured Actinomycetes bacterium, assembly GCA_964383855.1. GTDB lineage: Bacteria > Chloroflexota > Dormibacteria > Dormibacterales > Dormibacteraceae > CAZHAC01. The sequence goes on along the minus strand of CAYLIP010000002.1, from coordinate 55,132 downwards.
TCCAGCGCGGCCTGGAACAGGCCGGCCGAGCGCTCGGCCGCTTCGCGCTGCGCATCCGAGTGGACGAAGAGCGCAGACCGGTACTGGGTGCCCACGTCATTGCCCTGGCGCATGCCCTGGGTGGGATCGTGCGACTCCCAGAAGACCTTGAGCAGGTCCTCGTAGCCGGTCTGCTCGGGGTCGAAGACGACTCGCACCGTCTCGGCATGGCCGGTCCGGCCCGAGCAGACCTCTTCGTAGGTCGGATTTGGAGTCAGCCCGCCCATGTAGCCGGCGGCGGTCACGTGGACGCCCGGCGCCTGCCAGAACCTGCGCTCGGCGCCCCAGAAGCAGCCGAGGGCGAAGTCGGCCACCTCCAGCCCCTCCGGGTAGGGCGGCGCGAGCGGCGTCCCCAGGACCAGGTGCCGGCCGGGGTCGACGATCGGCTCTGGACGGCCGGGAAGCGCCTGCTCGGGCGAGGGCAGCTCGCTCCTGGACCGGGACGAGAAGATCCGCATACAGCTCTGATAACCGCGCCCGGCCGGCGGCTGTTCCGGCTGCGGCGGCGCCGCTCAGGCGGCAATTAGTTCACGCCATGTATATTTCATCAGCGTGAGTGAGGCACCGGTCGAGGAGCTTTCCCAGGCCCTCTTCGACGCCCTCGGGCGGTACCTGCGCGCGGTCATGCTGCGACTCCCCACCGAGGCCCCCGGCGCGGGCGCGGTGACCAAGGAGCAGTGGGGCGTCCTGGTCGAGATCGACAAGGCCGGTCCGGCCGGGCTCTCGATGGGCGAGCTGGCTGCGCAGCGCGGAATGTCGATGACCAGCGCCACCGCGCTGGTCGACCGCCTGGTCAACGCCGGCCTGGTCGAGCGCCGGCACGACATGTCCGACCGGCGCGTGGTCCGCGCCAGCCTGACGCCGGCCGGGCGCCGGCTGCGCAGCGCCATCGGCCAGGCCCGTATGGCGGAGTACGACCGCCTGCTGTCGGCCCTTACCGCCGAGGAGATGGACCGGCTGCGCGCCGCCATCCCGGCGCTCCACCGCCTTGCCGAGGCGGCGGGACGGCGCCCATGAGCGTGGTCTCCACAGAGCGCGCATTCGGGCAGCGGGGGCGCGAGGAACCCGTCTCCTCCTCCTACCGCTGGGTCGCCGCCTCCATCATCGCCATGGGGTCGATCGCCTCCATCCTCTCCAGCACGGTCGTCAACGTGGCCGTGCCGACTCTCCAGTCGGCCTTCCACGCCTCCCTGACCGACGTCCAGTGGGTGGCCACCGGCTACCTGCTCGGGCTCTCCGCCGTGATCCCGGTGAGCGGATGGGTGTCCGACCGGTTCGGCACCAAGCGCACGTACATGGTCACGCTCGGGTTCTTCGTCGCCGCCTCGCTGCTCTGCGGGTTCGCCGCGAGCACCGGCACCGAGATCCTCTTGCGGGTCATCCAGGGCATGGCCGGGGGCATGGTGATGCCGGTCGGCATGACCATGCTCATGCACATCACGCCGCCGCGTGAGCGCGGCCGGATGATGGGCGTGATCGGCGTGCCCATGATGGTGGCGCCGGCGCTCGGCCCGACGGTGGCGGGCTGGCTGCTCGAGCGGTTCAGCTGGCCGGCGATCTTCTGGATCAACATTCCCTTCTGCCTGGTGGCGCTGGTCTTTGCCGCGATCAAGCTGCGTGACTCCGAGCCCACGACAAGCGGTCCCCTCGACGTGGTCGGCCTGCTCCTCTGCACGCCGGGCGTGACCGTCTTCATCTACGGCGTGACCAAGGCTGCTGAAGCCGGCTGGGGCTCGGCCGCGGCCCTCCTGCCGATGGGTGCCGGAGCCCTGCTGACCGCGCTCTTCGTGGTCTGGGAGCTGCGCCAGCCGCACCCGCTTCTCGATCTCCGCGTCTTCGGCGATGCCGCCTACGCCGCCTCGATCGGGGTTTCGATCCTGATTGCGGGCGGCCTCTTCGGCGCCATGTTCATAGTCCCCGTCTTCATGCAGCAGGTGCAGGGCTACTCGGCACTGGACGCGGGCTGGGTGATGGCCGCCCAGGGGATCGGATCGGTGATCGCGCTGCCCCTGGCCGGGTGGCTGACCGATCGCTACGGGGCGCGGCCGGTCGTGCTCGCCGGCGTTTGCGGGCTGATCCTGGTCACGCTCGGGCTGGCCGGCGTCCAGCCCGAGACGACCAAGCTCGAATGGGCCGCCATCCTGGTCGGCCGGGGCCTGGCGGTCGGCTTCACGATGATGCCCGCCTTTTCCGCCGCCTACGTCAGCCTGCCCCCGGCCCTCATCTCGCGCGGCACCGCCCTCGCCAACACGCTGCAGCGGATGGCGTCGTCCTTCGGCGTGGCGGTGATCGCCACCATCGCCGCCGACCGCATCAACGCTCACCTTCCCCACGCCCGAGTGGCGGCGGCCGTGGTCCGCCACGCGGTCGCTCATGGATTCGACGACGCCCTCCTTGTCACGACCGGCATGACCATGCTCGGACTGCCAGCGACCATGCTGCTGCGCCGGCCGCTTGGGCCGGACACCACCACGCACCCCCCGGTGCCCCGCCGCTACCGCGTGCTGGCAATCGTGCTTTCGGTGGTCGCAGCGCTCGGACTGGCGTTGACCGTGGTCATCGCCTTCGGCCTGGTCTAGGAAAGCCTCCAACAGGCCCGGACGGGACACGGCTAGCCTGTTCGCGATGACCTCCCAACTCCTCGATGCCGCCAACGCGCTCGCAGGGTCGATCGTGGCCGACCGCCGCACAATCCATTCCCATCCTGAGCTGGCCTACCAGGAGCAGCAGACGTCCACCTTCGTGCAGGCCCGCCTGCGCGACCTCGGCATCCCCTTTCGGGCCGGGGTGGCCGGCACCGGCGTGATCGGAGAGATCCGGGGCGGTCGGGGTGAGGGCCGCTGCGTGCTGCTCCGAGCCGACATGGACGCCCTGCCGATCGATGAGCAGACCCCGGTTCCATTCGCCTCCGAGGTTCCGGGCCTGATGCACGCCTGCGGCCATGACGCGCACACGGCGATCCTGCTCGGAGTGGCCCGGATGCTCAACGAGCGCCGCTCCGAGTTCGCGGGCACCGTGAAGCTGATGTTCCAGCCCGCCGAGGAGGGTGGCGCGGGCGCCGCCCGGATGATCGAGGAGGGCATCCTGGGCGAACCCCGGGTCGACGCCGCGTTCATGCTCCACGTCGGCGCCGAGCTGCCGGCGGGCGTGGTCGCCGCCGGCGCCGGGCCCCTGCTGGCCGGCGCCGATGCTTTCACGATCACCATCGAGGGCCGCGGCGGGCATGCGGCGCGCCCCCACGTCTCCGTGGACCCGATCGTCGTCGGGGCTCAGGTGGTGTCGGCGCTCCAGTCGCTGGTCTCGCGGGAGGTCTCCCCGAACGAGCCGGCGGTGCTCACGCTGGCCACCTTCAACGCCGGCAGCGCGCACAACGTGATTCCCGATCGCGCGGTCATCACGGGCACCATCCGGGCCTTCGACGACGATCTCTTCGAGCGGCTCGAGCGGAGGCTGCGCGAGGTTGCGGGCGGCGTGGCCGCCTCCATGCGGGCCAGCGCCCACGTCGAGTTCACGATGCGCTATCCCCCGTCGATCTGCGACCCGGGGATGGCCGGCCTGCTCGGCGAGGCGTCCCGGTCTGTCCTCGGCGACCAGCGTGTGGTCGCGTTCGAGCCGCGCATGGGCGCCGAGGACTTCGCCTTCGTCCTCGAGAAGGTGCCCGGGGCAATGCTCTCGCTGGGCGTCCAGGCGCCCGAGTGGCCGGAGCCCAAGCCGGTCCACACGGCCACCTTCGACATCGACGAGTCGGCTCTGCCGATCGGTGCCGCATGCCTGGCGTCGGTTGCCCTCAAGGCGCTCGAGTAGAGCGCGCGGGCCGGCGGCCCAGTTCGGAGTGGCGCTGCTCCGAACCGCTTCCGTAGCGTCGTCGACATGGCACATGTAGAGAAGTCGATCGAGGTGAATGTCCCCGTTCACGCGGCCTACAACCAGTGGACGCAGTTCGAGTCCTTTCCCCATTTCATGGAGGGAGTGGAGTCGGTCCAGCAGCTGGACGCCACCCGTCTTCACTGGAAGGCCGAGGTGAGCGGTAAGACCGAGGAGTGGGACGCTGAGATCACAGAGCAGCAGCCCGACCAGCGGATCGCCTGGAGGAGCATCAGCGGCGTCTCCAACGCCGGGGTGGTGACCTTCCACAAGCTGAGCGAGGCCAGCTCGAAGGTCATGCTCCAGGTCGACGCCGAGCCGCGCACGATCACCGAGAAGGTCGGCGACGCGCTCGGGTTCCTCGACCGCCAGGTCGAACGCGACCTCGAGCGGTTCAAGCAGTTCATCGAATCCCGCCAGGGCGAGCCGACGGGCGCCTGGCGCGGCGAGGTCAACAGGACCAGCTGAGCTGACGGCAGGGCGGCCCCCTCAGGGGGCCGCCGCCTCCCTCCAGGAAAGGGCGAGGCCCTTCTCCATGGCCGCCAGCGCGCGGTCGATCCGCTCCAGAAAATCGGGCGCCATCTCCCCGCCGGCGAACGAGACGGCGATCACCGCGCCGAGCAGCGCTCCGGCGAGGGTGCGGACCTCGAGGTCGGCGACCTGGCGCCCGGCGCGCTCGGCCAGCGCCGCCGAGGTCATGTCTATCAAGGCGACCAGCTGACCCGCGAACGCCCCCCTGATCTCCGGCACCTCGAACATGAGCTTTGTCCGCTCCTGCGCGTCGCCCAGCTCCGAGTCGGTGATGTCGGCGAAGGCGGCCTTCAAGGCGCGCCGGAGCGCGGCGATCGGCGCGATCTCCGCCGGCTGGGCGCGGAAGGCCTCGAAAAGGGCCTCGTCGAAGTCGTCGGCGAAGACCACCGCCTCCTTGGTGGGGAAGTAGCGGAAGAAGGTGCTCTCTGAGATCTCCGCAGCCTGGGCGATCTGGCTCACGGTGGTGGCCTCGTATCCCTGCTCGCGGAAGAGGCGCAGTGCGTGGTGCTGGATGGTGCTGCGGGTGCGGACCTTCTTCCGCTCCCGCAAGCCTGGCTCAGACGGGGGCGCCAACTGGCTCCTTCCGGCCGGCCATGCGCTGGACTGAACGATGCGGCATGAAGGCCAGCGCCAGGATCAGGCCCGCGATCGCGACGCCCGCGGAGGCGACCAGCGAAGCGTCCATGCCGGCCACGAAGGCGGCGCGCACCGAATCCGTCAGCTGTTGCGAGTGCAGGCGGCCGGCCACCGCGAGCCCGCCGAAAACGCTCCCCTCGACCACCGATCGGGCCGCTGGGGGAATCGCGCCGAGAGCCAGGTGCGAGCGGTACACCGAGTGAAGCACGCTGCCCATGATCGCCGAGCCAAAGGGGCCGCCCAGCTTCTGGAGCGCCTGCATGACCGCGGCGCCGGCGCCGCTGCGCTCGGCGTCCAGCTCGGCCAGCGCGCCCGAGGCCGCGGTCGCCAGGGCGAGCCCCATGCCGGCGCCGACGCCCGCCATCCACGCGGCCACCGCCCAGGGATCGGTGCCGGCGCCGGTGGCCACGCCGGCCAGGAGCGATGCCGCCATGATCAAAAAGCCAAGGCTGACGGCCGCCCGCGGGCCCGAACGCCCGGCCACCCGGTCGGCGGGCAGAGCGCCCGCGATGAGCCCGAACACCAGCGGCATCAGCCGCACGCCTGATCCCATGGCGTCGGCGCCGGCGATCGCCTGGAAGTACTGCGGCATCGTGAAGAGAACCGAGAACATGGCGAGCACGCCGACCGCGGCCAGGATCGTGCCCCATGCGAAGGCCCGGGAGCGGAAGAGGTGCAGGTCGACGACAGGCTCGCCTCCGGGCCGGCGGGCAAGCCGCGCCTCCCAGGCGCCGAAGGCGGCCAGCAGCAGGATGCCGGCCGCCGCCCAGGCCAGCGTCGGCCCCGCCGTCCAGCCCTCCCGCCCCGCGTTGATCAGGGCGTAGGTGACCGCGCTCAAGCCGGCGCTGCCGAGCAGCATCCCGGTCAGATCGAGCCGGCGGGCGTGGGGGCTGCGGGACTCGGGCACCAGCACGCTGCTCACCACCAGGCCCAGGAGCGCGACCGGGATGTTCATGAGGAAGACCCAGCCCCACCACGCATGCGTGAGCAGCCAGCCCCCGGCGACCGGCCCGATCGGCAGCGCCACGAAGTTGGCGACCGACCACACTCCCACCGCTCGGGGCCTCTCCGCCTCATCGAAGAGCACGGTGATGGCGGAGAGAGCCATCACGATCAGGCCGGCGCTGGCGATACCCAGGACCACCCGGCCAACGATGAAAAAACCGGCCGAAGGCGACAGCGCGCAGGCCAGCGAGCCGGCGGCAAAGAGCGCCAGCGAGGCCATGAGGGTGCGCCGCCGACCGAACCGATCGCCGATCGATCCCATGGGCAGCATGCCCGCCGACATCGCCAGCAGGTAGGCCGAGGCAAACCACTGGAGATCGGTCTCTGTCGCCCGGAGCGCACCCGCCAGCGTGGGCAGGGCCACGCTGAGCACGGTGGCGTCGAGGCCGGCGGCGAGCACCGCCAGGGTGACGGCGCCGAGCGCCCACCACTTCCTGATCTCAGCGCTCACGGAAGCGACCCCCATTTGCCATCGACTTGCAAATGATAGCAACTTTCAGTTTTGCTGAGTTTTGCTGAAAGGCGAAGGCGCCTGATCTCGTGGCCTCGGCCTGGATGCCAGGACTCGATGACCAGGTGTTGGCCGGCGGCGTCGACCGTTGTCAGCACCACCTCGCTGAGGTCGACGCGCAGGCGCGCCGCCGGCGGGTCGGAGCCGGGAACCGTCCCGATCGCCGCCGCCACTCCGGCCACTTTGGCGTCTCCTCGCCATACCCCGGGAGAGTCCTCGGGAGGGTCGTCGGAGGCGGCGTGGATGGCCAGCCGGGGATCGCGCACGAGGTCCTGGCCCTTGACCGAGCCCGGCATCATCCCGAGCACCAGCTCGTTGCCCTCGAACTCGACCTCGATGCCGCTGATCCTCGGTCCGCCGTCCCGGCGGAGGGTGGCCATCGTCTTGTGCCGGCGGTGCTCGAAGATGCCGCGGACCCGCGCGGCCAGGTCGGGCGCCTCGCGCTCCACGTCGGCCCAGGAGCTCATCCCGCTGACTATTCTCTCGGCATGGCGCCAGGCATTCTCTCCGGGCTGCGGGTGGTCGAGGTGTCGGCCTTCGTCGCGGCTCCGATCGCGGGCGCCACGCTGGCCGGCCTGGGCGCCGACGTGGTGCGCGTCGAGCAGTTGGGCGGGGGGATCGACGCCCACCGGTGGCCCGTGCACAACGGACGCAGCCTCTATCGCGCAGGCCTCGACCAGGGCAAGCGCTCGGTCGCGCTCGATCTCCGGTCGGAGACCGGGCAGGAGCTCGCCACCCAGCTGATCGCGAGCGCGGGCGCCGTGGTCACCAACCTGGGAGCGCGCGGCTGGATGGCCTACGACAGGCTCCGGGAGCGCAGGCCCGACCTTCTGATGGTCGTCATCAGCGGCTCGCCGGGAGGCGGAACGGCCGTCGACTACACGGTCAATGCCGGCGCCGGCTTTCCCTGGTTGACCGGGCCCGAGAACTGGGCGGGACCGGTCAACCACGTGCTGCCCGCCTGGGACGTGACCACGGGCATGCTGGCCGCCATCTCACTCCTCGCGGCCGATCGCCATCGCCGGCTGACCGGCGAGGGCCAGCTCGCGGAGGTCTCGCTGGCCGAGGTGGCGACGGCGGTCGCCGGGCACCTCGGCCTGCTCGCGGAGGCGAAGCTGGTCGAGGAGCCCCGAGGCCGCTTCGGCAACGACCTCTACGGCTCGTACGCCAGGGACTTCCGCACCGCGGACGGCCGGCATGTGATGGTCTGCGCGCTGACGCCGAGACAGTGGCGAAGCCTGGCCGAGGCGACCGGCCTGGCTCCAGCCTTTGCCGCCCTCGAGGCGGCGCAGGACGTCGACCTCGCCGATGAGGGCGAACGCTTCCGCCACCGCCGGGAGATCACTGCCCTGCTCGAGCCCTGGCTGGGCGGGCGCACGCTGGCCGAGGTGGCCCGCGCCTTCGACCAGGCGGGAGTGCTCTGGGGGCCGTACCGCACGTTCAAGGAGCTGGTCGCGGAGGATCCCGGGGCGGCCGATCCGCCGGCCAGCCCGGTCGCCTTCGGGGCCTTTCCGCGACCGCCGGCACCGCCGGCGCCCGAGATCGGCGCCGACACCGCCGCGGTCCTGGCCGGCGAGCTGGGCATCGATGACGCCCGCATCGCCGAGCTGCGGCGGCAGCGGGTGATTGACTAGAAGACGAGTTGGGAGTGCAGCTGCGATGACGATCAAGGAAGGCTGGCGGGGACGTTTCTACGAGGATTTCGAGGTCGGCGACGTCTACGAGCACCCGCTGGGCCGGACCGTCACCGAAACCGACAACAGCTGGTTCACCCTGCTCACCCAGAACACGGCGCCCCTCCACTTCGACCGCCACTACGCCGCCCAGACCGAGTTCGGGCGCCCACTCGTCAACTCCTGCTTCACACTGGCGCTCGTCACCGGCCAGAGCGTGGCCGACATCTCGCAGAACGTCATGGCCAACCTGGGCTGGGACGAGGTGCGGCTGCCGAGCCCCGTCTTCGAGGGTGACACCATCTACTCGCGCTCCGAGGTCCTCGAGAAGCGCGAATCCGGGTCCCGGCCCAACGTCGGCCTGGTCACCGTTCGCACCACGGGCTACAACCAGGACGGCCGGGTGGTGCTCACCTTCCGGCGCACCGCCATGATCTACAAGCGGGGCCAGGCGCCGGCGATCCCGAGGGTGCAGGCCGAGGGCTCGTGACCGCGCTCGCGCGCCCCCTGGAGGAGCTGAAGGCGGCCGTCGCCTCGCTGCGCGAGCGCGTCCAGGAGCGGCTTCCGGCCGCCGACGTCGACGCCGACCAGGTGGCCGCCGGCGAGCTGGCCTGGGGGGTGGCCAGGGCGGAGGCCGCGGTCGCCACAGCGGAGTGGGCTGAAGCCACGGGCGACCCCCTGGCCGAGGAGATCGCCGCCGCCGCCATCTCGGAGGCCAGGGCCGCCATCGAGGGCCGGTCGGCGGCCGCCGTGATCGAGCAGGCCCCCCGCCTGGAGCGGATCCTGGCGGCTTACCGGCCGCTCGAGGACCTGGACGCAGGCGAAGAGCACCGACTGCTGCGGAGCACGTTCCGCGATTTCGCCCGCCGCCGCGTCAAGCCGCACGCGGGCGCCATCCACCGCGGGGACCTGGACATCCCCGAGGAGATCCTGCAGGGGCTGGCCGAACTCGGCCTGTTCGGCCTCTCGGTCCCCGAGCGGTACGGCGGTTCGGCGGGCGCCCGGGACGACTTCGTGACCATGCTGATCGTCACCGAGGAGCTCTCTCGAGCCTCGCTGGCCGCGGGCGGAAGCCTGCCCACCCGGCCCGAGATCCTGGTCCGGGCGCTGCTCCGTGGCGCCACCGAGGAGCAGCGACAGCGCTGGCTGCCGGAAATCGCGAGCGGGCGGAAGCTGGTCTCGGTGGCCGCCACCGAGCCCGACTTCGGGTCCGACGTGGCCGGGATCCAGTGCCGCGCCGAGCGCCGGCCCGCAGGCTCAACGGACGGCACAGCGGACGCCTGGGTGATCAACGGGACCAAGCTCTGGTCGACGTTCGCAGGCCGCGCCGAGATCATGATGCTGCTGGCGCGGACGGGTGATGCCGGTCATCGCGGGCTCTCGCTGTTCGTGCTCGAGAAGCCGCCCTTCCCCGGCCATTCCTTCACGCTCCGCCAGCCCGAGGGCGGCACCCTGGAGGGGCGGGCCATCCCCACGATCGGGTACCGCGGGATGCACACGTTCGAGCTCAGCTTCGACAACCTCCGGCTCCCGGCCGGCGCGCTGGTCGGCGGCGAGGAGTGGCTGAACCGCGGCTTCTACCTCCAGATGGAGAGCTTTGCCATGGGCCGCCTGCAGACGGCGGGGCGTGCGGTCGGGGTCATGCAGGCGGCTCTCGATGACGCCCTCGCCTACACCGCGCAGCGGACCGTCTTCGGGCGGCCGATCTCGGGCTTCGGGCTGCCGCGGGCGATGCTCGGCCGCATGATCGTCCAGGTCGCCTCGGCGCGCCGGCTCAGCTACCGGGCGGCCGGGCTGCTGGCGGCCGGCGAAGCCGGTCCCGGCGGCACCGCCAGCGGACAGATGGCGGCGTCGCTGGCCAAGCTCTACGCGTCACGGATGGCGGAGCAGGTGACGCGGGACGCGATGCAGCTGCATGGCGGCATGGGCTATGGCGAGGAGACGGACGTCTCGCGCTACTTCGTCGACGCGCGCGTGCTCAGCATCTTCGAGGGCGCCGAAGAGGTGCTCGCGCTGCGCGTCATCGCGCGCGCGCTGCTCTCGGAACCGTTTTCGCTCTGACCGACGGCGGGCCGGGACCGGACGCAAGTCGGTCCGGAGGCCGGCCGGATGGCCGTGATCGGCCGTTCGGGACGTGCTCATCCCCGCCTCTGCGACACTCTGGGGCGTGACCGTGCCCCGCGAGCAGCTGATGGACAGGGTCGTGGCGCTGGCCAAGCGCCGCGGCTTCGTCTACCCCTCGAGCGAGATCTACGGCGGCATCGGCGCGCTCTACGACTACGGCCCCTACGGCGTCGCGCTCCGCCGCAGCATCCGCAACCTCTGGTGGCGGCACACGGTCGAGCTGCGGGACGACGTGGTCGGGCTCGAGGCCTCGATCATCATGCACCCGCAGGTCTGGACCGCCTCCGGCCACGTGGGCGGGTTCACCGATCCCCTCGTGCAGTGCCTGGGCGAGTGCAAGGAGCGCTGGCGGGCCGACCAGCTGGCGGGCGACCGCTGCCCCAAGTGCGGCGGCGCACTCGGCGATGTCCGGCAGTTCAACCTGATGTTCAAGACCTTCATCGGCCCGGTCGAGGAGACGGCCGCGCAGGTCTACCTGCGGCCGGAGACGGCCCAGGCGATGTTCGTGGACTTCCGCAACATCATCAACTCGGCGCGCGTGCGCGTTCCCTTCGGGGTCGCCCAGCAGGGGCGGTCGTTCCGTAACGAGATCACTCCGCAGAACTGGATCTTTCGCGTACGCGAGTTCGAGCAGATGGAGATGGAGTTCTTCTGCCGGCCCGGCACCGACGACGGGTGGCACGAGTACTGGATCGGCGAGCGGCACCGCTGGTACGTGCAGGCGCTGGGCGTCCGGCCCGACCGGCTGCGCATCCGCCCGCACGAGAAGGACGAGCTCTCGCACTACTCCAAGGCGACCAGCGACATCGAGTACGAGTTCCCCTTCGGGTGGGGCGAGCTCGAGGGCATCGCCAACCGCACCGACTTCGACCTGCGCGCCCACATGGAGGCGTCGCGGGAGGACCTGACCTACCTCGACCCTGAAACCGGCGAGCGCTACCTGCCCTATGTGATCGAGCCCGCGGCCGGCGTCGAGCGGATCATGGCCACGCTCCTGCTCGACGCTTACGACGAGGAGGAGGTCCGCGGCGAAACGCGGGTGGTGCTCCGCTTCCACCGCAACGTGGCCCCGGTGCAGGTGGCGGTGATGCCGCTCTCCAAGAAGGAGGAGCTGATCGCGCCCGCGCAGCAGGTCAAGTCGCTGCTCAAGGAGCGCTACCGCGTCGAGTACGACCAGACCGGCGGGAACATCGGGCGCCGCTACCGGCGGCAGGATGAGATCGGGACCCCCTTCTGCGTGACGATCGATTTCGACACCCTGGAGGACCGGGCCGTGACCATCCGCGAGCGCGATTCCATGGAGCAGGAGCGAGTTCCGGTCGAGCGCCTGGTCGAGCGCCTGGCCGAGCGCTTCAGCTCAGACTGAGGCGGTGGCCGGCCGCGGCCGGCGGAAGGCAACGCTCGCCAGGACCAGGCCCACGCTGACGGCGGCGAGCATGAGGCCGATGCCGTGCAGCCCCGGGGTGCTCGCCTGCTGCTTGAAGACGGTGCCCAGCAGGGCCGAGGCCATGGTCGCGCCCACGTAGCGGAAGGTCTGGAACTGGCCGCCCGCCCAGGAGATCCGCTCTGGCGGCGTGGTCTGGTAGAGGGCTGCCTGCAGCCCCATGTTGTTGAAGCCGTTGGGCACGCCGAGCACGAAGGACACCGCCAGCAGCTGCGGAACCGGTGACTCCGATCCCAGCGTGAGCAGCAGCAGCGTGCCGGCGAGCATGAAGGCGGAGCCGGCGATGATCGCCGGCCGCGGGTTCCAGCGCTCGACGATGCGGGCCGCGACCGGGGTCATGAGCACGCCGAGGCCGGTCAGCGGAAGCACGATCAGGCCCGCGGTGCGGGCATCGAACCCGCGCGCCTGCTCGAGCCAGACCGGCAGCCCGAAGAAGAAGGAGTAGAAGACGAAGGTGACCGCGGCGAACTGAACGAAGACCCCCACCATGGCCGGGTGCCCGGCCAGCAGGCGCAGGTCGAAGAACGGGGACTGGCAGCGCAGCTCACGCGCCGCGAGCAGCGCGGCCGCCACCGGCACCACCGCGAGCAGCGCCCAGCTGAGCCCCGACCCGTGTTCGAGCAGGCCCGCCAGCAGAGGCGTCAGCGTGGCTGCGAAGAGCAGGACGCCGGGGATGTCCAGGCCGGCCAGGCCGCGGCCGGAGGCGTCCGAGGGCGGCGGCGCGGGGAGCAGCCAGAGGCCGAGCAGGATGCCGGCCACGGACATCGGCAGGTTGATCAGGAAGATCGCCTGCCAGCCCCAGGCCGCCAGGAGCAGACCGCCGATCGTGGGCCCGAGGGCGGCGCTGACCGAGCCCGCGATGGCGAGCATTGCCAGCGAGCCGGCCGGGACCTGGTGCCGGCCGCTGGCCGCGCGGATCAGGCCGAGGCCGGCCGGAAAGGCGGTCGAGGTGCCGAGCGCCTGCACCACCCTGGCCAGGATCAGCCAGCCGAAGCTCGGCGCCAGCGGTGCCAGCACCGACACCGCCCCGGCCACGGCAAGGCCGGCCACGAACACCCTGCGAGCTCCGAGCAGGTCGGCCAGGCGGCCCATCAGGGGCTGGCCCACGGCGCCGGCCAGATAGAAGGCGGAGACCAGCCAGGTCGACGTGCCGAGGTCGACCGCGAAGTCGTGATGGAAGGTGACCAGGGCGACCGCGACCATCGAGGAATTGAGCGGGTTGAGCGTGGTCCCCAGCACGATCGGCAGGATCAGCCGCCAGCTCGAGGTCCGCACCAAGCAAGGATCGCGGACCGCGCCGCCCACCGGAGGCCGCTCCGGCCGGCGCGTCGCCCCGAACGGCCGGCGCCCGGTAGTCTGGTCCCGTGCGGCGCGTGGCCGTTCTGCTGACCGCGGCCGCGCTTTTGGCCTGCACAGGGCAGCCGGCCGCGCGCCCGAGTGCCGCGCCCAGCGCCACGGCCACGAGCACCCCGTCCGCCGCGCCCACCCCAACCCCCTCGCTCAAGCCGCCGGGCGCCTTCAACGTGAGCAGGTCGGTGCTGGCCGCCGGGCTCGAGGCGCCCTGGGCCCTGGCCTTCGCCCCCGACGGCAGCATCTGGCTCACCGAACGGCCGGGCCGGGTCCGGGTGATCCGGGGCGGGCAGCTGCTCCCCAACCCGGCGCTCACCCTGAGCGTGGTCAGCCAGCCAGGCTGCGAGGGCGGCGCCATGGGACTCGTGATCCAGGGCGCCAGCGCCTACATCGACTACAGCCACACGTCGGCGGCGGGCAACGTGGACCGGGTCTCCAGGTTCACCATCTCGGGCGACCAGCTGACCGGCGAGCAGGTTCTGGTCGACAACATCCCCGGCGGCAGCTGCTACCACTTCGGCGGCCGGATCAAGATCGGGCCCGACGGGCTGCTCTACATCACCACCGGCGAGGGATTCGTGGCGGCCCGGGCGGCCGACCCGGGCAACCAGAGCGGCAAGATCCTGCGCATGCACCTCGACGGGAGCGGCCTCGAGAGCTTCGCCTGGGGCTTTCGCAATCCGCAGGGCCTGGCCTGGGATGCCTCCGGGCGCCTCTACGCCAGCAGCAACGGCCCGACCGGCGAGTTCGGGGGACTGCTCCACCACGACGAGGTCGACCTGGTGCAGAAGGGCCAGTTCTACGGCTGGCCGGTGTGGGCGGGCAGCGTTCGCACCGGGTACGCGCAGGGAAGCCTGCCCGACCGGGTCCCGCCCATCTACGAGAGCGGCGACGCCACCTGGGCCCCGAGCGGGATCGCCTTCTACGCCCTGGCTTCCGACCAGCGCCCCGCGCTGCTGGTCTCGGAGCTGTTCGGCCAGTCCATCCTGCGCCTGGTGATCAGCCCCGATGATCCGGCCAGGATCGAGCGCGCCGACACGGTGCTCAGCGGGGAGGGCCGGATCCGGGACGTCGAGCCGGGTCCCGACGGCTGCCTCTACGTCCTGACCAGCGACCGCGATGGTCGCGGGTCACCGCGCGCTGGCGACGACCGCGTCCTGAAGCTCTGTCCGAGCTGAGGGCATGCTGAACGTGTACGACTCCGGGTCGAAGCGGCGCATCAGGAGCCGGTACTTCCAGGTGAAGTCTGGCCACATGGTGGTGTTGCGGCCCCGGGCGTCGAGGTACCAGCTGGCGCAGCCGCCCTGGTTCCAGACGGTGCCCGCGAGACGGCGCTGGATCTGCTGGTTGTAGCGCTCCTGGGCCTCTGGCCGGACGTCGATGGAGGCTGCCCCCAGCCGGCGCATCCGGCGGAGGGCGCCGGCCACGTAGGCGACCTGCGACTCGATCATGAAGACGACCGAGGTGTGCCCGAGTCCGGTGTTGGGTCCCATGAGCAGGAAGAGGTTGGGGAAGCCGGCCACCGTGGTGCCCCGATAGGCCTGATGGCCGCTCTCCTGCCAGACCTCCGCCAGCGAGCGGCCGTCGCGACCGCAAAGGCGTTCGGCGAAGGGGTTGTCGGTGACCCGGAAGCCGGTTGCGAGCACGATGGCATCGACCTCGCGCAGGATTCCGCCGGCGGTCCTGATCCCCTTCGGCGTGACCTCCTCGATGCGGTCGGTGACCACCTCTGAGTTGGGCCGGGCCAGCGCCGGGTAGTAGTCGTTGGAGAGGAGCAGGCGCTTGCACCCGGGCGAGAACCGGGGGGTGAGCCGGGCTCGCAGTTCGGCGTCCGGCACCTGGTTCTCCAGGTGGCGCGTCGCAAGCCGCCTCAGCGGAGCGACCAGCGCCGGGTTCTTGGCCAGCCCGAACACGAGCAGCTCCCGCGCCCAGTAGATGCCGGCCCGCATCAGCCGCTGCGCACCCGGCACATGGCGGTAGAGGGCGCGCTCCCAGGGGCGGATGGGGCGCGAGGTGTGCGGAAGGACCCAGGCCGGCGTGCGCTGAAAGAGGTGAAGTCGGGCGACCCTCGGCTGGATCTCGGGCACGATCTGGACCGCCGAGGCGCCGGTTCCGATGACCGCCACGCGCCGGCCGTCGATCGGCGCCTCTTTGGACCAGGCGGCCGAGTGCAGGAGCAGCCCCTGGAAGCGCTCGAGCCCGGGAATCTCGGGTATCGCGGGCTCGCTCAGACCGCCGTTGCCGGCCACGAGCGCCCCGGCCGTCCAGCGGCCGGCGGTGGTCTCGATCTCCCACCGCTGCCGCATCGCATCCCACCTGGCCTCGCGCACGTCGGCCCGGAACCGCGTGCGCTGCCGAACCTGGAAGCGGTCGGCGCACCGCTGGAGGTACCGCCAGATCTCGGGCTGCGCCGAGTACGTCTCGGACCATTCCGGGTTGAGGGCGAAGGAGAACGAGTAGAGATGCGAGGGCACGTCGCAGCGGCAGCCGGGATAGCGATTGTCGCGCCAGGTGCCGCCGATCTCGGACGCGCGCTCGAAGAGGACGTGGTCGATGCCTTCGCGCTGCAGCGCGACCGACATCGCGATTCCGGCAAAGCCGGTGCCCACGATGGCCACCGGCACGTGCCGCGGGTTGTTGACCATTGGTCAATAACTTACCGAAAGACGGTCGGCTGCGCAAAAAAAGAGAGGCCGGCGCCCCGGGGCGCCGGCCTCGGTCGGAATTCCCGCCCTAAGTCAGGCGCCGAGCGCGGTGACGATGTTCGAGAACACGTTCGAGATCTGCTGGCCCATCGTTAGAAGGATGACGATGACAACGATTGAGACCAGGACCAGGATCAGCGCGTACTCGACCATGCCCTGGCCCGACTGCCGCTGGATACGATCCACCCCTCCACCTCCTTTCCCGAATTTGAGCTGAAGTGTGTACGCACACCAAGTCCGAGTTTTGTGCGCGTGCGCACAGTTCTTGCAATCAGCTCAGAGTCGCGTCGGCCACCGCCGAAAGGGCCGGCAGCGCGCGAGCCAGCATGTCGGCCAGCTCGCTCCTTCCCAAATCCCGGTGCTCGATCCAGTCGAGGCTGGCGGCCTCCACGAAGCCGATCCAGCCCCTGAGCACGCTCCGAAGCGGCGGGTCCGGACGCCGGTCGAAGAGCTGAACGACCCGCTCGTACACGGCGTCCCGAAACCGGTCGGCGATCGCCTGCACCTCGGGATCGGCGCCGATGCCCCCTCGCAGCACCGCCCGGTAGGCCGGCGCCCGCTCCTCGACGTAGCGCAAGTACGCGTCGAGCGCCGTCCGAAGAGCCTGGTCGGGCGTCAGCTCCGCCGGCGTCTCGATCAGCAGCCGCATCTCGTCGGTGGCGGTCCTCAGCGCCTCCATGTAGAAGTCTCGCTTGCTCGGGAAGTAGTGGAAGACCAAACCCTTGGAGACGCCGGCCAGCGAGGCCAGCTCCTCCATCGAGAAGTCGTCATACGAGCGGGCGCTGAAGTGCTCGATGCCGACCTCCAGCAGCTGGGCGCGACGCGCCTGCGGGGCCAGCCGGGAGCGCGCCTTCACGCTTGGAGGGTACACCGCTATTTGACGGCCGGTCGGTAGCTGCGGTAGGTTGTTGACCAGGAGTCAATAGTGACGCACACCTCCCCACATCGGCGACAGCATCGGCGAATGGACGGCAGCCGGATCCTGATCACGGGCGCGGCCGGCGGCATCGCCTCGGCCGCCCGCGAGCTGCTTTTGGCCGAGGGCGCCTCGGTGGCCGGGCTTGACCTGGTCGAGAGCGACAAGGTCATCGCGGCCGACGTGACGCGGCGGGAGTCGGTCGTGGCGGCGACGGCGGCCGCGGTCGATCTCTTGGGCGGCCTCGACGTCCTGGTCAACGCGGCCGGAATCGGGCTTCCGCAGGACGCCGGCGACTTCCCGGACTCCGAGGCCAGGCGCGTCATGGAGGTCAATTTCTTCGGCGCCTGGAACGCGACGGCGGCCGCCCTTCCCCACCTGCTCGCCGCGCGCGGCCGCGTCGTCAACGTCGCGTCCATGCTGGCCGTGGTCGACCTGCCCTTCGCGGCCGCCTACTGCGCGAGCAAGCGGGCGCTCGACGCCTGGTCGAACATCCTGCGCATGGAGTACGGGGGCCGGCTGTCGGTGGTCACCGTCTACCCCGGCTACATTCGCACCTCCATCCACGACCGCTCTCGCGAGATGGGGGCCGAGCTGGAGGGGATGGCCCGGCCAGAGTCCCTCCTGGATGCCGCTCGCGCCATCCTGCTCGCCTGCACGACCGACCGGGAACGCGTGACGCTGACGCCGCGGTCGGCCCGCGAGCTCTGGTTTGCCCAGCATGCCCCTGGCCTGGTTCGGCGGACCGTCCTGGCGCGGGTCGCCCACGCCTTCGCTACCCGCCCCCGGCCGGCCTTTCTGCGCCAGGAGGCTCGCCCATGAACCGCATTCGAACCCAGACGCCGGCATGGGTCGCCTACCCGATCACCACCGGGACGCTGGCGGCTTTGATCGCGGTGACAGGGCTCTTCTGGGATGTCGCCTATCACATCGAGCACGGCCGCGACGTCAATCTCCTGACGCCCGCGCACATGATGATCCTGGCCGGCCTGCTCGGCCTTGGCATCGCCGCGCTCGGCTCGATCATTCTCGCCACCCGCGAGCGGCTGGCCGACGCCTGGCGAATCGGCCCCCTGCATGTCCCGCGCGCGGCGCTGCCCCTGGGACTGATGGCGGCCGGCGCCGCCGCCGGCTTCCCCCTCGACGACCTCTGGCACCGGACCTACGGGATCGATGTCACGCTCTGGAGCCCGACCCACCTGGTCATGATCGGAGGCGGCGTCCTGAGCACGTTCGCGCTCTGCCTGTACCTGGCCGCGCCGGGCATGGAACGGCCCCGGAGCCTGATGCTCCGGTGGCGCCGGGTCAGCCTGCACGGCGCCATCCTGATCGGCCTCTCGGTCTTCCTGCTCGAGTTCGATTTCGGCATTCCGCAGTGGCGTGCGGTCTACCACCCGCTGCTGGTCGCGATCACGGCCGGCATCGGACTGGTTGCCGCCCGGGCTTCGCTGGGCCGCGGCGGCGCGCTCAGCGCCGCCCTCTTCTACGCCGGCCTGCGCATCCTGCTGGCGCTGTTCGTGAAGCTGGTGGGCCACAACCCGCCGTTGGCCCCGCTGCTGATTCCCGAGGCCCTGCTGGTCGAGCTCGCCTTCTGGTTCGAGGGCCGCCTGGGCGCCCCCCGCGCCGCGCTTCTTTCAGGCGCGCTGATCGCTCTCCCGGGCATGGCCGCCGAGTGGCTCTGGACGCAGCTCACCTATCCGCTGCCCTGGCACTCGAGCCTGCTGCCCTGGATGTGGCTGCCCGCACTCGCCGCCGTGGCGGCGGCGCTGGCCGGCCTCGCCTTTGGGTCGGCGGCCGGCCGCCGGCCCTCCGGGCTCCCGGCGGGCGCCGCCCTGCTCGCGCTCGCCGCGCTGGTGGCGGCGCTGGCGCTGCCCCTGCCGCGAACCTCGAGCCCCGGGCATGCGACCATCACGGCGACCCCGGCGGGTGCGCCGAAGACCGTGCTCGACCGCTTCGGGCGGCCCGCCACCGAGCAGGACATGAACGTCGACGTCGCGGTCAGCCCGGCCGGGTACGCCCGCGACCCCGATTGGTTCGTGATCCAAGCCTGGCAGGGTGGCGGCCACCGCGTGATCGCGCTTCGCGAGGTGTCTCCGGGGCACTACCGCGCCCAGGCGCCGGTCCCCACGGGCGGTTCCTGGAAGGCCATGGTCATGCTGGCGCGCGGCGACGTGGTCTCGGCGGCTCCGATCAGCTTCCCGCCCGATCCCGAGTACCACCAGGCGGGCATTCCCGCCGAACCGGCGCAGGACCAGGCCTTCCGCCCGGCGGTCAAGCTCATGCTGAGCGAGTCGCATGACGCCGCGCCCTGGGTGGCGGTGGCCGCCTACGCCGCCCTCATCGCCGCAGCCGCGGTCTGGGTGAGCGCGGTCGCGCTCGCCGCCCGGGCGATCACCGCACAGCGCCGCGATCGCCGGCTGCCGGGCCGTCCTGCCCTTGCCTGAACCGCCGTCGTAGGGTGGATCACATGGCATGGACAATCGACCCAGCACATACGACGGTCGGCTTCAGCGCCCGCCATATGGGCCTGTCGACGGTGCGCGGCCGCTTCACCAAGTTCGGCGGCGACGTTGAGCTTGACCCGGCCAACCTGACCCGGACGAAGGGCCGGGCCGAGATCGAGACGGCCAGCATCGACACCGGCAACGCCGACCGGGACGCTCACCTCCGGAGCGCCGACTTCTTCGACGCCGAGCGCTTCCCCAAGATCGTGTTCGAGGTGCGCCAGATCGAGAGCGCCGGACAGGACCGCTACCGGGTCACCGGCGACCTCACCATCCGCGACGTGACCCGTCCGGTGGAGCTCGAGTACGAGCACGCCGGCGAGGGCAAGGACCCCTATGGCAATCGCAAGCTCGGCGGAACCCTTCGCGGGAGCATCAACCGCAGCGACTGGGGCCTGACCTGGAACGTGGCTCTGGAGGCCGGCGGCTTCCTGGTCAGCGACCGCATCAACATCGAGGTCGAGGGCCAGCTGGCGGAGACCGCGGAGGCCGTCCGCGAAGAGGTCGCCATGGAGGAGAAGTCGAGCCGGTAGCCGCAGCTACCGGGTCACATCCAGCACCGCCTCCTTGTTGGGGGCTGGCGTGCCCGTGACGTGAAGCAGGTTGGTGATGGCGGTCACGCCGGGGACGGCGGCGGCCGCCAGCGCCACGCGCTCGATCTCCGCCTCGCCGGGCAGCTCGCCGCGCAGGTAGAGAACGCCCTTCACGACCTCGAGGTTGATCCGTCCCTTGGGAATCGTCGGGTCTTCGAAGAGGATGCTCTCCACCCGGTCGAGAAGGGTCAGGTCGTCGGCGGGCGGCGAGGGCGTGTGCGTGGCCCGCTCGAAGGCGCCGACCAGCTCGGTGGTGGCGTGCCTGCTCTCGCGAAGGGTCCGCCGCAGGGCGTGACGCGCCGCCCCCGCCGCCTGCTGCCGGCGCATCCGGGCCCGGCCGCTGCCCCCGAAGAGAACCGCGGCCGCGGCTGCGGCGGCGACCATCAGCGGCACCCATCGCACCCAGCCCGACGGTCTGCGTTCCATGTCAAACCTCCTGGGGCTTCGCCCAATCCCGGTCCAGGCGCTGGCGGCCGGTAAGGGCCGATCGGCCCGGGCCCCGCGCGACGCGGCGAGGAGCGCCCCCAGCGGCACCACGAGCGTAATGCAGTGCCGGCGTCTTGCCTCGCCGGGATCCCGCAAGGGGACGGGCTAGGCGCTCCGGCGGAGGCCGGCCGTGGCCGCGAGCAGCTCGTCGGGCACCACCCGACCGAAGGTCGCGCCCGAGCGCACCTTGACCTCCAGGGCACGGCGCACGGCCTCGGCGATGTCGGCTCCGCTGTGACCGTCGGAGGCGGCCAGCAAGCGCTCCCAGTCAGCCTCCGACGGCTGGTCGAAGAGCTCCCGGCCGGCGGCGCGAGAGGCGCGGGCCGCGTGCACTTCGAAGATCGCGCGCCGCCCGGCCGGACCGGGCAGCGGCACCTCGACCAGGCGGTCGAAGCGTCCGGGCCGCATGATCGCCTCATCCAGGGCTTCGGGCCGGTTGGTGGCCGCGACCACGATCACCCCTGGCGTGGCGGAAAGCCCATCCATGTTCTCGAGAAAGGTGGAGACCAGGCGGTGCGTCACCTCATGCGACTCCTCGCGGGCGCGCGCCAGGGCGTCGATCTCGTCGAAGAAGAGCACCGCCGGCCGCTCGCGGCGCGCCCAATCGAAGGCCTCCTGCAGCCGCTTCTCGGCCTCCCCGTACCACTTGGACACGACGTCGGTCGCCCGCACGTGGATGAAGCGCGCGCGAGCCTCCCCGGCCAGGGCGCGGGCGAGCATCGTCTTTCCGGTGCCGGGCGGTCCGAAGAGCAGCACTCCGCGCGGGGGGCGGGCGCCCCAGGCACTGAAGGCGGCGGGGTCGCGGACCGCGAGGCAGATCGTCTCCAGCTCCACCTTGGCCTCCTCCAGGCCGCCGATGTCCTCGAAGCCGACGGCGCTTCCCCCCTCCTCGCCGGGCGTGTAAACGCTGCCCGGCGGCCGGCCGCCGCCGGGCGCCCGCCGCACCACCTCGGCCGCCGCCCGGCCCAGCTTGCCGAGCGACCCGAAGGCGGCGTCGACCGTCAGCCCGGTTGGACTCAGGGCCAGCCCGGCATCCGGAGCGGCGGCCGCGATCAGCGCGCAGAAGGCGTCGAGGTCGGAGGCGAGGGCGGCCGGGTCGCCGACCGGCCGGGGCCGCGCCTTGGCGCCCACCAGGGGCAGCAGCAGCGGCCAGCCGCCGCAGGAGATGACGACCTGCTCGAGCAGTCCGCGGGAGACCACGAACCGGTCCCTCCCCGCCTCATCGAGCACGTAGAGCGCCCCGCCGCGCGTCGACCGGGTCTGGAAGCCACGTTCGATGCCGGGCGGAGTTCGCAGCGTCCCCATCAGTACCGCCGCCAGCCAGGCGCCCGAGTCGGGGTCGGAGCGACCGAGGACCACCAGGCGGCGCAGCGGGCCGTCCAGCGAGGCCTGGCCAAGGACCTGGAGGGGCAAGCCCGCCCGCAGGCGCTCGATCAGGTCCCGCTCCCAGGTCACAGCCATCCTCGTGTTCTACCCTTTCGGCCGTGGCGAAGCGCTACGCCTGGTACGTCCTCGGCGTCATGTTCGCCGTCAACTTCCTCAACTACCTCGACCGTTATGTGCTGCCGGCGGCCGCCAGCTCGATCCAGAAAGAGTTCCACATCGACGACACCGCCATGGGGGCCGTGCTCAGCGCATTCCTTCTCTTCTATTCACTGACCGTGCTCCCGTTCGGGTACTGGGCCGACCGCGGGGTGCGCAAGAACGTGATCGCCGCCGGCGTGACGGTGTGGAGCCTGGCCACGCTGATCACGGGCGCCACGCAGAACTTCATTCAGCTCTTCGCGGCCCGCGCGCTGCTCGGCGTCGGGGAGGCCGGCTACTTCCCGGCCGGGACCTCCCTGCTCGGCGACTTCTTCAGCAAGGACTTCCGGTCGCGCGCGGCATCGATCTGGAACTCCGGGAGCGTGTTCGGCATCGCGGTCGGTTTCATAGGTGGCGGGATCGTCGCCGAGCACCTCGGCTGGCGCTGGGCGTTCTATGGCACCGCCGTCCCCGGCCTCATCTGCGCCCTGCTCGCCTTCAAACTCCGGGAGCCGGCACGGGGGGCGGCGGAGGCGGCCGGTCCCCGGGTGCGCCGCCCGCACGACGTCGATTTCGGCGCTTTCGTGGGGCTGCTGCGCATCCCCAGCTACCGCGCCGTGGTCATCAGCCAGCTCCTGCTGTACGCGGTCCTGGCGGCGGTCGCCAACTGGCTGCCGACCTTCATCCAGCGCCGCTACGGGCTCTCGGTCAGCGGTGCCGCCACCCTCGGCGGCGGCTTGCTGATCGGCGGCGGGCTGGTGGGGACGCTGCTCGGGGGCTGGCTCGGCGACTGGCGGGCGCGCACCCAGCCCCGCGGCTACCTCGAGATCTCGGCCGGCTCCTTCCTGCTCGGAGCGGTGCTGTTGGCGGCGGCCCTCCAGGCCAGGTCGCTCTCGCTCTTCATCCCGCTGGCGCTGCTCAGCGCCGTCGTCCTCTACCTCTACGTGGCGCCCTTCACCGCGCTCCAGCAGAACGTGATCATTCCCACGCTGCGTGCCAGCGCGGTCACGCTCGGCCTCTTCTTCGGCCACCTGCTGGGCGACTCCTGGTCGTCGCTGGCCACGGGCGCCCTCTCGGACGCCTTCCACAGCCTGAGCCTGGCGCTGACGCTGATCGGGCCCCCGATGCTCATCATCGCCGCCATCGTCGCGGCCACCGGCCTGCCTCACGTGGCCAAGGATATGGAGGCCATGGAGCGCTCCTGGGCCACGCGCGTGGACGAGCCCGCGGCGTGAGGCCGGCGGCTCTCCTGCGAGCCGCGCACCCGGAGCCGGTCGCCGGGGTCACGCTGATCGCCGCCGCGCTCGCCGCCGGCGCCGGCCGCGGCGCCCTGATGACCGCGGTCTGCGGCGCCGCGGTCCTGACCGGCCAGCTCTTCGTGGGCTGGAGCAACGACCTGGTCGACGCCGACCTCGACGCGGCGCAGCAGCGCGCCGACAAGCCGGTTGCTGCCGGCCAGGTGTCGCGCCGCGCGGTCAGGTTCGCCGCCGGGGCGGCCCTGCTGGCCTGTCTGCCGCTCTCGCTGTGGGCCGGGCTCGGCGCCGCGCTCGCCCACTTTTCCGCCATCGCGGCGGCCAGCGGCTACAACCTGGTGCTCAAGCGGACGCCTTTCAGCCTGGTCCCGTACGCGTTCGCCTTCGCCATGCTGCCGCCCTTTGCGACCCTGGGGCCGCCGATCACGCACGCCCCCGCCGCCTGGGCGGTTGGCGCCGGCGCCCTGGCCGGCGCGGCGGCTCACTTCACGCAGGTGCTGCCCGACATCCAGCGTGACCGGCAGGCCGGCGTGCGCGGCCTGCCGCAACTGCTGGGCGCTCGCATCTCCGTGCTCTGCTCGGCCCTGCTCCTGGTCGCCGCGGCGACCCTGGTCGTGGCCGGCGCGCCCAGCCCGCCGGTCCTGCTCGCCTTTGCGGTGACGTCGGTCCTCATGCTCGTCACGGCGGCCGGCGTCCGGCGCGGCCGGCTCGTGATCGGCTTCCGGCTGACGCTGATAAGCGCCCTCCTTGTGGTGGGGGCCCTCGTCGTCAGCGGCGGTCGCTTTTGAAGCGCAGCCCCGACGGGGGGCACCCGGAACGCTTCTAGAGGCCGGATGGCTCCAGGGCGGTCACTTCCCGGCTGTCGAGGTCGACCCCGCAGACCTGGTGGCGGTTGGTGTCGGCGACCAGCAGGCGGTTGCCTGACAGCGCCAGGCCGCCGGGCTCGCCAAACCCGCCGGCGACGGTCTCGATCCGGCCGCCCGCGAGATCGATGCGCTTGACCTTGCCGTTGTAGCTGTCGGCCACGTACACGGCACCCGGCGCCGCGGCCACCCCGAGCGGGTGCTGAAGAAGCGCCTGCCCGAGCCCGCCGTCGCGATCCCCGAAGTCGAAGAGCCCGGTGCCGACCAGCGTCCCCACCGTGCCTGCCACCGGGTCGATAACCCGGATCGCGGAGACCTCGCTGTCCGCCACGTAGAGCGACCTGCCGTCGGTGGCAAGTCCGCTCGGCTGCGCGAGCCAGGAATCGTCGAGGCCGCCATCGCGAAGCCCCTCCCGGCCGCTGCCCGCCCATGGCCGCGTCGTGCCATCACGAGGGTCATGACGCCAGATCTGGTGGCTGCCGGCCATAGCGATATAGAGAAAGGGGTCGAGCCAGCACAAGTCCCAGGGCGACCGCAGCGCGCCCGCGGCCAGGTCCTCGGAGCTGGTCGCGAGCCGGCCGTTGCCGGCCACCCGCTCGACGCCGACACCCACCTCGCCGCCGGCCCCGGCAAGGGCCGCCCGCTGAATCGAGTGGGCTCCCGTCTCCGCCACCCAAAGATGGCCGCCACCGAAGGCGACCCCCTGGGGCCTGTCGAGTCCGGACAGGACGCGCTCAACACGCCCCGCGAGGTCGGTGATCAGAACTCGATCGTGATTTGTGTCGGCGATTGCAAGGCGGCCGCCGGCGGTGTCGGCGGCGATCTTGCCCGGAAAGGCCAGGCCGGCCCCCGCGAGTGGTTCGGAGCGGGCGGGAAGCGGCCTCGAGCCATCGAGCAGGCCGGCCGTCCGGTACTCCTCCAGGGCCTCCGCGACGAACCGCTCGAGTGCCTCCAGCGGCGCCTCCCCCTCGTGCTTGGCCACGAGCTTTCCCGCAGGGTCGATGAAGAGGAGCGTCGGCCACGCCCGCACGGCGTACTCGTTCCAGACCCGGAAGTCCCGGTCGTTGATGACCGGGTGATCGACGCCGTAACGGACCACCGCGTCGTGGAGGTTCTCAGTCGCCTTCTCGGCCATGAACTTGGCCGAATGGACCCCGATCACGACCAGCTCGCCCCGGTGCCTTCGCTCGAGCTCCCGCAACTGCGGAAGCATGTGCATGCAGTTGATTCAGCAGTAGGTCCAGAAGTCGAGCAGCACGAGGCGGCCCCTGAGGTCGGCGACCGAGAGCGGCCGGTCCACGTTGAGCCACGCGAGCCCCTCCGGGAAGTCGGGCGCCTTGACCTTGCCCAGGAAGCGTTCGGCCACCGCCCCACGGTACTGCGCCGGGCGTCTGGAGCTAGCTGGCGATCTCGGGCTGCTGCCGGTACTGCTGCGCCCGGCGGCCGCCCAGCGGCAGCCGCGCCTTGGCCGGTGCCGCCTCCGTGGCCGGCATGAGGGGCAGCGTGAGGGTGAAGGTGCTGCCCTCGCCTGGCCTTGAGACGACCGTGATGTCGCCCGCGTGGAGGCGGGCCAGCTCGCGCGAAAGGTAGAGGCCGAGACCGGTGCCAGGAATGTCAGCCGTCTCCGGCGACTCGATCCGCCCGAACCGCGTGAAGATCTTGGACAGCTGGGCGTCGTCGATGCCGATTCCAGCGTCGCTCACCGCCATCCGCGCCACCCCGTCGGCACGGCTCAGAAGCACCGTCACCTCGCGCCCCGGGGGCGAGTACTTCATGGCGTTGGAGACCAGGTTGCCAACCACGGTCGCGATCCGGGCGCCGTCGCAGTTGACGACCAGAGGGCCCTCGGGCGCTCGTATCTGCACCGGGTGCGACTCACCATGGATCAGGCGAACCGTGTTGGCGGAGTCGCGAACCAGCTGGACCAGGTCGGTTGGCCGTCGCTTGAGCTGGAGGCGGCTGTCTTCGAGGCGGGCGGTGTCGAGCATCTGGTCGACCATCTGGTTCATCCCTGAGGCGGTCGCGCAGAGCACCGGCAGGACGCCCGCCACGGCCGGCGGCATCTCGCCCAGGGCGCCCTCCTCGAGCATGCTCAGGTAGCCACGAAGAATGGCCACCGGCCCGCGCAGCTCGTGCGAGGCCAGCCTCAGGAACTGGGACTTGGCGCGCTCCAGCTCGATCGCCTTCTCCTCGCCCGCCCGGGCCGCCCTGGCTTCCATCTCCTGTTCGTGTGCCCGCAGGACCCGGGTCGCCGCCAACCGAGCCAGCAAGGCCAGCAGCGGGATCATCAGGAACTGGGTGACGGCGGTCAGCGGGTGGACGGCGCCGACCACGGCGGAGGCCGCCTGCAGCGACATGGCGACCACGACCACGACCACGGCCAGCCGCTGGGAGAGCAGCCAGGCCGCCGCCGCCACCGGCAGGAGGGCGATCGCGCCCACGGTGGCGTGCGTGTGCGCCACCATGTCGGCCATGGTCACCAGCGCCAGTGCGATCAGGCAGATGATCATGAAGACCACACCCTCGCGCTGGCCGGCCAGTTCCTGCGGAGCAAGCCCGAGCGCCCACTCCCGGGCACCCACCAGGCGCTTGATGTTCACGCTATTCCTTATAGCGAGACTATCACTTTGGACGCCATCAGCGGTGCTTCTACCGAATTTTTTCCAATCTCGTGGCAGACTGCGTTTCATGAGGCCGCCCGGCCCTGGCCGCCAGCTGGCGGCGATCATGCTGCTCGCGCTTGCCGCCTGCCAGCCATCGGGGCGGCCGCCGGCCGGCACGCCGTCAGCCGGCCGGCCGGAGCCGTCGCCGGCGGCCACCGCCTCCCCTTCCGCGGTGCCGACCCCGGCCCTGCCCGCCTACTGGATCGAGTCACTGCGCACCCGCCCGTTCCCGGCCGGAACCGTGAAGGTCGGGGACGAGATGTCCCGGGGGGACGGCTTCACCAAGTACCACATGACCTGGCCCAGTGGCGGCCAGCCGATGACCGGGACGATCTCGGTCCCGGACGGCAAGGGTCCGTTCCCGGTGGTCGTCGTCAACCACGGCTACATTCCCGCCGGCCGCTACTGGGAGGGCCAGGACTCCGGCATCTTCGGTGACCCGCTGGCCGCCCATGGCTTCATATCGGTGGCGCCCAACTGGCCCGGCTATGCCGGTTCGGGACCGGCGCCGGCCGGCCTGCCGGCGATCGTCGGCGAGCTGGTCGCCGCGCTCGACCTGGTCAGCTCGCTGGCCTCTCTGCCCACCGCCGACCCCTCCCGGTTGGCCTTCATCGGTCACTCCAACGGCGGCGGTATCAGCCTCCTGGCGATGGTCGTCGATCCCCGGGTCAAGGCGGTCGTCCTCTTTGCGCCGGTCAGCAGCGACATGGCCGACAACGCCCGGAAGTGGTGGCTGGCCAGCGGGTCGATGGGCGAAGCCGGGTCACCCGATGCCAACGCCGAGGGCTACCGCCACCTCTCTCCGCGCAACTACTTCGCCGCCGGCCAGCCACCCGCGCTCTTCCTGCAGGGGACGGCCGACGAGGACATACCGGCCGCCTGGACCCAGAGCAGCCACGACCTGATGGCGGCGCAGGGCATTCACACGGAAATCAGCTGGTTCCCGGGCGCTCATCACGACATGACCGGCGCCGATCTGGCGCGCGCGAACTCCCTCAGCGAGGAGTGGATCCGGAAGGCCCTCGGCACCTAGCAGCTGCCGTTCTGGTCGAGGTCGATGTCGAAGTTCAGGTACTGGAAGATCCAGACCTGGCCGCCCGCCCAGAGCGGCGTGGCGCACATGCGACCGTCGTCCACGCCGGCGGCGCCCGCCACCCAGTTGCCGACCCCCGGGCCCGGGTTGTAGCCGCCGGCGATCTGCGACCACTGGCCGGGCGTGGAGTAGATGCCGGCCCGCTTGCCGGTGCTGCGCAGGAACTCGAGGGCGCCGCGCACGACCTGCGAGTTCAGGCCCTGGTCGTCGTTCCAGTCGTTCATCGTCTCGACGTCGAGCCACCAGGTGCCGACGCTGGAAAGGGTGTCGCCGTGGCTGATGAAGTTGGCCTGCGTGTAGGCGTACTGGGCGGCCAGGTAGCCGTAATCGTGCGCCCGGCAGGCCCGGTCACCGGCGGCGCAACCGCTGTAGCCGTTGTCGGCCTCTCCGTACTGGAGATTGACGTAGACCCCCGGGCTCTGGAAGCCGCTGTTGCGCATGTAGGAGTACTGGCCGCCGAAGCAGGGGTTCATGGTGAAGGGCTTGCCGCCGTTGACGCCGACGACGGTGAAATCCCCGCTGGGGATGCTGTCGAAGCCCCGACTGCACTGCGGCCAGGAGATGTCGGAGCCGTGCGACCCGACGGCGTACGGGCCGCTCGCGCTCGCCGAGACCGAACCCAGAAGGCAGGCGGCGGCGGCGGCTAGGAGAGCGGCCATCCGGCCGAGCGTCTTCCGGGTCACGGCCAGAGACCTTGCCTCTCCGGCCCGGCAGCGCTCGATCTACCGTCCGAAGATGGGTAAAGGGCCTAAGACATATCGCAGGCGCTCTGGCGGCGCCGGCGCCATCCCGATCTCAGCCCTCGGCGGCGAAGGCTAGGATTGAGTTCGTATGGGATCGGTCATCGCGGCCGGGGCGCGGACCCCGATCGGCAGGTTCGGCGGCTCCTTGAGCGGGCTGGCGGCGGTCGAGCTCGGGGGCGTCGCCATCCGGGAGGCCGTTGCGCGGGCGGGCATCCAGCCCGCCGACGTCGACTACGTGATCATGGGCCAGGTCCTCCAGGCCGGCGCCGGCCAGATCACGGCCCGGCAGGCCGCGGTTCTGGCCGGGATCCCGGTCGAGGTGCCCGCGCTCACCATCAACAAGGTGTGCCTCTCCGGGCTGAACGCGATCGCGCTTGCCGATCAGTTGATCCGGGCCGGCGAGGTCGAGGTGGTGGTGGCGGGCGGCATGGAATCGATGTCCCAGGCGCCCTACCTGGTTCCCAAGGCGCGCTTTGGAGCGCGCATGGGCAACGCCGAGATGGTCGACTCCATGGTTCACGACGGGCTCTGGTCTACGTTCCTGCACGCGCACATGGGCGAGTCGTCGGACGACGTGAACCGCGAGCTCGAGATCGGTCGCGAGGACCAGGACGCCTGGGCGGCGCGGTCTCACCAGCGTGCCGAGGCCGCGTGGTCGGACGGCCGGCTCGCCGAGGAGACGGTCGCGGTCGCCGTCCCCGGCCGCAAGGGCGAGGTCAAGGAGGTGCTCCAGGACGAGGGCATCCGGCCCGGCACCACGGCCGAGTCGCTGGCCGCCCTCCTGCCGGCCTTCCGCAAGGAGGGGACGATCACCGCCGGCAACGCCTCGCAGATCTCGGACGGCGCGGCGGCCACCGTCGTGATGTCGAAGGACAGGGCCGAGCGCCTGGGCCTGGAGCCGCTGGCTGAGATCGTCTCGCACGGCATGAGCGCCGATCGCTATGCCTGGCTGCACACGGTGCCGGCGCTGGCGATCGACAGTGCGCTCCGGAAGGCGGGCCTGAAGGCGGCCGACCTGGCGGTCACCGAGATCAACGAGGCCTTTGCGGCGGTTGCGCTCAACGCGACGCGCACGCTCGGCCTGGACGAGGAGCGGGTCAATGTCAATGGCGGGGCGGTCGCCCTCGGCCATCCGATCGGGGCCTCCGGGGCCCGGCTCGCCCTCACGCTCGCCTATGAGCTGCGCCGGCGCGGCGGAGGCTACGGCGCGGCCGCCCTCTGCGGCGGCGGGGGGCAGGGCGACGCGCTGATCATTCGCACCGGCCCCTAGCGAAAATCCAAGCTCCAGGCGGGGAGTTCCCATCAAATGCGCTGACTTAAGGCGCTCATTGCTTGGATTTTCCATGGTCTAATGCGGTGACACACGCGATGTCCCAGCGAGAGAGTCCAGCTTCGGAGGAGGTCACGGAGGTTCCAACCTCCCGGCTGCGCGTCGGGCTGCACTCCATCCTCGGCTTCGCGCAGCTTCTGCACCTGAGCCGCGAAAACCTGAAGCCGGCCCAGCTCCGCTACCTGGCCGCCATCGAGGCCGCCGCCGGACAGCTCCTCGACTACACGTCGGACTGCGATGTGCGCCCGGGAGGGCTGGTGTTCGAGCGCGTGGTGATCGAAATCGACCAGGCCATCGCCGCCGCCTTCCGGAGGCTGGCGCCGCTGGCGCGGTCGAGGAGGGTCCGGCTGCAGTTCGAGCCGAGCCGGCTCTCGATCCTCGGCGACCGCGACCAGTTCGAGCAGATGCTGGTCAACCTGGCCGGCTGCGCCGTTGAGGCGAGCGCCGAGGGCGGCGCCGTCCGGCTGCAGGCCAACCGCTTCGGAAACGGCATCCGGCTCTCGATCCCCGACACCGGAATCCAGATTCCGGCCGGGATAACGGCCGCCAAGCGGCTGGCGGCGATGATGGGCGGTGAGCTGGAGTGGCTGCACGGCTCCGACGACCGGATCGGCGTCAGCATCCGGATACCCTCGCCGCCCGCGCCGTCATAGGTCCTCAGGGTCAGGCCTCGAGCGCGATCCCGCCATCGCCGCGCGGGTCCGAAGCGCCTTCCCAGCGGTCGTTCCTCACCAGCAGCTGCACGCGCGAGAAGTAGCTGTCGTAGCCGACCGGCCGGCGGTTGACCGCGTAGCCGGCATCGCGAAGCTCGGCGCAGATCTCCTCCGTGATCCGCTGCTCGACCTGCACCGTCTCGCCCTGGTAGTCGACGCGCGGTGCGCTCACCGCCTCCGTGGGGCCCAGGCCGTGGTCGACCTGGTTCAGGATCGTCTGCAGGACGCCGGTCACGATCTTGGTGCCGCCGGGTGCCCCCACGACCATGCGCAGGCCGCCCTCGCGAAAGCCCAGCGTGGGCACCATCATGGTCACCCGGGTCTTGCCCGGCTGGAGGCTGTTGGGCCGCCCGGGGCGGGGGTCGAAGCAGTTGAGGTAGTTGTTGTAGGTGAAACCGAGGCCGGGCGTCACCACGCCCGAGGAGGCGCCGAGCGTGTGCGTCATGGTCACCGCGTTGCCGGCATCGTCCACCACGCAGATGTGGGTCGTGGTTGGCGAGTCGTGTGCCCGGCGGGCCGCCCCGGCATGCTCCTTGGCCAGGAGCCGGTCGACCGGGACGTCCGCGAAGGCCGGGTCGGCCAGATAGCGCTCGCGGTCGGCGAAGGCGAAGGCCATGGCGCGGACCCGCGCCAGGGCGGCGCCGGCGCTGGGCCACCTCGAACCGTGGTAGCCGGGATAGTCCTCAAGGAAATTGAGCATCTCGATCAGGGTCGTCCCGCCCGCCGGCGGCCCGGCTGCCGCCAGCTCCCAGCCTCGGTACGTGCCGCGCACCGGCTCGCCGGTCTCGGGCCGGTAGGCGGCCAGGTCGTCACCGGTGATCGTGCCGCCGTGACGCTCGAAGTCGGCGGCCATGGCGGCCGCAATCTCGCCCTCGTAGAAGTCGCGAGCACCCTCCCGCGCCAGCCGCTCGAGCGTCCGGGCCTGATCCTCGTTGCGGATCACCTCGCCAATTCCGTAGAGCTCGCCCTCCTTGGTGTAGATCCGCCTCGACTCCGGCGTCCAGCCGATCCGCTCCCAGTTCTTGACGGTGTCCGGCCCGTAGTCGGTGATCCAGTAATTGCGCACGCTTCCGCTGACCGGGAAGCCCTCGCGAGCGTGCCTGACCGCCGGGCCGATGGCCTGGTCCCAGGAGATGGTGCCGAACCGGCTGAGCAGCTCATCCAGACCGGCCACGGTCCCCGGGATGGCGACCGATCCGTAGCCGGCATCGTTGACCCATCCCTCCAGCACATAGCCGTAGCGGTCGGCCGCCTCGCGCAGGAAGAGGTGCTCCCACTGCTCCGGCCGCACGCGCTCGCCGGCCCGCGCGTAAAAGCGGACCTCGGTCACGGAGCCGGTCGCCGCCTCGTAAACGAGCGCCACGCCGGAGCCGCCGATCCCGCACATCTGCGGGTCGATCACGCCCTGGACAAAGGCGGCGGTCACCGCGGCGTCGACCGCGTTGCCGCCCCGGCGCAGCACCTCTCGGCCCTCCTCGGCGGCGGCCGGCTGCGGACACACGATGATGGCCACCGCTCAGCCTCGGGTGGGGCCGCCCGCCGCGTAGATGGTCTGCCCGGAAACGAAGGAGGAGTCATCCGAGCAGAGAAAGGCGACCACGTTGGCGATGTCCACCGGCTGGCCGACGCGCCGGACCGGGATGTTCTCCGCCGCCAGCTTCTTGAAGTCCTCGAAGTCGACGCCCATCCGGCGCGCCGTCTCCTGCGTCATGCGGGTCTCTATGAAACCGGGCGCAACCGCGTTGACGTTGATGTTGAAGCGCCCGAGCTCGATCGCCAGCGTCCGCGCCATGCCCTGGAGACCAGCCTTGGCGGTCGAGTAGTTGGTCTGGCCGCGATTGCCCAGCGCCGAGGTCGACGAGAGCAGAACGATCTTGCCGTAGTTCTGCTGCGTCATCACCGCCTGCGCGGCGCGGGCGAAGAAGAAGGAGCCGGTGAGGTGCGTGTTGATGACCGCCAGCCAGTCGTCGTCGGTCATCTTGAAGACCAGGTTGTCGCGGATGATGCCGGCGCAGCAGACGAGGATGTCCAGCCGGCCGTACTCGTCGGTGGCGCGCTTGACGGCGGCCTCGACCTGGTCCTTCCTGGTCACATCGCAGGCGACCCCGAGCGCCCGCCCGCCGGCGCCCGCGATGCGCTCGGCGACTGCGGCAGCGTGCTCCTGCTCGAGGTCGACCACGACCACCGAGGCGCCCTCCCGCCCGAACAGCTCGGCGGTGGCCGCCCCGATGCCGTTGGCACCGCCGGTGACCAGTGCGACCTTGCCCTCAAAACGACCCATTCGTCAGCTCCTCCTGAAGTACGGAAGCGGCGGATCGCCCTCGATGGCAATTCGCACGCGCATGCCGATCTCAACCGCGCCCGGCTCGATTCCGAGCAGCCGGGTCATCATCCTGGGGCCCTCCTCGAGTTCGACGAGCGCCACCACATAGGGTGCCTCTTCGGCAAAGGCGGGCGGCGCCCGGTGCACGACCGTGTAGGAATGCACGGTGGCGCGGCCGCTCGCGCTCACCCACTCGAGCTCTGCGGATCCACAGTGCGGGCAGTGGAGCCGCGGGTAGAAGACGTGCCGGGCGCAGGCCTTGCAGCGCTGGATCTCGAACCGGCCGGCCGCGACCGCCTCCCAGAACCGTCCGGTGTCCGGATCGGGCTCCGGGAAAGGCCGCTCACCCACGGGCAAGCACCACGGTGGCGGCGCTGCTGAGCACGCCGCCGGTGCCGTTGGCGACCGCCAGCCGCGCCCCCGGGACCTGCGCCTGGTCGCGCTCGCCGCGGAGCTGCCGGGTCGCCTCGATCAGCGTGAAGATGCCGTACATCCCGGGATGGCAGTAGGAGAGCCCGCCGCCATTGGTGTTGAGAGGGAAGTCGCCGCCGGGAGCCGTCCGCTGGCCGGAGACGAAGTCGCCACTCTCACCGGGGGCGCAGAAGCCGAGCGCCTCCAGCGTCAGCAGGACCGTGATCGTGAAGGAGTCGTAGAGCTCGGCGACGTCGACCTCCTCGGGCCGGATGCCCGCCATCCCCCAGGCGTCGCGCCCGCTCAGGCGCGCCGGGGTGACGTCCAGGTCGGGCATGCTGCTGATCCCCAGGTGGGTGTGCGACTCGCCGTGGCCGATGATCCAGACCGGCGCTTTGGGCAGGCCGGCCGCGCGCGCCGCCGAGACGACCACCACCGCGCCGCCGCCATCGGTGACCAGGCAGCAGTCGAGCAGGTGCAGCGGCTCCGCAACCCACCGGCTGGCGAGCACGTCGGCGATCGTGATCGGTTCCCGGTAGAAGGCCTTTGGGTTGAGCGAGGCCCAGCGCCGCGTCGCCACCGCGACCTCGGCCAGCTGTTCGGCGGTGGTCCCGTGATCGTGCATGTGACGCCGGGCCGCGAGCGCGTAGGCGCCCACCGGCAGCGGCAATCCCCAGGGCACCTCGAACTGCGCCGGGCCCCGGATCCCGCCGGACCGCCCGAGCGTTCGGCCGGCCTGCGAGCGCTGCGTGCTGCCGTAGGCGATGAGCGCCACCTCGCAACGCCCCTGTGCGATCGAGTCGTAGGCGTGGGCGGCATGGGCGACGAAGGAGGCGCCGCCGATGTTGGTGCTGTCGGTATGCCGCGGGACGATGCCCATGTACTCCGCCAGCCGCATGGCGGGCGCGTAGTCGTCGCCCCCGGCGACGAAGACGGCGTCGACGTCGCCCTTGCTGAGGCCGGCATCCGCGAGCGCTGCGCTGGCCGCCTGCGCCTGCAGCTGCAGGTAGGTCTTGCCGGGCACGACACCCAGGTCCGACTCCGCGACGCCGCCGATGGCGGCCACCCGGTCGCGGTTCAAGCCGCTCCGACCGGGCATGTCCGCCGCACAGCCCCATTCTTGCCGATCAGGGCGGCGGGATCAGTCGAGCACTGCGAGCGCGTCGCCGGCAAGCGCTCCCTGGCCCTCGGCGAGCACGAAGAGCGGGTTCACGTCCAGCGCCTGGAGGCGGTCGCCGAGGTCGAGCGCCAGCCGCGAGACGCGCGTGACCACGTCGGCGGCAGCGCGGATGTCGCCCCGCGGCCGGCCGCGGGCGCCTTCCAGGACGGGCGCCAGGCGGAGCCCGCGCAGCATCTCCTCGGCCGCCTCGGGGCTGATCGGTGGAAGCCGGAGTGCGGCGTCCCGCACGACCTCGACCATGATGCCGCCCCACCCGACCGCGATCACCGGCCCGAAAAGTGGATCCCGCTTGACGCCCACGATCAGCTCGGCCACAGGCACGACCTGGCGGGCGACCAGCACGCCGTCGATCCGAGCCCGCGGGGCGAAGGCGCGCGCCGCCTCGACGATCTCGGCAAACGCCCGCTCGACCTCGCCGGCGCTGCCGAGGCCGACACGCACGCCGCCCGCCTCGGTCTTGTGGGGGATATCCCGCGACTGGATCTTGAGCACGACCGGGAAGCCGATCGAGGCCGCCGCCGCTGCCGCCTCGGCCGCGTCCGCCGCCAGCCACTCCTCAGGCGTGCCGATGCCGTAGGTCTCAAGAAGGCGCTTGGTTTCAGCCTCGGTGAGAGTGCCCCGCAGGGGCCCCACGATCGCCGGTGGCACGCCGGCCACCGCCTCTCCGGCCACCGACCTCTCCCATCGGGCGCGCGCCCTGCCGTACTCGATGGCATGGGCGAGGGCCCGGACGCCGAGCGTCATGCCGTTGGCGAAGTGCAGGTCATGGCGCAGGAGCAGGTCCCGCGAGTAGGGCGTCAGGTCGATCGAGGCGGTGGCGACCACGGCGCCGAAGGGCACCCGTCCCAGCGCCTCGGCCAGGGAGGCCAGGCGGCGCTCGATGCGCTCCGGCGTGGGCCCCGGCTCCCTGGCCGGGTCGGAGTTGACAAGGTAGGCGTCGAAGGAGCCCTCGGCGGCCACCGCCTCGAGGCAGGCTCCGAGCAGCTCGGGCTGGTCGACGATCACGCCCGTGGTGTCGAGCGGGTTCTGAGCGGTGCCGAACACGGGCAGCACCGAGGCCAGGCGCTCCTTGGTCTCGGGGGCGAAGTCGGGGAGCTCGATCGCTGTCGCCTCGGCGAGGTCGGCGATGAGGCCGCAGGCGCCGCCCGAGGTGGTGAGCACCGCCGTCCGCCCTCCCCGTGGCCAGCCGCTGGTGGCCAGCATCGCGCACGTCTCGACCAATTCCTCCAACCCCCGCACCCGGACCACGCCGTCCTGCCGGAACACGGCGTCGATCACCTCGTCCTCGCCGGCCAGTGAGCCGGTGTGGGCGGAGACCGTGCGCTGGGCGGTCTCCGTCCGGCCCACCTTGCAGACCACCAGCGGCTTGCCCGCGGACATCGCCGCCGCCGCGGCTCTGCGGAAGCCGGCCGGGTCGCGGATGCCCTCCAGCAGGGCGCCGACCACGGCCACGTCGGGATCGCGGACGAGAGCCTCGATGAAGTCGGAGGAGGTCAGCATGGCCTCGTTGCCGATCGAGACCATGCGCGCCAGCCCGATCGCGCGGGCCTGCGCCATCCGGTGGAAGTGCAGCAGCATGGCGCCCGACTGGCTGATCAGAGCCACCCCGCCCTCGATCAGCGGCGGCACCACCAGCAGTCCGTAGGCGGCGCAGCGCAGCTGGTAGTTCACGAAGCCCAGGCAGTTGGGACCGAGGACGCCGATGCCCGCCGCCTGGCAGCGGGCGATCAGACGCTGCTCGAGCTCTGCGCCCTCGTCGCCCACCTCGCGAAACCCGGCCGTGAGCAGGACCGCCGAACGCACCCCTTTGGCGGCGCACTGCTCGACCACCTCCTCGGCGAGCGCGGTGCCGACCATGACGTAGGCGCAATCGACATCGCCGGGCACCTCCAGCAGCGAGGGGTGGCTGCGGCGCCCGAACATCTCCGTCCGCCGGGGATTGACCAGGTGAAGTTGGCCGGGGTACCCGAGCGACCCGAGGTTGGCGACCAGGTTCTGCGACCAGAGCGACGCCTCGGTCGCGCCGACGAGCGCGATCGAGCGCGGCTCGAGCAACCGGCCGGCCAGTTCGGCCCCGGTCACGCCGGCGCCGCCCGGAGGCGCTCCACGTAGCGCGGGTAGACGGCAGCCACCTGATCGAGCACGGGCCCGCGCAAAAGCTCCAGCTCGCGCTCGGTCGGCGGCTGGCTGGCGCGCACCTCGGGACGAACCTGGAGATCCCATCCGGTGGCGGCGCGCACGCCGGCCACGGTCTCGCCGGGCGCGTACTCGGCGAGCTCGAGCTCTCCGCCGGCGCCGGGCGCGAGCACCGCCCGGGAGGTGATCACCCGGTCCGGGCGTCCCGCTCCGCCGGAGGCGGTGATGAAGTCGACCCGGTCGACCAGGGTGCGCGGCGAGTGCTCGAGCCGGAACACGATCACGCGCCGCACCACGTAGTAGAGGATCGCCGACCCGAACGCGCCGGCGAAGCGGCGCTCGGGGCGTTCGTAATCGCCGAGCACGTGGAGGTTGATGTTCCCCCGCCGGTCGACCTGGACTCCGGAGAGGAAGAAGAGATCGATCCGGCCGCGCTGGGCCATGTCGAAGAATTCCTTGCTCCCGTGGAAGGGCTCGGCGCTCTCGGCGCCGGGCATCCGCAGGCGCGCGTTGGGGGCGTGGAGCGCGCGCGCCAGCAGCACGCCCGAGGCGGGGACCGGCGAGTTGACTCCCGTGCCCACGTTCTCGCCGTCGCGGATTTGGCGGGCGATCAGCACCGCCATCAGCTCCTCAGGGGTGAACAGCCGCGACCCTCTCCAGGTGCTCCGCGGTAGCTCGGCCGGTGCTCTCGTAGGGCGCCACCGCGAGCACGTCGACGAAGCTCGCGGGCACCACCTGCTCGTCTCGGTGGAGGCGCTCGGTGGCATCGGGCGCGACCCGCTCGGCGGTCGCGATCACGGTGCGCGCCGCCTGCATCATGAGCCGGTCGTCGAAGGTGGTGCCGATGACCAGGTTGCCGCGGCTGTCGGCGCGGCGCGCGTGAACGAGGGCGAAGTCGGGGCGCAGCGCCGGCACCAGGACCACCTGGCCCTCGCCGGCGAAGGGATCATCCACGACCTTGAAGTCGGGCCGGACGCGCAGGAGGTCCGACCCCAGCAGACCGGGCACCGGCGTCCATGCCATACCGCTCGCTCCAGCCTGGAGCGCCATCAGCATCACCGGTCAGGTGGAATCGAAGACGCGGAGCCGCCCCTCCTCGACGGCCCGGGCGAAGGCGGGCGCCTGCCCGCGCTCGCCGAGATCGACGCCCGACGACTCCAGTGAGCGCGCGCAGCCGGCGGCGACTAGGAGCTCGATCCCGATGTCGCCGGTTGGAACGCCGACGAGGTGAAGGTCGCGGCGCCCGCTGCGAATGAGCTCCCGGATCAGCGCCAGCGCCGGGGGCCGGCCGATCGCGACAGATGCCCCGTCCGGGACCAGCGCCGCCGCTGCAGCGAGGTCGAGCTGCCGCACCGGACGATCATAGGCGCCCGCCGGTCGAGGGCCGGCTATTCGATGAGGCCGAGCTCGCGCGCCCGGGCCAGCGCCTCGATCTTGCTGTGCGCCTCCAGCTTCTCGATCGTCTGCTGGACGTACCAGCGGACGGTGGCCACCGAGAGGAAGAGCTTGGATGCGATCTCCTTGGTGGCCATGCCGCGCGCCAGGAGGGCGAGAATCTCGAGCTCGCGCGCGGTCAGCCGCTCTCGCTCTTGACGAGCGCGTTCCTCGACCATCTGCTGCTCGCGGCGTCGCGCGAGCACCTCGCTGACCCGGCCGGGGGGCATCACGGAGCGGCCGGCCGCCGCCTGGCGAATCGCCTCTCCGATCTGGGACGGGGGCTGCGTCTTGAAGAGGAAGCCGCGGGCGCCGGCGTTGAGGGCCGCCAGCAGCGCCTCGTCGCTCTCGTCGCCGGTGAGAAAGATGATTGCCGTCGAGGGCGAGGCGTCGCGGATCCAGGCCGCCAGGTCGGCCCCGTTGGCGTCCGGGAGGTTGAAGTCGAGCAGCGCCACCTCGGGCAGCGTCTCCCCGGCCAGGCGCCGGCCCTCGCTGGCGCTGGTCGCGGTGCCCACCACGTCAAAACCCTGGCGCTCGAGCGAGAGCTGGAGTCCCTCGATGACGACGGGATGGTCCTCGACCAGGAGGACCCTAGTTGACTCCGACACGACGGCGCCAAGGATAGCCGCGCTCACCGTTCACCGGCCCCCTCCTCCATCACGAGATCGGCGAGCATGATGAGGGCGCCCACGTCGCCCCACCATCGATGATCGTCGACCAGCTCCCGGGCCGGGCGGGTAAGGGTCGCCAGGGCGGCCAGCGCCCAGGCCGAGGCCGCCGGATCGGATTCGGGAAACCGGGGGGGCGCGGAATCGAGTCCGGAGTCAGCTGATGCCAGCTCCGGCGGCAGGCGGGAGCCCTCGGCCCGGAGCGCCACCGTGTAGGCAAGGCCGTTGCCGTGCAGGATCACCCCGACCCGCGCGTGGCGGACGCCCGGACCGGAGATGGCGATGAGGCATGACTGGCCGGGCCCGCCCGGTGGCACCCCCGCGGCGATCAGCTCACCTGACTCCAGGCGGGACCGCATGGCCTCCGGGATCAGGTCGCAGACCAGTCCCGCAATCTCGTCTCCGCCCGTGGGCAGCAGCTCGAGCACGCGCCGGACGAGTGGCGCCACGGCTCCTCGGGGCTCGGTCATCTGCCTCTCAGTATCCCAACGGGGCAGCCCACCAGGGCCCGGCGCGAAACCCGGTCAAAAAAAGCGCCCCGGAGAGGATTCGAACCCCTGACCCGCGGTTTAGAAGACCGCTGCTCTTCCGCTGAGCTACCGGGGCTGGACGACCTGCCAGTTAAGCATCCCGCCACCTGGCGCCGGATGCCGGCTCGGTAGCGCTGACGCCGGCCGGTCAGGCCGAGCTGCGCCGGCGATCGGGTTTCTGATCGCTTTTAGGGGCGACCCTCCGCGACCTCGCCTGGTGGACCGGAGCGTCGTGAAGCGCCGACGACCAGAACGCCATCCGCGCCTCGAAGACCCGGATCAGGGTGTCGATCCGCTCCGGCTCCCCCAGGCGCGACTCTCGCATCGAGATCAGCGTTTCGAGCAGTTCTGAGTAGACGCTCACCCAGTGGCGAGCGTCCTGCAGCTGCGGCTCATGCGTCCCCTCGATCCGCTGCCAGAAACGTGAGTCGCTGTCCGCGCCCCCCAAAGCGGCCCTATTTTGCGCGCCCGCATTCAGGTCAGCAAGAGATGTCAATCGACCGCCGCGCTCACCGCTCGCTCAGACACCCACCGCCTCCATCTCCCGGATGAGCGCCGACAGATCGAGCGGTTTTGAGAGGTAGCCGTCGACCCCGGCGGCGAGCAGATCCTCGCGCACGCCGACCATGGCGTCGGCCGTCAGCGCGATCACCTTCAGAGGCCGGGCGGGCGGCTCGGCCCGGATTCCGCGCATCACTTCGAGCCCGTCCAGCCTGGGCATGTGGAGGTCGAGCAGGAGGAGGTCAAAACGGCCGGTGCGGGCCAGCCCCAGCGCCTCGGCGCCATCTCTGGCCCATTCCACCCGGTGGCCGCGGGCGTCCAGCAGGTCGCGAATCAGCTCGTAGTTGAGCGGATTGTCCTCCGCGACCAGCACGGTCACCCGGCGTTCCACAGTCACGGCACCGACGGAGTTTGAGCCCTCGGCCGGCAGCTTCTCAACCGCGTAGCACCATCATGCCGGCGTCATCTGGGATTCGGCCGGATCCTACGCAACCGGAGCGAAGGTGCCCGCCCTGCCGAGCATCGCCGGCAGCTCCTTGCCCAGGCGGCCGGCCAGCCAGGCCGAGGTCTCGAGCAGGCGGTCGAGGTCGACGCCGGTCTCGAGCCCCATCCCCTGGAGCATGTACACGAGATCCTCGGTCGCGATGTTGCCGGTGGCCCTGGGGGCGAACGGGCAGCCGCCGATGCCGCCTATCGAGGCATCGAGAAATGCGGCGCCCGCTTCCAGCGCCGCCAGCGCGTTGGCGTATCCGGTGTTGCGCGTGTTGTGGAAGTGCGCGCCCACCCGGGTTGCGGTTCCGGCCACGGCGCCCACCAGCTGACGCACCTGGGTGGGCACGCCCACGCCGATGGTGTCCGCAAAGGAGATCATGTCCGGCGGCTCCCGCATCAGCCCCTCCACCAGTCCGAGCACGCGCGCGGGGTCGACCCGGCCAGCGAAGGGGCAGCCGAAGGACACGATCAGGCCGACGCTGATCGGCTTGCCGTCGGCCCGCGCCCGGCGCACCAGCGTGTGCGCGATCTCCAGGCCCTGCTCGGTCGTCTGGTTCTGGTTGCGAAGCCCGAACTCGTCGGTGCAGGCGAAGGCGTAGTGGATCTCGTCGACGCCCGCGGCCAGCGCCCGGTCGTAGCCCCTCTCGTTCAGCACCAGGCCCGAGTAGACGGTTCCCGGCTGCCTGCGGATGGCGGCCATCACCTCCTCCGCGCCCGCCATCGCCGGCACCAGCCCGGGACGGACGAAGCTCACCGCCTCCACGTTGGGTATGCCGGATGCCGCCAGCCGGTCGGCCAGCTCGGCCCGGACCCGCGGTTCGAGGATCACGCTGTCGTTCTGCAGGCCGTCGCGCGGACCGACGTCGCAGATGTGCACGGTGCTCATATCACGCCCTTCTCCTTCAGTACCCGCAGTTCCTCCTCGCCGATTCCCAGCAGCCCCCCGTAGACGGCCTCGTTGTCGGCGCCCAGCGACCAGTCGCCGGGTGCCTGCGCCCGGCCGGGCGTGGCCGAGAACTTGGGGGTGATGCCCGGCATCGTGTAGTCGCCGAGGATCGGGTCGGTGGTCGAGACCAGCATCTGGCGGGCCCGGTAGTGCGCGTCCTCGAAGATGTCGGCGATCGAGTAGACGGGCCCGGCGACGATCCCCGCCTCGTTCATGACGCGGTCGACCTCGGCCGCGTCCCGCTCGCCGACCCAGGACTGGATCATGGCGTCGATCTCCTCGACCATCCGGGTCCGCGCCATGTAGGTGGCGTAGCGCTCGTCCGCCAGCAGGTCGGTGCGGTCGATCGCCTGGCAGAGCCGCCGCCACAGGTTGTCGTTGTTGGCGGCCACCACCACCCATTTGCCGTCCCGGGAGCGGTAGACATTGGAGGGCACCGCGTACCCGATGCGCGTCCCGTTCGGCTCCCGCACGTAACCGAACACGGAGTACTCGGGGACCATGTTGTCGAGGATGGCAAAGCAGCTCTCGAGGATGGAGGCGTCGATCACCTGACCCGGGCCGCCGTGCACGTCACGGCGGTACAGCGCCATCAGGATGCCCTGGACGGCGTGCAGCGCGGCCAGCGAATCCCCGAGCGAGATCCCGGCCCGGGCCGGTGCCTGGCCGGGAAAGCCGTTGATGTAGCGCAGGCCGCCCATCGCCTCGCCGACGCTGGCAAAGCCGGCGCGCTGGGCGTAGGGCCCGGTCTGCCCGTAACCGCTGACGCGAGCGATCACCAGCCGGGGATTGACCCGGTGCAGCTCTTCGGGACCGATACCCCAGCGCTCCAGCGTGCCCGGCCGGAAGTTCTCCAGGAGCACGTCTGAGCGCTCGGCCAGCCGCAGGCAGAGGTCGCGGCCCTCGGGCCGCCGGAGGTCGAGCGTGACCAGGCGCTTGCCGCGGCTCTGGACGGGGAACCAGACCGTGTGGCCCTCCTTCTCCAGGTTTCCCCACTGGCGGAGCGGATCGCCGCTGCCAGGAGGTTCGGCCTTGATCACCTCGGCACCGCTGTCGGCCAGGATCCGCCCCGCGAAGGGGCCTGCGATGAGGGTGGCGAGCTCGAGAACGCGCACGCCTTCGAGTGGGCCGGGCATGCCCAGATAATGACCTTCGTGGGGACGGAGCCGCTGAGCCTGGACGCGCGCCTGGCGGCGCTGGACGAGGTGCAGCGCCGCGTGCTCTGGCTCGCCACCAACATCGTCCACGTCGCCAACAAGGTCAGGCCCAACCCTGACGGGATCAAGGTCGGCGGCCACCAGGCCTCCTCGGCGTCGCTGATCACGATCATGACCGAGCTCTTCTTCGACTTCATGCGGGAGGGCGACAAGCTCTCGGTCAAGCCGCACGCCTCGCCCGTGCTCCACTCCATCCAGTACCTGCTCGGGAACCTCGACCTGTCGTACCTGCCCCGCCTTCGCGAGTTCCACGGGCTGCAGGCCTATCCGAGCCGGACCAAGGACCCCGACCCGGTCGACTTCTCCACCGGCTCGGTCGGCCTGGGCTCGGTCGCGCCCAACTTCGCGGCGCTGGTCGACCGCTTTGTGCAGGCCCGCTTCGGCCCACGCGAGGGGCCGGCCCGGCGCTTCATCTCCCTGGTCGGCGACGCCGAGCTGGACGAGGGGTCGGTATGGGAGGCGGTGGCCGAGCCGGCGCTGGCCGGCCTCGACAATTTGATCTGGATCGTCGACCTCAACCGGCAGTCGCTGGACCGCGTGGTGCCCGGGATCAGGGTGCGCCAGCTGGAGGACATGTTCCGGGCCAACGGCTGGGCCGTCATCGAGGCCAAGTACGGAAGGCGGCTGCAGGAAGCCTTCGCCGCCCCCGGCGGAGGTCGGCTGCGCATGGCCATCGAC
The DNA here is from genome assembly GCA_964383855.1 of uncultured Actinomycetes bacterium. Lineage (GTDB taxonomy): Bacteria > Chloroflexota > Dormibacteria > Dormibacterales > Dormibacteraceae > CAZHAC01. The sequence goes on along the minus strand of CAYLIP010000002.1, from coordinate 12,053 downwards.
GACATGTCGAACGAGCAGTACCAGTACCTGCTCCGCTCGCCGGCGGCAGAGATCGCCAAGGTTCTCGGCGACGCCACCCCCGACGTCGGCGACGCCGACCTGAAGGCGCTGATCTCCGACCTCGGCGGCCACGACTTTCAGGTCCTGAAGGACGCGCTCGGGGTGGCCGATCGGGCCGCCGGTCCGGCCGTGGTCTTCGCCTACACGGTGAAGGGCTGGGGCCTGCCGATCGCGGGCGACCCGCTCAACCACTCGGCGCTGCTGAGCCGCGACGAGATGGCCGCGCTGCGTGCGCGCCTGCGGGTGCCGGATGACGAGTGGGCGTCCCTCGACCCCGAGAGCCCGGGCGGCCGGCTGGTCGCGGAACGGCGGCGGGTCCTGGCGCCGCCCCCGCGGGCGAACGGGCTCGAGGTCAGGGTGCCGGCCGGTCTGGACCGCCCGTACACCGGCGTCACCTCGACCCAGCAGGCTTTCGGTCAGGTCCTGATGGCGATCGCGCGAGCGGCGCCGGAGGCCGCCGAGCGGCTGGTCACCGTCTCCCCCGACGTCGCCACCAGCACCAACCTGGGCGGCTGGATCAACAAGGTCGGCGTCTGGGAGCCCCTGGAGACCGGCGACCCCTTTTCGGCCCTCGGCCCGCGCCTCATCGAATGGCGCCGCAGCCCCCAGGGCCAGCACATCGAGCTCGGCATCTCGGAGACCAACCTGCTCATGCTGCTCGGCCAGCTTGGGCTGGCCGCCGAGATGACCGGACAGCCGCTGCTGCCCATAGGCACCCTGTACGACCCCTTCGTGGCCCGGGCCCTGGACGCCTACATCTACGGCGTCTACTCGGGAGCGCGCTTCATCCTGGTCGGCACTCCCTCCGGCATCACGCTCGCCCCCGAGGGCGGCGCCCACCAATCGGTGGTGACCCCCTCGCTCGGCGTCGCCCTCCCGCGCGTCGTCTACTGGGAGCCCTGCTTCGCCCAGGAGCTGGAATGGGTGCTCCTCCAGGGGCTGAACGCCCAGCACCGGGAGGAGGCGCCGGAGGCCACGTACATCCGGCTCACCACGGCTCCGGTCGACCAGGCCCTGATGCCGATCTGGCCCGACCGGGACGCCCAGCGGGAGGCGGCCATGGGGGGCGCCTACCTGCTCGTCGACCGCTCACGGGACGCCGGCGCCCGGGCCGACAACCAGGTCCACATCTGGGCCACCGGAGTCATGGTCCCGGAGGCGCTGAGGGCCTCCCAGGAGCTGCGGCTCGACGGCGTCTTCGCCAGCGTCTGGAACTGCCTGAGCCCGGACCTCGTGTTCCGGAACTGGCACCGCTGGAGCGGCCGGGGGACGGCCCCCGTGGTCACCGTGCTGGACGGGCATCCCTCCGCCCTGGCCTGGGTGGGCTCGATGCTGGGGGTGCGCGGGCGGCCGCTGGGCGTCACCGATTACGGGCAGTCGGGCACTCCCGGGGAGCTGTACCGCGCCTTCGGAATCGACGCCGATGGCATCGCTTCTGCGGTTTTCCAAGCACTTGAGGGGTAACTCCGCCGCCAAGCGCGACTAGACTGCGCCGCAGCTTCGGAAACCCAAGGTTGGGAGAGGGGATTGCACAGCCGGTATTCGGTGGTCGGACTGGTCGTGGCGGCGGTTGCCGCGCTGGTACTGGTGGCCGTCCGCTAGTCAGGCGGAGGCCACCGCCTCCTCGGCCGCCGCGGCCGAGTGGGAGTCGCTCGTGTAGGCGGACGCCTGCAGCTCGAAGAGCCGCGCATAGCTGCCCCGGAGCTGCATCAGCTCGGCGTGGCTGCCCTGCTCGACCAGCCGGCCGCCCTCGATGAAGAGGATGCGGTCGGCCTGCCGCACGGTCGAGAAGCGGTGCGAGATGTAGACCGTCGTCTTGCCCCGGCTGAGCGCGCGCAGCCGCGCGAAGAGATCGTGCTCGGCCTGGGCGTCGAGCGCCGAGGTCGGCTCGTCCAGCAGGAGCACGCGGGCGTCGCGCATGAACGCGCGCGAGAGCGCGATCTTCTGCCATTCACCGCCGGAGAGATTGGAGGAGTGGACCTCGAACCACTTGCCAAGCGGCGTGTCCAGGCCCTGCGGGAGCTTGGCCACGAGCCCGGTCGCCCCGCCGCGTTCGGCCGCCTCGGTGACCGCCGGCCGGTCCTCGATGTGCTCGACCTCGCCCAGCCCGATGTTCTCGGCCGCTGTCGCCTGGTAGGTCACGTAGTCCTGGAACATGGCCCCGATCAGCGAGCGCAGCTCGTCCGGGTCGAGGTCGCGGATGTCGATCCCGTCGAGCAGGATCCGGCCCTCGGTGGGGTCGTAGAGGCGGGCCATCAGCTTCACCAGCGTGGTCTTGCCGGCGCCGTTGCGGCCGACCACGGCCAGGGTTTCGCCGGCTGCGATCCGAAAGCTCAGGTTGCTGAGCGCCGGCCGCTCCGCGCCCGGGTAGGCGAAGCTGACGTTCTCGAATGCGATCTCGCCCCGAACCGGGCTCGGCAGCGCCGCCGGCCGGGCGGGCCTCTCGATGTGGGGCCGCTTGGCCTGCAGCTCGAACAGGTTCGAGAGGTAAAGGTTGTGCTCGTACATGTCGCTCAGCCCGCTGAGCAGGCCCTGGATCGAGTTGGCGACCGAGGTCGCCGCGCTTGTGTAGAGCGTCAGGTCGCCCAGCGTCAGGCGTCCAGCCACCGCCTGCAGCGCGACATAGAGGTAGGTCACCGAGCCGACCAGGGTCGTCGGCGTGCCCCACGCGAAAGCGGAGAGGTAGCGGTTGGTGACCAGGGACCTCTGGCGCTCGTAGTAGGTTCGCGCAAGCACGCGATAGCGCTCGATGAAGTAGGCGCCGAGGCGGAAGAGCTTGACCTCCTTGGCGCTGGTGTCGGTGGTCACCAGCGTCACCAGGTAGTTCATGCGCCGGAGCAGGCGGGAGGACCAGCGCGCGACCATGAAGCCCCGCCAGCCATAACGGGTGTCGCTGATGAAGCTCGGAATCGGCGAGATCAGCGCGATCGCGGCGAGCAACGGGCTGACCCCGAGGAGCAGCACGATCATGGACGCGAACGTGATCGCCGTCTGCACCAGGCCGAAGGCGGTGGAGATCATCATCACCGGCCGCCGCACGGAGTCGTCCTGGGCGCGGCGGAGCAGGTCGTAGGAGGCCGGGTCCTCGAAGAAGGGCAGGTCGAGCCGGGCGGCGTGATCCATGATCAGGAGCTGGATCCGGATCTGCACCTGCTCCTGCAGCAGCTGCTGCGAGATGTTGCGCAGCGTGCCCAGGAGCGAGGTGACCAGGAAGATCCCGAACTGGATGCCCGCCAGCACGAAGATGGCGCGGACCGCCGCCGCGTCGGAGACGCCGGCCCGGTGCTCCTGGATGCCGCGCACGACCGCGTTGACGAGGAGCTTGGCCACCCAGGCCGTGGCCGCGGGCATGAAGCCGGCGAGCACGGTGACCGCAAAGAGCATGGCCGTGGTGGGGGCGCTGGCGTCCCAGACCAGGCGCACGACCCGCGGAAAGGCGACCAGCGTGGCACCGATTGACCGGCGGAAATCATCCCAGCGCTGGCGGAGCGTCCGGTTGTCCTTGCGGTTGGGCTCCTCGGCCACGTCCGGCGGGCCGGAAAGTCCGCTCAGGCCGGCTCTCGGTTCCGGGTCCATCTCAGGCTGGAACCGAAAGCGTAATCAGGTAATTCTCCTGTTTCAGGCCGCCCGCCTCAGCTCGGCGGGTTCGGCCGCCGCGGCCGGCGCAGCGGACGGGCGGATCGCGCTCCAGCACTCCTCGAGCATGGCCACGTGGTCGAGGTACTCACGGGTGATGTGCGTGAGCTGCTCGTGCTGTCCGTGCTTCTCGAGGGCGATCTCCCAGGCTGACTTCAGCATCTCGCACGATTTGATACCCCCGCTGTCGGTTTCCAAACGGCTCAGCAGCCGCCGCTGGGAATAGCCGCCGTAACCCGGCGATAAACACTGCAATGGTTCGCCGCCTGGCCGCCGGACGCCTTCACTACGCGTGGGTGGTGGCCGGGATCACCTTCCTTGCGCTGCTCGGCTCGGCAGGCTTCCGCGCCACGCCCGGCGTCCTCATCGTCCCGCTCGAGCAGGAGTTCCACTGGAGCGCGGCCACGATCTCGATCGCGGTCTCCATCAACCTGGTCCTGTTCGGGCTGACCGGGCCCTTTGCGGCCGCCCTCATGGAGCGCTTCGGCATCCGGCCGGTGATGAGCGGCGCTCTGCTCATGATCGCGGGCGGCTCGCTGCTGACCACGCTCATGACCGCGCCCTGGCAGCTCGACCTCCTGTGGGGCGTGGTGGTCGGGCTGGGCACGGGATCGATGGCCTCGGTCCTGGGCGCCCTGGTCGCCAACCGCTGGTTCGTGGCCCGGCGCGGTCTGGTGGTCGGGGTTCTCACGGCCGCCGGCGCCACCGGTCAGCTCATCTTTCTGCCCACCCTGGCGTGGCTCGCAGTCAGCGTCGGCTGGCGCTTCGCGGCCATGACGGTGACCGCGGCGGCGCTGCTCGTGCTGCCGGTGGCCGCCATCTTCATGCGCAACCGCCCCTCCGACCTGGGGCTGCGGGCCTTTGGCGCCGTCCATGACGAGGGAGCTCCAGCCTCCGCCGGCAGCCCGATGGTCAACGCCTTTCGCGGCCTGGGGCTCGGCGTCCGAAGCCGGCAGTTCTGGCTTCTGGCGGGCAGCTTCTTCATCTGCGGCCTGTCGACCAACGGGCTGATCGCCACCCACCTGATCCCGGCCGCCATCGACCGCGGCATCCCCGAGGTGCGCGCCGCCAGCCTGCTGGCGGTGATCGGCGTCTTCGACATCGCCGGGACCATGGCGTCGGGCTGGCTGACCGACCGCTACGACAGCCGCCGGCTGCTTTTGGTCTACTACGGCCTGCGCGGGCTGTCGCTGCTCTTCCTTCCGTTCGCCTTCTCGACCGGGATGCTGGGCCTGGTTCCCTTCATCGTCTTCTACGGCCTGGACTGGGTGGCCACCGTGCCGCCCACGGTGGCGCTCACCGCCCAGACCTTCGGACGCGAGCGGATGTCGATCGTCTACGGCTGGATCTTCGCCGCGCACCAGCTGGGGGCGGCCACCGCGGCCTTCGCCGCCGGCGCGATCCGAACCTGGGTCGGCGATTACGAGCCGGCTTTCCTGGGCGCGGGGCTGCTCTGCCTGGTGGCGGCCGGGCTCTCGATGTCGATCACGCGCCGCACGCCCCGGCCCGTGCCAGCGACCGCCCCCGCCGCCGCCTGACCTCTGCGTCGAGCGCCCGGCCAGACACCCGGGCGTGTGTCACGACGGGGCCCGGCTCAGGCCTGTCCGTGCCCGTGCCTCGGTTTCTGACTTCTCTTAACGGGGCAGGCGGCGGGCGCGGGGGCGCGAACCGGAGAGTTGAACTGTGATGGAGGACCGTCTACTCCTGATTGAGGACGACGAGGCCATCGCCCTGATGTACCGGATGGCGCTGGAGGCGGCCGGCTGGTCGGTGCGGGTGGAGCCCGACGGCGAGCGCGGGCTGGCGGCGGCGCTCGAGGAGCCGCCTTCCATGGTCCTGCTCGACATCATGCTCCCGGGCCTCGATGGCCTCGAGGTGCTTCGCCGCCTTCGCTCCGCGCCGGCGACGCGGTCCTGCGGCGTGGTCGTGCTCAGCAATTCCGCCGGCCTTCCCCACAGCGTCGACGAGGCCTCGGACCTGGGAATCCTCGACTGGATGGTGAAATCCAGGACCACGCCGGGCGAACTGGTGGCGCGCCTGCGCGGCTTTCGCACGGCCTAGCCGGTCCGCTCCTTCCCGTTCGGGGCTACCCGCCTTTGGCGTCGGCCGGGTGCTCCTGGTCGGGGCGGTCCTCGGTTTCCTCGCTGCCGCCGGCGTCTTCCGGACGGTGTCCCTGGGCAACGTGCTCTTCGCGTGCCTCGTAGTCCTGGCGGTCGGCGGAGTCCTCGTCCATCGTCTCCACGGTAGGGGCAGGTCGATGATCGAGCAAGCGGCGGACCCGGTCTGGCCGAAGCCACGCGCCGGCGGCGCTACTTAGAGGCGGCGCGCAGGACGCGGACGCCGATCACGCCGACGGCGATCGCAACCGCGGCCGCCACGACCGCGTAGATCCATTTGTGCCGGCCCAGCGAATGCACGACGGCGACGCCGTAGCGGGAGCCGAGCCAGATCCAGACGGCGGCCCAGACGCCGGTCGAAACCGCCACCGAGGGGGCGAAGACGCGATAGCGCACTTCGAAGATCCCCGACATCACGGTGACGGGGATGCGGAAGCCCGGTATGTGGCGGCCGAAGATGATGGCGACCGCTCCCCAGCGTCCGAACCAGCCCTCGACCTGCTGAAGGCGGCCCTGGTCGAGATGGAGCACGTGCGCAAAGCGGTTGGCGACCAGCCGGTGCCCCCAGCGCCTCGAGATCAGGTAGAGGTTGGTCGAGCCGGCGGTGACGGCGAGCACGACGGCCAGCCAGGCGCCTGCGAGCGCGAGGGCGGAGTTCCGGGCGGCGCTCCCCAGGTAGACGACGTAGACATCTCCCGGCACCGGCAGCGGGATGCCCGTCTCCTCGATGTAGAGCAGCAGAAGGCTGGCGGGCACGCCAAACCTGCGAGTGACGTAGCCCGCGAATCCCTGGAGCTCGCCGAACTCCTCTCCGAGGTCGCCCTCCAGGAACGCCACGGCGAGCACGACGAGGGCGATGGCAGCGGCTCCGGCCAGGGCCAGGAGGCGGGCGTGGCGCCGGGTGGTAGCGGCGACGCCGGTGTCCACGGCTCGAGTCTGCGTCTTCTTAACAGCCGGCGTTGCCCGGTGCCAGGGTCGAACTGACACTGGCGCCCATGAAAGCCCTCTCCATCCGCCACCCGTCGATCGACGTCCTGCTTCTCGGCCGCCGCTCGGTTGAGGTTCGCCGAGCGGCCACCCGGCATCGCGGCGACCTCCTGCTCCACGCCTCGGCCAGCTTCGGCCCGGCCGGGCCGAGCTGGATCGCCTGCGCGCGCTCGGCCTGGACCTGACCGAGCCCGGCGCGAGCCGGCGCGGAGTGCTGGTCGGCGTGGCGCAGCTCACCGACTGCCGGCCCATGACCCAGGCCGACTGGAAGGAGGCGCTGGCAGAACCGCGTGAGGGCAGGTGGTGGGCGTGGCGGCTGGAGGCGGTGGAAACGTTCCCCGAGCCGGTCCCCTGCCGCGGCCATGTGTTGATGTGGGAGGTCGGCGACCTCGAGTTGCAGTCGGCACTCGAAGCCCAGCCAGGGAAGCGGCGCTTAACAGATTGCTGACCGCATTCGGAAATGTGATTGACACCGCGTGCTCAACCTGGGCAGCGAAAGGCGGCTCCCTTTGCGGGGCCGGCAAATCGCAGAAAGGAGATGCAGATGTTGACCACGATTCCGAGGCTTGGGTTGATCGCGAAGGTGGCGATGGGCGCCGGAGGCGCAGGGCTGCTCGCGCTCGGTGCGCTCGGGACCGCCACCCCGGTCCTGGCGGCTTCCACGCCGGCGACGGCGGCGGCGCCCGCTGCCCCCAAGCACCACGACAACCGGCAGGACCACCGCCAGATCGCGCGTGTCGTCTTCGACGCCGAGGCGTCGGTGCTGGGAATCAAGCCTGAGGAGCTGCACAGCGCCCTCCGCAGCGGCAAGAAGGTTTCGGACCTCGCCAATGACAGGGGCATGAGCCAGCAGCAGTTCGGCGAGAAGGTGGCAGCCGCCGCCAAGCCAGGGCTGGACAAGCTGGTGGATGGCAAGCAGATCACGGCCGACCAGGCGCAGCGTGTCGAAAAGCGGCTGGACGCCGGCCACGTTCCCTTCTGGAACGGACTCCACCGCCGGACCGCCTGACCCAGGACCTCACCCCCTGTCGCAAGGAGCCGGCCGCTGGCCGGCTCCTTCGCTTGGCGGGGCGATTCGGCCGCGCCTCCTCGGCTCCTAGAATCGGGCCGATGCCCGCAGACGCGATCTTCTCTCCGCCCGCCGCCTACAACGAGCCCGTCCGCTCATACGCCCCCGGCACCGCCGAGCGCGCTTCCATCAAGGCCGCGCTGGAGCGGATGACGCGAGATCGGATCGAGATGCCCTGCATCATCGGCGGCGAGGAGGTGCGCACCGGCGATCTCGGCGCGGTGGTCATGCCACACCGCCACAGCCATGTCCTGGGTGAGGTCCACCTGGCCGGCGAGGCGGTCGTCGGCAGGGCAATCGATGCGGCGCTGAAGGCGCGGGCCGAGTGGGCGCGCACTCCCTTCTCGACCAGGGCCGCGATCTTCCTGCGCGCGGCCGACCTCCTGAGCGGGCCCTGGCGCGACGCGCTCAACGCCTCGACGATGCTCGGCCAGTCGAAGACGGTGCACCAGGCCGAGATCGACGCCGCCTGCGAGCTGGCCGACTTCCTGCGCTTCAACGTCGAATACGCAACCAGGATCTATTCCGAGCAGCCGATCTCTCCGCCCGGTGTGTGGAACTGGATGGAGTACCGGCCGCTCGAGGGCTTCGTGTTCGCCGTCACGCCCTTCAACTTCACCTCGATCGCGGGCAACCTTCCGACCTCGGCCGCCCTCATGGGCAATGTCGTGGTCTGGAAGCCGGCCCAGACCGCCGCCTACGCGGCGCACCACTGGATGAAGCTGCTCGAGGCGGCCGGACTGCCCCCGGGGGTGATCAACCTCGTCCACGGGTCAGGCGCGAAGGTCGGCGGCGCGGTGCTGCCTCATCCCGAGCTCGCCGGCGTCCACTTCACGGGCTCGACCCCGGTCTTCCAGTGGATGTTCAGGCAGGTCGGAGAGCACATCTCCGGCTACCGCAGCTATCCCCGGCTGGTCGGTGAGACGGGCGGCAAGGACTTCGGCGTTGTGCACGCCAGCGCCGACGTCGACGAGGTGGCGGCCGCGGTCGTACGCGGGGCCTTCGAGTACCAGGGCCAGAAGTGCTCGGCGCTCTCCCGGCTGTTCGTCCCCGCGGGGTTGTGGCCGGCGCTTCGGGAGAGGCTGGCCGGCGAGGTTGGCAGCATCCGGATGGGCGACATCGCCGACTTCGGAAACTTCATGGGCGCGGTCATCGACCGCGAGTCATGGACGCGCCAGCGGGATGCCATCGAGGAGGCTCGGCGGGAAGCCCAGATCCTGGTCGGCGGCGAGGCCGACGACAGCGAGGGCTACTTCGTGACGCCGACCGTGGTGGTAACCGAGGACGCTGGATTCCGCCTGATGCGCGAGGAGCTTTTCGGGCCGGTGCTGACGACGCTGGTCTACGAAGAAAGCCGGTACGCCGACGTGCTCCGCCTGGTCGACACCCAGACGCCCTACGCGCTGACCGGCGCTGTCTTCGCCCGCGACCGGTCCGCCATCCGGGAGGCCGAGGAGGCGCTCGTCAATGCCGCGGGCAACTTCTACGTAAACGACAAGCCAACCGGCGCGGTGGTCGGTCAGCAGCCCTTTGGGGGCGGCCGGGGTTCGGGCACCAACGACAAGGCGGGTTCGATGTGGAACCTGATCCGCTGGACCAGCCCGCGCGCCGTGAAGGAGACCCTGACTCCCCCCCGCGACTACCGGTATCCCTGGCTCAGGTCCGACTGACGGCGCCGTCCACGGGCCCGCCGGCCGACTCACCTTGGTGCTCGGCGTGCGCCCAGGCCTGGCGGATGGCGGCGTAGTCCGTTTCTTCCAGCGGCTCACCGGAGAAGCTGAGGTTGGTCGTGAAGTAGAGCGAGGGGACGCCCAGGCGCGGCTGCTGGGCCAGGTAGGAGCGCCAGGATTCCCGGTCCGGCATCGGCCAGTTGTCGGTGTCGATGAGGGCTCCCGGGAGAGCCAGGCGCGCGACCCGGGCGCGATGCTCCATCTGCTCCAGCACCGGTAGTTCGATGTTGACGTCGTTCAGCCGGAGCATCGAGGTGACGTCGCGGAAGTACGGGTTGCAGCAATGCGTCATGACCAGCGCATCCGGCTTGACGCGGCGGCCCCGGCGTCGACCAGCGCCACCAGCTCGTGCAGCAGCTCGGCGCCCCAGGCGTCGCCGTGGACAGAGAGCCCCGGGCCACTCGGGGTGCGGCCGGTGAAGTCGAGCTTGAAGCCGTCCGCATCCAGGCCATCGGGGCCCAGCAGGCGTTCCACCGTTTCCGACAGGAGGGCGCGGTAGGCGGGGCTGGTCGGATCGGCGGCGACCGGCCGGCCGAGCGCATCGGTGACACAGTGCTCTGGGCCGAGGCCCTCCGCGTCCCAGGCCTTGAGCCAGAGCAGGACATGCCTGCTCTCCTCGTGGCGGGCCGCGATCCACCCGCGCATGTCCGGCCACTTGGCGGCGTCCGGATGGTTGGTGCCGTAGGCCGCCTGCCACCTGTCATCGACCACGATGGTGCCCGGGTCCAGGCCGTGCGCGGCGAGCTGAGCGAGATAGCGGTCGTAGTTGGCCTGGGTCGCGAGCGCGGCCGCGCTGCCCTCGCTGCCGGCCTCGAAGACCTGCTGTCCCCAACCGCAGAAGAGCGGTCGCGACCACCAATCGAACCGGGGACGCGCCACCTCGGTCGTGGCCCCGGCGCAGGCCGCCGCCAGCGCCTGGTAGGGGTCGGTGGCGCCGGGCCTCAGCTCGAGGACCGGCGTCCGCCAGCGCCCGTGGACCTCGGTCATGCCCTCGTAGGCCAGGCGGAGGTTGAAGCCGTCCGGGCGCGCATCCCAGTGAAAGGCGGTGAACCGGTGCTCACCGGCCGCCGGCGCCAGCGCCAGCCCGAGCCAGGAGCCGGTGTCGGCGGCCACCGCGTAGAACCAGGGCGCGGGCGTGAAGAGCCAATGCCGCAGCCCCGGCAGCGGCCCGCCCAGGACATCGATCACCGACCCCTCGGAGGGGCTCTGGACGCGCGGCCAGCCGGCCGGCTCCGGGTTCCAGAGGCGGGTGAACCGGGGATCGCTGGCGCACCACCCCGCGTTCCAGCGCGAGGAGCCCGGCTGATGGCCGCCCAGGAGGTGCACCGAGGTCAGGCGGCCGGCGCCCTCGACCTCGACCCAGAGGGCCAGGTGGTCCGGAAAGCAGTCGATGACCAGCCGCTTGCTCTCCCACGCCAGCGAGCGCTGCCGAAGGGTGACGCGCGTCCGATCCGGCAGGTGCTCGGCGCGCGGCTCGCCCACATCGAGAGTGGAGTCGAGGGCGTCGAGGCGGTCCAGGCTCCAGGCCAGCGAGAGGTCGGCACCGGGTCCGCCGTCGGCGGAGAAGCGCGCAAAGGGGCTCCCCGCCTCGAACGTCATCGACCAGCCGGCTCCGGCCATCTGCATGCGGCCGCGCGAGGCTAGGGCGCCGCGACGACGAAACCCCGACGGTTCGCAGCGGCGGCCTTGCGCCGGAGCGCGGTGACAGAATTCGGCCGTCATGCTCGTTGCCGGCCCCAACCTTGCCCTGCAGCGCGTCACCGACCTCGACCGGCTGGCCCCCGGCGAGGTGCTCCGCTTCCGGCAGGCGGACGTCTCGGCGGGAGGCAAGGGCGTGAACGTCTGCCGGGCCGCCCGCCGGCTTGGCGCCGGCGCTCGACTGGTCACGTTCGCCCCCGGGGCAACCGGCCGCGCGACCGTCGAGCTGGCCCGCCACGAGGGCCTCCAGGTCTGCCCGGTCGAAACCGACGGCGAAGCGCGGGTCGCGACCATCATCCGCGAGGCGGACGGCCGGGTCACGGTCCTGAACGAGCCCGGCCCGCCGATCACGGCCGGGGATTGGCGCCGCTTCGTGGCGCTGGTCGGGCGAGAGCTGGCGGCCGGAGAGGTGCTCGTGTGCAGCGGAACCCTGCCTCCCGGTGCGCCCGATTCGGCCTATGCGGAGCTGGTCGCGCTGGCGCACGCCCGCGGATCGAGGGCCCTCGTCGACGCTCACGCCCGGCTTCTGGAGGAGGCGCTGCCCGAGCACCCCGACCTGGTCAAACCCAATCTCGTGGAAGCCGAGTCGACCCTGGGCGCGGCCGGTCGGCAGCCGGTCAGCCTGGGGCCGGACGGGCGCAACCGCGCGCTGGCCGCGGCCCGGCGGCTGGTCGAGCGCGGCGCCGGCTCCGCGGCGGTCACGGCGGGCGAGCGCGGCGCCGCCCTGGCCGGCGACGGCGAGCCGCTCTGGGTTCC
>CAYLIP010000001.1:0-87324 GCA_964383855.1 uncultured Actinomycetes bacterium | reverse complement strand
TCACGGCGTCGGTGACCTTCTCGCCCAGGTATGCCTCGGCGTCCGCCTTCAGCTTCTGGAGGATCATGGCCGAGATCTCCTCGGGCGTGAACTCCTTGTTGTCGGCGTTGGGGACCTGGACGACCACGCGCTCGTCCTTACCCGCCTTGACGGCGTAGGGGACGATCTTCCGCTCCGATTCGACCTCCGGGTAGCGGCGGCCCATGAAGCGCTTGATGGAAAAGATCGTGTTCTGTGGGTTGACCGCAGCCTGGCGCCGCGCCAGGTTGCCGACCAGCCGCTCCCCGCTCTTGGTGAACCCGACCACGGATGGCGTGGTTCGCGATCCCTCCGAGTTGGGGATGACGACCGGCTCGCCGCCCTCCATGACGGCGATGACCGAGTTCGTCGTGCCGAGATCGATGCCGACGGTTTTGGCCAATTCGCTCCTCCGATGCTCTTGGTGAATTTCCGGTGGTGCCGGGCGCCAGCGCCCGTGCTTGGTTTTCTTCACTGATGGTTCCCACCCCCGGAAGGCCCGAAACGCCGCTCTGCGACACTGTTCAGAAAGTGAGCAAGAGCTTCGAGCTGGACCCCGCCGAGGAGCTGGCCGTGGCCGCTCGGGGCGAGCCGGGCGCGCGCGAGTTCTTCCTCGTGGCCGGGTCCCACGGGGAGAAAGCGACCCTGCTCTGCGAGAAGTTCCACGTCCAGGGCCTGGTCGTCCGCGCCCAGCAGCTGCTCGAAGCCCAGGGCCTCTCGGGTGGGTTCGACCCCACCGCGGTGGCGCCGCCCCCCGCGGTCGCCGAGGTCGACTGGCGGATCGGCGAGCTGGGCCTGGGCTACCACGAGAGCCGGCAGCTGTTCGTGGTGGTCGCCCGCGAAGCCGGCGAGACCGAGGACCAGCCCGCCGACGAGCTGGCCACCGCGCGCTTCTGGGTGGGCGCGCCGACGGTGCGCGTCTTCGCCAAGCAGGCCGAGGCCGTGCTCTCGGCGGGCCGGGCGATCTGCACCTACTGCGGCCTGCCCATCGACCCTTCGGGGCACCCCTGTCCCGCCTCCAATGGACACCGGCCCATCTTCTGAGCGGCGGCCGGCCGCCCTGGTCGAGGCGCAGCTGCGCGATCTCCCCGAACTCGAGCTGCTCGGCCTCTTGCGAGGCTCCAGCAACTACACCTTCCTGGCCCGTCTCGGCCCACAGCCGGAGCTGCTCGCCGTGTACAAGCCGGCGGCCGGTGAGTCGCCGCTCTGGGACTTCCCCGAGGGCACGCTGTACCGGCGCGAGGTGGCCGCCTACGAGCTCTCCAGGGCGCTCGGCTGGCCGCTGGTGCCGCCTACCGTGGTTCGCCAGAGCGGGCCGCATGGGGTGGGCGCGCTCCAGCTCTTCATCGAGACCGACGGGCGCCGGCACTTCTTCCAATCGGAGGGCATCGCCTCCGAGGTCTGGGAGGAGGTCGCCCTCTTCGACTACCTGGCCAACAACGCCGACCGCAAGTCCGGTCACTGCCTGGCCGACGAGCAGGGGCGCGTGTGGGTCATCGACCACGGCCTCACCTTTCACGTCGAGACCAAGCTGCGAACCGTGATCTGGGACTTCGCCGGACGGCGTCCGCCGGCGCGGCTGCGCCGGCACCTGGAGCGGGTGGCGGCCGATGCGGCCCTCGCGGCGTGCCTGCGCGAGCTGCTCAGCGCCCGGGAGGTGGGCGCCTTTCGCCGCCGCCTGGAGCGCGCGCTGGCGCCCGGCTGGCGCTTTCCGCAGCCCTCGTCGGCCTGGTCGGTGCCCTGGCCGCCCATCTGAACCTGTAGTCGGATCGTCGTCGCCCCGCGCTTAGAGTCGCAGGCGACCGTGCGCCGCCTGCTCCTCGCGCTGCCCTTTCTCTGGGTCGCCACCGTGGCCGCGGCGGCTCCCAGCCCCACGACACCGAGCACACCAGCGGCCACGCCGACGCCGACCTCGAGGCCGACGCCGACTCCGACGCCCGGCGTGGTCGGCCTCGATCCCACGTTCGGACCGCCGGGAACGGCGATCACCGTCACCGGATCCGGCATCTTGCGCGGGGGCGCCCAGATCGAGTGGGACGGCCGCTTCCTCCAGCCCGCGGGGGCCGACGACGCGGGCAATCTGAAGGTCACGATCACCGCTCCCGACGGGCCGCCCGGGACGCACACCGTTTGCGTCCACGACAACGCCGGCAACCCCTGCGCCAGCTTCCGGCTGGAGGCCGCTCCCAGCCCGAGCCCAAGCCCAAGCCCGAGCCCGAGTCCCTCGAGCACCGCTTCGGCCACGCCCGCCCCACCGGCCATCGACCCGGCGACGCCGGCCGGACCGGGGGCGCTCGCCACCGCCGCCCCCGGGCTGGACACCGTCGCGCTCCTGACCCGGCCGCCATTCATCTTCTTCCCGGTCCTGCTGCTGTTGGCCGCCGCCGGCGCCGTGGCCTGGATCGTCTGGGGCGCCACGCACCCGCCGGCGCCGGTGCGCTCGGCGGTCGTGCGCCACGCGTCGACGCCGCCGGCGCTGCCCGTGGTCGAGCCGGCGACGGCCGGGGAAGCACCGGAGGCCGCCCAGGAGCCGGGGCCCGGCGCCCGCGCCGAGCCCCGTGACGAGTCGATCGACATGCCGCAGCCGGAGGACTAGCGCCGGCACCCTCCGCACTCGCCGATTGACTGGCGGCTTTCGCTGCCTTTAACTGACCCGAGTGCCGGAGGCACTTCTTTCTGCGCGCGAGGTGACCATCCGGTTTGGCGGAATCGTCGCGCTGGACCACGTCTCCTTCGAGGTCCCCGACCGCTCGATCGTCGGACTCATCGGTCCCAACGGCGCCGGGAAGACGACGATGTTCAACTGCATCACGCGCCTGTACACGCCCACCTCGGGTCAGATCACCTACGCCGGCGCCGACCTGCTCCAGGTGCCGGCCCACAACATCATCCGCAGGGGCATCGCGCGCACGTTCCAGAACGTCGAGCTCTTCCCCAGGATGAGCGTCCTCCAGAACGTGCTGGTCGGCGACCACATCCACATCGGAGGCTCCCGCTGGGACGCCATCCCGATGGCCGTCGGCTGGCCGAGCGCGCGCCGCGCCGAGCGTGAGGCGCGGCAGCGAGCCCGCGAAGCGCTCGAGTTCGTGGGCGCCGGGCGCGTCGCCGACGAGGCCGCGGCCGGCCTCTCCTTCGGTACCTTGAAAGCGGTCGAGCTGGCGCGGGCCATCGTCTCCCGGCCCAAGCTGCTGCTTCTCGACGAGCCGGCCGGGGGCCTCAACCACGACGAGGTGGAGCACCTGGCCGACCTCATCAAGCGCATCCACCAGGACCTGGGGATGACGGTGCTGGTGGTCGAGCACCACATGAACCTGGTGATGCGGGTCTCCGACCGCGTCGTCTGCCTGGACTTCGGCCGGAAGATCGCCGACGGCACGCCGGACCAGGTCCGCAGCGACCGCACCGTGATCGAGGCCTACCTGGGCCAGGACGAGAATGGCGCAGCCTGAAACGCAGGCGCGGCCGGCGCTGCTGGAGCTGGAGGGCGTACAGGCCAGCTACGGGCCGATCAGGGCGCTCCACGACGTCTCGCTCCAGGTTCCCGAGGGCAGCATCGTGGCCCTGCTCGGCGCCAACGGCGCCGGCAAGACGACCACGCTGCGCGCCATCTCGGGCATGGTCCGGACCACCGGCTCGATCCGTTTCGACACCCATCCCCTGATCGGCCGCCGGCCGGAGGAGGTGGCCCGGCTCGGGATCGCGCACGTCCCCTCCGGCCGGGGAACGCTGGCCCAGATGACGGTGACCGACAACCTGCGCATGGGCGCCTACACGCGGGGCGACCGGAGCGGCGTCAACCGGGACATCGAGCGGGCGATCGAGTACTTCCCTTGGATCGACAAGCGCCGCCACCAGGTCGCGGTCACCCTTTCCGGCGGCGAGCAGCAGATGCTGGCGATCGCCCGCGCGCTCATGATGCGGCCGCGGCTGCTGCTGCTCGACGAGCCGTCGCTCGGGCTGGCGCCCCTGATCGTCCGCCAGATCTTCGACATCATCGCCACCATCCGCCGCGAGGAGAACCTGACCATCCTGGTCGTCGAGCAGAACGCCAATCTCGCCCTCAAGACCGCCGACTACGCCTACGTGCTCGAGGTCGGCCGGATCGTGCTCGAGGGCACCGGGCCCGAGCTGCTGCGCCACGAGTCGGTGCGCCGCTCCTACCTGGGCTACTGAGGAGGCCGTCTTGATCGCCCTTGCCGCGCATTTCACCGTCACCGCCTTCCTGCAGCAGGTCATATCGGGCGTGGCGGCCGGCGCCGTGTACGCCAGCCTGGCCCTGGCGCTTGTGCTCATCTACCGCGCCATGGACGTCGCCAACTTCGCCCAGGGCGAGATGGCGATGTTCTCCACCTTCATCGCCTACGCGATCTTCGCCGGCGACTTCGGCATCCTGGGCAGCAGGCTGGGCATCAACGGCCTGCACCTCAGCGGTCCGGCCGCCTTCTGGATCGCCTTCGCGGTGGCCGTCGTGGCGTCGTTCCTGATCGGGGTCGCCATCGAGCGCGTCCTGATCCGTCCTTTCGAGGGCGCGCCGCTGCTGACGCTGGTGATCGTGACGCTGGGCCTCTTCTCGATCGTCAACGGGCTGGCCGGCTTCAACTGGGGCTACGTCTTCAAGACCTTCTGCTGCCCCTTCCCGCAGAGTTCGGTCAACTTCGGCGGTCTCTACGTGGGGGTCCAGGACATCGGGATCCTGGCCGTGACCATGGTCCTGCTGGCCGCCATGGCCGCCTTCTTCCGGTACACCAAGCTCGGCCTGGCCATGCGGGCGGCCGCGCTCTACCCGGAGTCGAGCCGCCTGATGGGGGTGCGCACGAGCTGGATGCTGGCGATCGGCTGGGGCCTCTCGGCCGCGGTCGGGGCGGTCAGCGGGATCCTGATCGCGCCGGTCGTCTTCCTCGACCCCAACATGATGCAGTCGGTGCTTCTCTTCGCCTTCGCGGCGGCGGTGCTGGGCGGCATCGAGAGCCCACTCGGCTCGGTCATCGGCGGGCTCGTGATCGGGGTGTTGCTGGCCGTGCTGGGCACCTACATCCCGGGCGGCGAGAACCTGCGCACACCCTTCGCGCTGATCGTCATCGTGCTCGTGCTGATGGTCCGCCCGGCCGGCCTGCTCGGCCGGGCCGAGGCACGCCGCGTATGAGCGGCTCTCTGAGCGAACGCTGGCCGGCCGCCGTGCTGGGCGCGCTCGGGATCGCCGCCTTCCTGCTCATTCCCCTCCTCACCGACCAGTTCCAGACCTTTCAGTGGGCGATCGTCGCCGCCTACGCGGTGGCCATGGTCGGGCTCAACGTCCTCACCGGCTACAGCGGCCAGATCTCGCTCGGCAACGGCGCCTTCATCGCCATCGGCAGCTACACGACGGCGCTGCTCGTCGCGCGCCTGCACTGGCCCTACATCGCGACCGTCCCGGTGGGAGGCCTCCTGGCCGGCATCGTCGGGCTCCTGGTCGGCATCCCGGCCCTGCGGCTCCGGGGCATCTACCTGGCGCTGGCCACCTTCGCCCTGGCGCTCTCGGTGACGCCGGTCCTCAACAACTACGACCGCTTCACCGGCGGCCACGTGGGCGTCTCCATCCCGCCGGTCAAGCCCCCGCTGGACCTGCCGCTGAGCAGCGAGCAGTGGCTCTACCTCCTGGGCTGGATCGTCTTCCTTATCGTCTTCGTCCCCTGCTGGCTGCTGCTCCGCGGGCGGACCGGGCGGGCCTGGATGGCCGTCCGCGACAGCGAGACGGCGGCCACCGCCAACGGCATCAGCCTCGCCTACTACAAGACCTTCGCCTTCGGCCTGAGCGCCTTCCTGGCCGGCGTCGCGGGCTCGCTGCTGGTCATCGACTTCGCATACGTCAACCCCGACACCTACGGCTTGAACCTCTCGCTGCAGCTGTTGATCGGCATCGTGATCGGCGGCCTGGCCTACATCTGGGGACCCCTGATCGGAGCCATCCTGGTCGTCTGGATGCCCTACTTCGCCGAGAAGGGGTTCGGCGGCAAACCGGACCTGGCCTTCGGCGTGCTGCTGGTGGTGGTCGTCTTCATCGCCCGCAACGGGGTCGCCGGGCTCATCGTCCGGGGCCTGGCGCGGCTGCCCGGAGGGCCGGCCACCAAGCCTTCCCTGGGCGGCGTCATGGAGGCCACGCCCGCCGAAGCCGACCAGATCAGCACTTGACCGATAGCCGTACTTGCCGGATTCTTGCTTTGCGCTAGCCGGCGTCCCTGTGCGCCGAGACCAGTCATGCGGAGGAGAGTGATGATCGGAACCCGTAGGTTCATGGCGCTGTGCGCCGCGGCGGCCATGGCGGTGGTGGCCTGCGGCGCTCAGCAGTCGAGCAACTCGACGTCGGCGGCCGACCCCGGGATCACCAAGGACCAGATCCTGCTCGGCGCCACCTTCCCGGCCTCCGGCTCAGCCTCGGCTTACTACTCGATCGCCAAGGGCATGAACGCCTACTTCCAGTACGTCAACAGCAAGGGCGGCGTCAACGGTCGCAAGATCAAGTTCGACGTCCTCGACGACGGCTACAGCCCGGCCAACACCCCGGCCAAGGCCCGCCAGCTGGTCGAGGAGGACAAGGTCTTCGCGACGGTCGGCAGCCTGGGCACCCCGCCCAACCTGGCCGTGCGCGACTACTACAACCAGCAGGGCGTGCCGCAGCTCTTCGTCTCCACCGGGGCCGACACGTGGGGCGCCGACTACAGCGCCCACCCGATGACGCTCGGCTGGCAGCTCAACTACGGCGCCGAGGCCCGCATGTACGCCAAGTACATCTCCCAGAGCGAGCCCAACGACAAGATCGCGGTTCTTTACCAGAACGACGACTACGGGAAGAACTACGTCGACGGCCTGAGGCAGGGCCTCGGCTCCAAGGCCTCGACGATGATCCTCAAGGAAGCCACCTACAACGCCGGGGACCCGACCAACCTGGCCTCCCAGGTCGCCAACCTGAAGGCCTCGGGCGCCGACACCTTCTACGTCGTCTGCACCCCGGCCTATGCCGCCAACGCGGTCGCCAACGCCATCAGCTCGGGGTGGAATCCCAAGATCTACATGAACGCGGTCGCCAACTCGACGGCGACCTGGAAGGGCGTGGTCAAGCAGCTGGGCGGCTCGGCGGACAAGATCAACGGGATGATCTCGGCCGCCTATCTGAAGGACCCGCTGGACACCGCCAAGTGGGGCAGCGACGCCGGAGTCAAGCTGTTCCACGACGTGATGACGCAGCATGGCGGCGACCTCGCCCAGCCACCCTGCGACGCCACCGGCGCCGACACGTTCTGCGTCTTCGGCATGGCCGTCGCCTACACGACGGTCGACCTGCTGAAGCAGATGGGCAGCAACCTGACCCGCAAGAACATGATGGACATCGCCGCCACCAAGCTGAAGGAGACCGACAACCCCCTGACGCTGCCCGGCGTGACCATCCAGACCACCAAGTCTGACCACTTCCCGATCGCCCAGGGGCAGCTCGAGAAGTGGAACGGCGACCACTTCGAGACCTTCGGCAGCGTCCTCAGCGGCCGCAGCTCCTAGCCTCAACCAGCCGATGCGAGGGGCCGCCGCGGCGGCCCCTCGCCGCTTTTCCGGCGGGTAGCATGTCCGGCCAGTGCTGAGCCGCCTGCGCCCCTACTGGCTCCATCTCTACCTTCTCGCCTACACGCCGCTGCTCCTGGTCGCCGATTCCCGCGTGGCCGGGCTCTGGCAGCAGGCCGGCCTCGGCCTCCTCACCTTCACCGTGCTCTGGCTCTGCACCCAGCGGCTCCCGCGCTCCCAGCGCACGCAGGTCTGGGTCTGCGTGATGGTCGCCACCGGGTTCGAGGTCTTCGGCTCCCTGGTCTGGGGGGTCTACCGCTACCGCTGGCACAACATCCCGCTCTACGTCCCGCCCGGGCATGGGCTGGTCTACCTCTTTGGCCTCACCGCCGCCGCCACGCCGCTGTTCGTGCGGCATGGCAGGCGCGCCGCCCAGGTCCTGCTCGGGATCTGCATGGTCTGGGCGCTGGCCGGCCTGACCGTGCTTCCGCACCTCACAGACCGGGTCGACATCCAGGGCGCGCTCTGCGTGCCCGTCCTCGCCTGGTGCGTGATGCGATCGCCCCGCTATGCGCTCTTCGCCGCCATATTCGTGGCCACCACCGACCTCGAGATCGCCGGGACCTGGGCCGGCGACTGGCGCTGGCTGCCGGTGGCGCCCTGGGACCATGTCCCCTCCGGCAACCCGCCCTCGGGCATCGCCGGCGGCTACTGCGTCATCGACGGCTCGGTCGCGATCGTCATGGCCGCGCTCGCGCGGCTGCGCCTCCTGCGGCCGGTGCCGGAACCGGAGCCGGCGCTGGCCGAGGCCGCCTGACCAACACGCTTTACAAATTTATTGGGAACGGGCGCTACTAAACGGGCGCGGAGCGCGTTACAACGTCCGTGCGCATGCTCGGACGTGGGCCGCTTGGCCTAGCCGCCCTGGGGACGGTTGCCCTCCTTGGCGCCACCGGCTATGTCCTCGCGCCTCCCGCCGGCGGCCAGGTCGTCGACACCGCCGGCAACCCGGTCGCCGGCGCCAGCGTCACCATCCGGGCTGCCGGCATCCCCGAGAGCCGGCTGACCGCCCCCGGCGGCAGCTTCCGCCTCCCGGTCAGCGTGCCCCTGGCCAGCCGGGAGGTCATCGCGACCGCGCCCGGCTTCCTGCCGGGCCGGAGCGCTGGCAGCAGCCGGGTGGTCCTCAACCGCCGTCCGTCCGTCTTCGGCCGGATGACCGACGAGAGCGGCCTTGGGATAGACCACGCCGTGGTCACGGTGGCCGTCGACGGCAAATCCTGGCAGACGGTGAGCGACGCCGAGGGCTTCTTCTGGCTCGAGGGAGCGGTCGACGCCGGCCACGCCTACATCAGCGCCACCGCCGCCGCGCACGACGCCTACCGGGCCGAGGCCGACCTGGCGCCCGACCACGCATTCATGGTGGCGGGGGTCCTCACCCGGCAGCTGGGCAGGCTCGTGATCACGACCGACCCGGCCGGGCTCGCCCCCACGCTTGACGGCGCGCCCCTGTCCGACTGCCCGGCCACGCCCTGCTCGCCGCTGGTCACCGCCGGGCATCACGTGCTCAACCTGAACCCCGACAACTTCGTGCCCTGGTCGTCCAGGGTGATCGTCTGGGAGGGGACCCAGCTGGCGATCCCGGTCACCCTCGAGCGCAAGACGGGATCGCTCCAGGTCTCGGCCCCGGCCGGCGCCGGCGCCGTCCTCTCGATCGACGGGCGGCCCGTCAACGGGCTCAGCTGGACGGGCGTCGTGAGCACGGGCCCGCACACCATCGCTTACGCGGCAGACGATCACTGGCCCGCCTTCCAGACCGTCAACGTGGAGTGGAACAAGACGGCGGCCGTCAGCGTGAGCTCGGCCGGGGTGACCCGGGGCGATGAGGCGGGCTTCCTGGCCGGGATGACCCAGTACCTCAACTCCCTCTCCGGCCAGTACTCGGCCTGGGTGACCCCGGTCGCCGGCGGAGCCGAGCTCGGCTACCAGGCGAACAGCTCGATGGAGGCCGCGAGCGTGATCAAGCTGCCGCTCGCGCTCTTCATCGAGAAGCAGGCGCAGGACGGCAAGCTCAAGCTGAGCGACCAGGTCACGCTTCAGGACGACGACTTCATGGGCGGCACCGGGACGCTCAGCGGGAGCGCGCAGCCAGGTGACAAGTACGCGATCGGAGACCTGCTGGCGCTGCTCATACAGCAGAGCGACAACACCGCCTGGAAGGCGCTCCGGCGGGCGCTCAACGACGGCGCCGTCGACTCCTACACGGCTTCCATCAAGGGCCCGGACTGCCACCAGGCCGACGACCAGTGCACCACCCGCGAGGCGGGGCTGATGATGCAGGCGCTGGCGGCGGGCCAGCTGCTCGACCCGGCCCACACGCAGGACCTGATGCATCTGCTCGAGACCACCGCCTTCAACGACCGGATCAACGCCTACCTGGGAGGCGTCACGGTTGCGCACAAGGTGGGCATGGACGGGTCGGTGATCAACGACACCGGCGTCGTGCTCTCCGGCCGGCCCTTCGTGGTCTCGGTGTTCACCAACGCCGACCCCGCGGTCGGCGTGGAGGCGATCCGCCAGGTCTCCAGGCTGGCGGCGCGGCTGTACGGCTAGAGCCGGGGTTCCGCCCGCGCCCGCACATGGGCGCAATCCCGGCTCCGATTCGGCACTGGCGCCCGCACATGGGCGGAATCCCGGCCCCGATTCCGCACTGGCGCCCGCACATGGGCGGAATCCCGGCCCCGATTCCGCACTGGCGCCCGCACATGGGCGGAATCCCGGCCCCGATTCCGCCCTGGCCCCCGCACATGGGCGGAATCCCGGCTCGGATTCGGCCCCGGCCCCCGGCCTAACCTCGGAAGGCGCTGGGCGGCCCGGGCGGCAGGTAGGGCGTGGGATCGACCGGCTTGCCGTCGATCCGCAGCTCGAAGTGGACGTGCGCCCCGGTCGAGTTCCCGGTCGACCCCTCGAGCCCGATCGGCTGCGACTGCACGACCGTGTCGCCCCGCTTGACGAGGGGCTGGGCCAGGTGCCCGTAGAGGGTCGTCAGGCCGCCCGCGTGCTCGATGACGACGTAGTTGCCGTAGCCGGTCGTTCCCTGCCCGACCAGGACGACCACGCCGTCGTCGGCGGCGAGGACCGGCGAGCCCATCGGGAGCACCATGTCCAGGCCGGTGTGGAAGTGAGGAAAGCCCTGGTAGGCCGGCTCGAACCAGAGGGTCGTCGGTCCGTAACCCTGGGACAGCTGCGAGCCCGGCTCCGGCCACATGAACCGGTACTGCCGGGAGTGGCCGGTGGAGGTGGTGATCGGCCCCAGCTGGCTCTGCTCCAGGATCTTCACCTGGTCCCAGACCTGCTGCATGGCGGCGGCGATGATCGCGTCCTGCTGCTGCTGCAGGAGGTCGGTGATCTGCTGCGCCAGCTGCGCCGACTGCGTGTTGACCGCCACCATCTCGTTCCTGGTCTGGGCGATCTTCACCTGCAGCTTGGCCTGGGAGTCCTCCTCCTGCTGCTGCAGCGTGCGGAGGTGGTCGAGATCCGACTGGAGCTGCCCCCGGACCTTCACCTGCTCATCGCGCGCCTTCTCGACCTTGGCCTGGTCGTCCGCCAGCCGGATCGCGTCCTGGTCGAGCTGGTGCTTCACATCGCGAGCCCGCGAGCCGGCCGAGGTGAGGTCGCCGACCATCGTCACGAGGTCGGTCAGGGTCCGGGCCTCGGCCAGCGTGACCAGCACCGAACCCGGCTGGACGTAGAGCGCGCGGGCCAGCGAGCGGAGCTGCCGGCGCTCGGTGTCGATCCGCTTCTGAGTGGCCGCCATCTCCGCGTTGAGGCGGGCGATCTCGGCGTCGAGCTGCGCGATCTGGGCGTTGGAGGCGTCGATCTTCTGCTGGGCCGCCTGCTGCTGCGCCTGGTTGTCCCGGAGGGAGCTGGCCAGCTGCTCCTGGGCGGCGAGGGCGTCGGCCAGGTTCGAGCTCAGCTGCCCGCGCACGGCCTCGATCACCTGCTGGCGCTGCTGCGCCGCGGCCAGGTCGGACGCGGTGTCCGCCTGCACGGGCTGGCTCCCCAGCCCGCTCAGAACGAGCGCGGCCGCCACGATGGCGGCCCGCCGGATCACGCCTCGATGTGGCGGCGCAGGCTGAAAAGCGAGGAACCGGAACCCAGGAGGATCCCGGCGACGAGAACGAGCAGCGCCGCCACCATAGAGACCTGAACGGTGACTCCCGGGGCAACTTGCGCGAAGCTGCTCGCTCCGGCGGCGATCAGCGCCAGGCTGACGGCGAGCGTGGCGATCCCGGCGGCCAGTCCAGCCACCCCGCCGGTCATCGCACCCTCGATCAGGAAGGGTCCCCGGACCATCCAGCGCGGAGCCCCGACCAGCTGCATGATGGTCAGCTCGTCGCGGCGGGCGTGGATCGCCGAGCGGATGCTGTTTGCGGTCACGGTGACGGCCACGAAGCCCAGCAGCAGCAGGAAGGCGATCCCTGCCGCGGCGACCCCGAACAGCACCTCCTGGATCCGCTGGTAGGCGCCTCTGTCATAGGAGGTCGGGTAGGCGGGGTCGACCGCGGGATCGCCCCGGACCGAGCTGTCGACGCCGGCCACGTCCTCCACGCGCCGCACCTGTACGTCCAGGCTGGCCGGGAAGGGGTTGGAGTCGGTGGCGTCGGCGAGGTCGGGCAGCCCCGGGCGGTGCTGCGCCCTTTTCAGGGCGTCCGCCTTGCTCGTGTAGCTCACCGCGGCCACCCGGTGATCGAACTCCAGCCGGCTGCGCAGGGCGGCGACCTTGTCGTCCGGCGCGTCGTCGCGGAGATACACGTGGAGCAGCGAGGCGTCGCGGGCCTCGGTCTCGGCCAGGTTGCGCATGGCAAAGCCGGTCAGCCCGACCAGCCCGCTGAGCAGAAGCAGCAGGGTCATCGACCCCAGCGCCGGAGCGGTGCCCCCGAGGTTGCGGATCCAGTTCCGGACCGCGCCCCGAAACAGGTATCGGACGGCGTTGCGGACCACCACCAGGACCAGCCGGCGGCGGGGAAAGCGGCCCTCTATGACCACGCTGCCCATGCCAGTCTTCCCACGCGGCCGGCGGGCTGATCGCGCACCAGCCGGCCGTCAACCAGGGTCAGGACTCGCCGCTGCATCCGCTTCACGATCTCGATGTTGTGGGTGGCGACGAGGACGCTGGTGCCAAAGCTGGAGATGTCCTCGAGCAGGTCGGTGATCTGCCAGGCCGTCTCGACGTCGAGGTTGCCGGTCGGCTCGTCGGCGATCAGAAGCGGCGGCTGGCGGACGATCGCCCGCGCCACCGCCACGCGCTGCTGCTGACCGCCCGAGAGCTGGTTCGGGAAGGCCTCGGCGCGGTCGCCCAGCCCCACCGCCTCAAGAGCGTCAAGGGCCCGGTCCGCCGCCTCGTTGTCGGAAACCCGGAGGTCCGTAACCTGGAGCGCGAACGCGACGTTCTCCAATGCAGTCAGAGATGGCAGCAGCTTGTAGTCCTGGAACACCACGCCCACCCGGCGCCGCAGGTCGGCGACGTTGGACGTGGCGAGAGAATGCGCGGGCAGTCCGTCGACCCAGACCTCACCGGCCGAGGGACGAATCTCACGGTTTATCAGCTTGAGCAGCGTCGTCTTCCCGGCACCGCTGGGTCCGACCAGGAAGCAAAGCTCGCCGGGCTCGAGTCCGAAATGGACGTCGTCGAGCGCGGTTCGCTCCCCGTAACGACGGGTCACGCCTACGAAATCTACGAGTGAGGACAACTCGGCAAAGTTAACGGTTCAAGGCGGCGAGTTCCGGCGCAGCCGGAATAAACAGTCGTAAGTTTGTGTGAAACAGGGCGCGCAACGCCGGATTCATTGTGCGGGTGCCCCAAGCCATCCTAACGACCTCCCAAGGTCCGCTGTAGGGCCGTGGACGGCAGCCAATCGCTCTGAATTCATTCACGTGCCCTTAACTCGACCCTCCGAATCTTGCCGCTGATCGTCTTCGGGAGCTCGGTGACGAACTCCACCTCGCGCGGGTATTTGTAGGGCGCGGTGACCGTTCTGACGTGCTCCTGGAGCTCTGCCGCCAGCTGGTCGCTGGCCTGGTGCCCGGGAGCCAGGATCACATAAGCCTTGACGATCGTGCCCCGCATGGGGTCGCCCTTGCCGACGACCGCCGCCTCGGCCACCGCGGGGTGCTCGACCAGCGCGCTCTCCACCTCGAAGGGGCCGATCCGGTACCCGGCGGAGATGATCACATCGTCGGCCCGGCCCACGAACCAGAAATAGCCGTCGGCGTCGACGTAGGCGCGGTCGCCGGTCACGTACCAGTCGCCGACCTGGCAGGCGGCGGTCGCCTCGGGGTTGCGCCAGTACTCCTTGAAGATCCCGACCGGCCGCTCCGGCCGGATGCGCACGGCGATGTGGCCCTCGCTGTCCGGGCCGAGAACGTTGCCCTCGTCATCGATGACGGCGACCGGCATGCCCGGGGACGGCTTGCCCATCGACCCCGGCCGCACCTCGAGCGTCGGGTAGTTGCCGCAGAGCAAAACGGTCTCGGTCTGTCCGTAGCCGTCCCGGATCAGCATGCCGGTCCCTCGGTTCCAGGTTTCGATCACCTCGGGGTTGAGCGGCTCGCCCGCCCCGACGCACCAGCGCAGCGCCTTGGGCTGGAAGCGTCCAAGATCCTCGAGCACCAGCATCCGGTAGGCGGTCGGCGGTGCGCAGAAGGTGGTGATCGGGTAGTTCTCGAGCAGCTCCAGCGTCTCGGCGGCGCTGAACTTGCCCCGGGCGTCCTGCACGAAGAGAGCCGCGCCCATGTTCCAGGGCCCGAAGAAGCTCGACCAGGCGGCCTTTGCCCAACCCGTCTCGGAGAGGTTCAGGTGCAGGTCGTCGGGACGCAGGTCGAGCCAGAACCGGCCCGTGATCAGGTGCCCGAGCGGGTAGCTGGCATGGGTGTGCAGCACCATCTTGGGGTTGCCCACGGTGCCGCTCGTGAAGTAGATGAGAGACGGATCCGAGGCGAGCGTGTCGGCGCCGGCGAAGGAGCCATCAGCGCCGTCCAACGCGGCCTCGTAGTCGAGCCAGCCGGCGGCCGGCTCCCCGCCAACCTGGATCAGCGTGCCCAGCGACGGGCACTCGTCCCTCACCTGCTCAACCTTGGCGGCGTTGTCGGCGTCGCAGACGTAGGCCACGCCGTCGGCCAGCGTCGTCCTGTACAGGATGTCCTTGGGAGTGAGCAGCACGGTGCCGGGCACGGCGACGGCGCCCGCCTTGAAGCAGCCCAGGATCACCTCCCACCAGGCGGGCACGCGCGGCAGCTGGACCATGACGCGGTCGCCGGGCCGCACGCCGTGCTGCTGCAGGATCCTGGCAAAGCGGGAGGATCGCTCGGCGAAGTCGCGGAAGGTGAGGCGCCGCTCCTCGCCGTTCGGCCCCACCCAGAGCATCGCGAGCTTGGCCGGGTCCTGCGCCCACCTGTCGATGACGTCGCGGGCGAAATTGAAGCGCTCCGGGACCTCGAGCTGGAAGGTGCGGACTGTCTCCTCGTAGTCGGTCATGTTGTGGACCGCGGTCATCTGCCCCTCCTGACTGAGATATCGCCGATCGCGAGCCGGCGCGCGGCTAGCGGCCGCGAGGGAGTCCGAGCACGCGCTCGGCGATGATGTTGCGCTGGATCTCGGAGGACCCGGCGTAGATGGTCTCGGCCTGCGACCAGAGCCAGCCGTACTGCCAGCGCCCGTCCTCCACCGCCCATTCGTCCTCCGGGTCGAGGGCGCCGTACATGCCCTCGATGGATATGGCGGCATCCTGCACGCGCTTGTCCATCTCCGACCAGTAGAGCTTGGTCAGGCTCGCCTCCGGACCGGGCACCTTGCCCTGCTGAGCTCGCGTCAGGTTCCGAAGGCTGGTGGCCTTGAACACGTGGGCTTCGATGTACGACTGGGCCACCCGCTGGCGGACGGTGGGGTCGCTGCCGGCTCCCTGCTTGCGCGTGAGGCCGGCCAGGGCGGACACCACCCGCTCGAAGCGGGAGGCGTTGGCGAGGCCGCCGCGCTCGAACCCGAACGTCGCCATGGCCATCTTCCAGCCGTCGGTGGGTGAGCCGACAACGTCCCGGTCCTCGACGGCGGCGTCGCTGTAGAAGACCTCGCAGAACTCGCCGGTGCCGGTCATCTGCTTGATCTGGCGCACCTCGACCCCCGGCTGGTGGAAGTCGACGAGGAACATGCCGATGCCCTCGTGCGGCCTGGCGGCGGGATCGGTGCGAGCGAGCAGGAAGCTGCCGTCGGAGTAGTGGGCGCCCGATGACCACGTCTTCTGGCCGTTGATGCTCCACTTCCCGTCGCGCCTGACGGCGCGCGTCTTGAGCGAGGCGAGGTCGCTGCCCGCATCCGGCTCCGAGAAGCCCTGGCAGAAGACCAGCTCCCCGGAAAGGATCCTGGGCAGGTAGCGCTCCTTCTGGTAGGCGCTGCCATAGACGCTCAGAAGCGGCGCCAGGAGCGTCACGCCGAGCCTTCCGATGATGGGCGGGGCGCCGGCCACGGCCACCTCCTCGGCGTAGATCGCCTGCATCACGGGCGTCGCTCCCCGGCCGCCGCGCTCCTCGGGCCAGCTCAGCGTCAGCCAGCCGCCCTCGTAGAGGCGGCGCTGCCATTCGCGCTGGACGCGCTCGTCCTCTTCCTCGCGGAAGCCTCCGGTGCCGGCCGCGCGCCACTCCCTGGGTAGGTTGACGTCGAGCCAGCTGCGGACCTCCGCCCGAAAAGCCTCCTCTTCGGGCGTGAAGCTGACGTCCACTATTTGGAGGCTAGCACGATCGGCAGACGAGCTCCGGGAAGCTCGCGGCCCCCGTCCGCGCCGCACCCGCGCCTTCCGGATGAGTAGGGACCCGGTCTTTCGGGCAGGCTAGAAGCCATGGCTTCGACCTACCTCTGCGGCAGCTGCGGTTCGGTGCTCGGCGGTCCCTCGCAGGCTTGCGCCCGCTGCGGCGCGGCGCCCAACGTCGGCGCTCGCGCCCTGCCCCGCAAGAGCCCCTGGCTGGCGGCCGGCCTCTCTGTCATCCCCGGCCTGGGACACATCTATCTCGGCCACTATCGAAAGGGGCTCTTCTACTTCATCGCCGCCTCCGGGCTCCAGTTCTTTGGCTTCGACCTCGACCTGACGGCGATCGGCGCCGCCATCGGCATCCCCATGGAGCTGGGCGGGCTGGGACTCTGGGCGCACGGCGCCTGGGACGCCTACCACCTGGCCCGGCGCGGCGACTACCGGTAGGCGCGGTCCGGGCCGGCACCTGTCCAGGCGGTCGCTCGCGACTCCTCAGATGTAGCCGTAGGCGACCCAGCCGCCATCGACGAGCAAGGTCTCGCCGGTGATGTAGCCGGCGTCGTCAGAGGCCAGGAAGACGGCCGCGCGCGCGATCTCGGCCGGCTCGGCCAGCCGGCGCATGGGTGTGCGCCCCGCCACCGCTTCGAGGTCGAGCTTGCCCTCGGCGCGCAGCCCTTCGATGAGGTCGGTGCGCACGTAGCCGGGCGCGATGGCGTTGACGCGGACCCGGGGCGCCCACTCGACGGCGAGCACCTTCGTCATCTGGACGACCGCGGCCTTCGAGGCGGCATAGGCCACCCGCCGGGGAAAGGCATTGAATGACGTGACCGACGCGGTCGAGATGATGCAACCGGCGCCCTGCCCGAGCATCACCCTACCCGCCGCCTGCGCCGTGTAGAAAGCACCGCTCAGGTTGACGTCGATGACGCGCTGCCAGTCCGCCGGCGCCAGCAGCTCGGAATCCTCGACGACGTTGATGCCGGCGTTGGCGACCGCGATGTCGAGCCGGCCGAAGCTTTCGAGCGCCGAGTCCACCAGAGTCCTGGCTCCCTCCGGCGTGGCCACGTCGGCCCCCACTCCGACCGCGCCCGGACCGAGCTGCGCCGCCGCCTCCGCGGAGGCCTGCGCGCTCCGGGAATTGACCACGACGCGCGCCCCCTCTGAGAGAAAGGCCTCGACCATGGCGCGCCCGATACCGCGCGCGGAGCCCGTCACCACAGCCACCCTGCCCTCCAGCCGCCCGCTCATTGCAGCCGCATCCGCTGCCCGGGGGAGGCCAGCTCGACCGCGACCAGCCGCGCGCGCTCGCCCTCCGCGACCGCCACCTCCAGCGCGCCGCCGACCAGCCGGCGAAGCACGGCCTCATCGGCCTCCGGGGAAGGCGAGGTGAATCGCAGCGCCACGATGTCACCGGCGCCCGAGGGATGCGTGGCCGCGGCCTCGGCCGGGTGGGAGCCGGCCGGCACCCGCCACTCGATCACGAAGGGCAGGACCGAAGGCGCAGCGCCCGCCACCAGCTCCTGCGTGCGCCATTCCAGGCGCACACCGTCGGGACGGACGCGAGTGCCGGGGTTGACCGGCGGCAGGTCCCACCCCTCCTTCTCCAGAGCTGCGCGCAGGCCGTCCATGTCTTCGGTGCGCGCGGCCCAGGCTGCGAAGGTCCCGCCGGCCTCGAGCGCCTCGGCGACCCGGCGGCTCCGCGGCAGCGTCTGAGCCTCCGACTCGTCGACCACCGCGATCAGCTCGATGTAGGTGCTGCCGAGGGGGATGATCATGTTCGCGGTGCCGGCGCCCGGATGGCGGCCGCCGGGGAGCGCGACCAGGCCATGCTCCCGCTCGAAACGCGAGGCGGCGTCGTTGAGGTCGCGCACCGCGACCAGCACATGGTCGACGGCGACGAGGGGGCGGCGCGCCGCGCCACCCCCTGGGTCGGTCAACGGGCTCTCAGCTCGAGGAGCTGCCCGAGGAGCTTGTGGAAGTCGACGTTCGCCGGCGGCGTGTGGTGGTCGTCCGGCGGCGGCCGCCGCTCGTGGAAGTGGCCGTCGTCCGGCGGCGCCGAGTGGTCGTGGTTCCGGAGGCCACCGCGCGCTGCAGGCGCCGTTGGATGCTGCGCAGGCCCTTCTCGACGACGCCGGACGTGGCGCCACTCGCCGCCGCGCTCAGCTTGTCGATCTGGCGGCGCAGCTTGCGGTTCTCCTTGATCAGCTCGTTGACCATGGAGTTGAGATTGTCGACCAGCTCACCACCGGTGGCGCGGCGGCGCCGAGTGGTGGTCGTCGTGGAGGTCGTACGGCGGGTGTATCGGCGCTTCGGGCGCGCTTCAGAAGTCTCTTCTGCCATTCATCCAGCCTCACAAAAGAATTAAGTTCGGACAACGGCAGTATAGGAGTGATTGTTACCGCGGATCACGCCGCCTGCAGAAGTTGCTGCTTGATCATCGTCTTCAATCCTTCGCGCGCCAGTTCGTGCGCAGGATTGGCCTTTCTGTTCACGTAGCGCACGACGCGATGTCCGCGTCGCGTCCGCTCGCGAACCTCGTGGACGGCGACCCGGAATGTTTCGCTCGACGGCATCCGGCTGCGCACCACGGGCGCGCAGTCGGTGCGAACGACGACACGGTGCAGTGGCCAGCGCGACGCCGCCAGGTCGAGGGCGGCGGCGCAGATCTGCGCCTCCAACTGCGCCGACCCGCCGTCGTGGGCGAAGCCGAACGACTCCGTGTACACCGCTCGGCCTCTAACAAAAACGGCCAGGCCACAACCGGCCCGGCCGTTTTTGTCGAGTGCTGCATCGACGTAGATCACGAGGCACTCTCGCAAGCAGATCCCTCCTGGAGGATGGGGGCCTCGGAGCCCCCGGACTTGCCGCGAGACTATCAGCATGTAGGGGGCTTGTCCACGGGTTTCCCCCATATGTGGGCAGGTCGGGACGGTCTGAGCTGAAAGCCTGAGCCCGCCCGAGCCGGCGCAACGGCGGCCAACCGACGCCGTGAGTGCATCGACGAATACGGGCGAGCGCCCGCCAGGGACGCCCTCGACCGCGGAGGGCGGCTACTCCGCCGGCAGTCGCGCGCCCATCGCGTGATAGCCGCCGTCGACGTGGATCGTCTCGCCGGTCACCTTGGGCATCAGATCGCTGAGCAGCGCGACCGCGGTCCTCGCCACCGGATAGGGATCCTTGGCGTCCCAGCTCAGCGGCGCCTGCGCAGACCACGCGTCGATGACTTTGTCGAAGCCGGGCACGCCTCGCGCGGCGATTGTGCGGATGGGGCCGGCCGCGATCGCATTGACCCGGACGTTGTAGGGCCCAAGATCGCGCGCCAGGTAGCGCATGACGGATTGGAGGGCGGCCTTGGAGACGCCCATCCAGTCATAGGATGGCCAGGCCTGGGACGAGTTGTCGAAGTCGAGCGTGACCACCGACGCGCCGTGCTCCTGCATGAGCGGCAGCAGGCCCGCCGCCACTTCCTTCAATGAGAAGGCGCTGATCTGGAGCGCCGCCGCCGCGCTCGCCCAGGGCGTGTTCAGGAAGTTGCCTCCGAAGGCGTCCTCAGGCGCGAAGGCCAGCGAATGGACGAGGCCGTCGACGCGTCCCCACCGCTCCTTCAACTGGTCGCGCAGAGCGGTGATGTCATCCGGCTTGGTGACGTCCAGCTCGAGTATGTCGGGCACCGGTTTCAGGCGCTTCACCGTCATCTCGGTGATCGAGCGAACCCGGCCGAAGCTGGTTGTCACGATTTCGGCTCCGGCCTTCTGGCATTCCTCGGCGATGGCATAGGCGATTGACGCCCGGTTCAGGATGCCGGTGACGACGATCCGCTTACCTTCGAGCAGCACGGATATACGTTAACCGGGCTACGGCTCCGGACCGGTGGCGGCGGGCAGGTCGGGCTGCCGGGCCCAGTCGCTCCAGGACCCTTCATAGAGGCGCGCTCCCGGGAGCCCCGCCAGCTCGAGGGCGAGCAGGTCGTGGCAGGCGTTGACGCCGGAGCCGCAGTAGATGATCACCTGCTCGCCCCGGGCGACGCCCAGCTCCCGGTAGCGCCGGCGCAGCAGCGCCGGGTCGAGAAAGGTGCCGTCGGCGTCCAGGTTGCCCGTCCACGGCGCGCTCACCGCGCCCGGGATGTGGCCGGCGCGCGCGTCGACCGGCTCTACCTCTCCCCGGTAGCGCTCGGGGGCGCGGGCGTCGAGGAGGACGGCGCCGGCCTGGCGCTCGCGGACCGCAGCCCGATCGAGGGTGTCGCCGGCCGGGGCCGGGCGGGCGGTGAAGTCCCCGGGCTCCACCGCCACCTCACCGCCTTCCAGGGGGCCGGCCCAGGCGGCGAGGCCCCCATCCAGCACCCGGACGGCGGCGTGGCCGTAACGGCGAAGCAGCCACCAGAGGCGCGCCGCGATCGACCCCGAGGCGTCGTCATAAACGACCACCAGCGTCGAGCCGGAAACGCCCGCGGCCCGCATCGCGGCCTGGAACGCCTCGGGGCTCGGGATGGGGTGCCGGCCGGGGCCGCCGGCCGGAGTCATGGCCTCGAGGTCGACGAAGACCGCGCCCGGGATGTGTCCGGCCAGGTGGGCCTGGCGGCCCGAGCGGCCGTCGAGGTACCAGCGGAAGTCGACGACCCGCAGCTCGGGGTCCTGGAGGTGATCGCGAAGCCAGGCGGCGCTGACCAGGGGCTGGTCGGATGCTTCTGCCATCTACAGCTAGGCTAACTGCCGGTGTCGCAGCGCAAGGGCTCGCTGATCGTGATCTCGGGGCCGATGTTCAGCAACAAGAGCGGCGAGCTTCTGCGGCTGGCCACCGTCCACCGGATCGCCGGCCGCCGGGTCGCCCTCTTCAAGCATTCGCTCGACGACCGCTACGAGGGCGTGGAGGCGATCTCGACCCACGGCGGCGCCACCATGGAGGCGGAGCCGGTCTCCAACTCGGCCGAGATCGAGCTGCTGGCCACCGACGTCGACGTGGCCGGCATCGACGAGGCCCAGTTCTTCGACGAGGGCCTGGCCACGCTCGCCAACCGCCTTCTCGACCGGGGGGTGACCGTGATCGCGGCCGGGCTCGATCGCGACTTCCGCGGCGAGCCCTTCGGTCCCCTGCCGGCCCTGCTGGCGGCGGCCGACGAGGTCATGAAGCTGAAGGCGGTGTGCATGAAATGCCGCTCGCTGGAAGGCAGCATGACGCAGCGGCTGATCGACGGCCTCCCCGCCCCGCGCAACAGCCCTCAGATCCTGGTCGGCGCCTCGGAGGCCTACGAGGCCCGCTGCCGCCAGTGCCACGAGGTTCCCGATTGACGGGCCTGACGAGCCCCCCGCTCGGCTCGGCGGGCGAGATGTCCTAGAAGCTGCCGACGCCCAGGAGGACGAAAAGCCCGGCCAAATAAAGCATCGAGTAGCCCCACAGCCGCCGCGTCCAGGCGTGCCCCGAGAGGTCGAGAGCGCACATGGCGACCAGTCCCGTGCCGAGCACGATCGCTCCGGCAAGGTAGATCCCGCTCTCGGCGTGAGTGAAGAACGGCACCGTGCTGGCGGCCACTGTCAGCAGTGCGTAGATCAGGCTCTGGCGCTTGGCCTGCCCCTCCCCACCCGCGATGGCGGGCAGCATGGGCACGCGGGCCGCCTCGTAGTCGCGCCGGATCAGCTGGGCCAGCGCCCAGAAGTGAGGCGGCGTCCAGAAGAAGATCACGAGGAAGAGCGAGACCGCGGTCAGGTCGATGTGGCCGGTGACTGCCGTCCAGCCGACCAGGGGCGGGAGCGCCCCGGCCGAGCCGCCGATCACGATGTTCTGGGGCGTCGAGCGCTTGAGCCAGACCGTGTAGACCAGCACGTAGATCACGGTCCCGAGCAGGGCCAGCGCGGCCGCCAGCAGGTTGGCGAGCAGGGCGAGCACGGCGAAGGCCACCACGTTCAGAGAGATGCCGAGGAGCAGCGCGTGCCAGCCAGGGATCCGTCCATCGGGAATCGGGCGCCGCCGGGTGCGGCTCATCTCGGCGTCGATGTCGCGGTCGAACCAGCAGTTGATGGCATGGGCGCCACCGGCCGCGAAGGTCCCGCCCAGGATGACGGCCAGCACCTCGAGGGGACGGGGCCAGCCGTGGGCGGCGGGCAGCATGGCGCCAACCGCGGTGGCCACCAGCAGCAGGACGATCCGCAGCTTGAGCAGGCTCAGGTAGTCGCGCAGCGTCGCGCTCAGGGCGCGGGGCCGTGGCTGCGCCGCCGCGGAAAGCATCCTCAGCAGTCTACCCCCCTCCATCAGTTGCCCTCGATCAGGTGCCGGCCGCGATCGCCGAGAGGTGGCCGGCCAGGGTTCGATCGTCGAGCTGGGCGCGCACGGTCGACTCGATCGTCCCGTCGCGGCGGATGAAAACCGTGGTCGGGAGGCCGAAGACGCCATACCGCTGGGCGTACTGGCCGTCCTGGTCGAGGCCGACGGCCGGGGTCCGGATACCGAGCCGGTCGAGCAGGTGGCGCGCGGTGCCCGGGTCGTCCTTGTAGTCGAAGAGGACGAACTGGACGCCCGGCTCCCGCTCCGCCGCCTGCTCCAGCAGCGGCAGCTCGTCCTGGCACGGGTGGCACCAGGCGGCGAAGAAGTTCACGACCAGGGGGCGACCCTGGTAGGAGTCCATCAGAAGGCGGCGGCCATCCATCCCCGGCGCCGTGAACACGGGCGCGCGGCCGCCGCCGGTGCTGGTCGCCCTGGCGGCCGAGGCGCTCTCCACCGCCCGCAGGGCGTCCGCCACCGACTGGGCGCTCCATCCGCTTCCGTGCGAGGCCATCTGCTGGAAGCCGGCCGGGCTCAGCTGCTCGACGAGGGTCGGCGCCAGCTGGTTCTGGACGTCGGGTGCGCCGCCGTAGGCGATTCGCTGGAAGCCGTGGGCGTCGGCCAGGATCATCACCGACTGGTGGAGGTCGGCCGACGAGAGGGTGACGCCGAAGGGCGCCCAGAAGGCCGCGACCTGGGATGGCGTGCCCGTGCCGAACGTCCAGCCGGCGCCCACCCGGCGCGCGTAGTCGGCGAGGACGGCCGGCTGGTCGGTGGCGGGATCGGTCGTGACCTCGACGATGCGGACCGAGTCCCCCACCCTCTGCCGCAGCTGGAGGAGCGCGCCCGTGTAGAGCGGGCAGGTCTCATGGCAGGTGGTGTGAAAGGCCGCGATCACGACCGGCCGGCCCAGCAGAGAAGCTCGGTCGAGGGGGGCGCCGGCCTGGTCGACAAGGTTGAAGTCGGGCAGCGGAACCAGCTTGCCGCCGAGCTCACTGAGCCCGAGGTTGAACTCGTCGTTCCCGGCGTAGACGCCGCCGGGGACCAGGCCGCCACCATCCACCGCGAGCAGTACGGGCGTCACCTGGCCGGCGCGCACCTCGATGTTGGCCGGGATCACCGAGCCGCCCGCCACGACCCCGCCGTAGCGGCCGGCGGGCACGGCCGCCCGCGCCACCTGCGCGTAGGCCGGCGCCGCCGGAACGGCCCCCGAGATCCGGCCCGCGTCCCTGCTCATCCCGGTCAGCCGCACCGCCAGCGCCGGCTCGACGCGGGCCCCCGCGCTCGAGCTGCTCAGAAAAAGCACGGTGCCGGTGCCCGCGCCATGCCCGGCCGGGGCAAAGGCAAAGAGGAAGACGGCGGCCGCGGCCACCATCCCGACGGTCGCCCAGAGGGCCGCCCTAAGCGTTCTCAGGCTTACGGGTGTATCACGTCTCGCTGCGCGACCGGAGCAGGAGCCAGGCCGCCGCGAATGTCACCCCGAGGATGCCTGGTGACCAGCCGAGCTTGGGCCCGAAGGGATCGTAGGGCGACAGGTCGAGAGCGACCGCCAGGACGCTGACCGCCAGGCAGAGGAGCAGTCCGAGCATGACCCGCAGCCGTCCGTGCCTCTGGATCAGGAGATGGAGGCCGAGGAACCGGGTCCGGCGCCGCTGGACCGCGCGCTGCTCGTCGGCCACGTCGGCGGGCAGCACCTCCTCGATGCGGCCTCGCCGGCCCAGGCGCACGCGGGCCCCGGCGGGCGGCGCCTGGCGGTGGTGCACGATCTCGCGGTCGGGGGGTGGCGGCACCTCCAGCGGCTCCCAGAGCGGCTCGGCCCGGTGCCGCCGGTAGGCCACGAAAGCGGCCACGCCGAGCGCCAGCCAGCCGACGTAGATGAAGCTCGAGCTGCTCACGTTCTCGAAGACCAGCTGTGTGAACACGGTCCCGATGGCCAGCGCGCCCACGACCGAAAGCACAGGGATGCTGGCGCGGCCGAACCGGATGTTGAGGGGCATGCGGTACGGCCGGTAGAGATCCGGCTCCACGTAGCGCAGGCGCATCACGGCCAGGTGGGCCATGCAGAAGGCGAAGGTCGCGGCCAGCGAGTAGACGGCGCCCATGAGGTCGATCTGGCCGGGCAGCACCAGGACGGCGCCGGCGACCCCGAAGACGATGATCGAGATGTATGGCGTGCGGTACTTGGGATGGAGCCGCGCGAAGGCCTTGGGAAAGAGATCGTTGGTGGCCAGCGAGTAGCTGAGGCGCGAGATGCCGATCAGGCCCGCGTTGGTGGCGATGACCAGGATCGTGAAGGCCAGGATGGCGACCCAGACGCCGGCCAGGGTGGCCAGCCAGGCCGGGTGGAACTGGGCCACGACCCCTGCCACCGGGTCGTTGACCCACTTGGTCGCCAGGTCGGTCGTGTACTGCCCGTGGTCCTGGTAGACCGGGAAGACGCTCATGCCGACGGTCGGCAGGAAGGCGGACACGAAGAGCACGGCCACGATCACGGCGTAGGTCGCGCGCGGCACGGCCCGCCCCGGGTTCTTCGCTTCCTCCGACATGTTGGAGATGGTTTCGATGCCGGTGTAGGTCACCATCGCGATCGAGATCGAGGAGAGGAAGTTGCCCCAGGTGGGCGCGACGCCCCACCTGATGTTGTGGATCACGGTGCTGAAGTTGAGCAGCAGGAAGATGCCCAGGATCACGAGAACCAGCTGCGTGAAGAGGTCGAGGAGCGCGAGCACCAGGTTCATGAAGCTCGACTCCTGGATGCCGATCACGTTGACGATGATCAGCAGGCCGGTCAGGACCACGGCCGCGCCCACGTGCCAGGTCTGGTGGTCGTGCATCAGGAGCAGGGGCCTGGCGAGGCTGCCGAACTTGCCCAGGGCGCCCAGGTAGGAGATCGCGGTGTAGGAGGAGATGGCGACCGTCGCCGTGTAGTTGAGGAGCTGGATCCAGCCCACGATGAAGCCGATCGGCTCGTTGAAGGCGCGGCGCGCGAAGCTCGAGGAGCCGCCGGCGTGGGGCATGGCGGCGGTGCCCTCGGCGTAGTTGAGGGCCGTGGTCACGAAGATGCCTCCGGCCAGGATCAGCGCCAGCGGCGTCAGGCCCAGCGCAAAGGCCGCGGTGACCCCGAGCCCGTAGTAGATCGAGGAGCCGACGTTGCCGTAGCAGGCCGCGAAGAGCGCGCCCGCGCCCAGCGTTCGGGGAAGCTTGGTGCGGCCCTGGACGACCACGCGGACGTCGCCGGGGAGGCGCCCGCGCCGGAGAGGATTCCCGCCTTCGCTCATGAGAACAGTGCCGGAGGATACGTGTTCGCGAGCCGGTCTATGTAGTCGCCGAACTCATCGGCAAGGGCGGGGCTTTTGATCTCGAGCACGTTCTCGGCGTTGGTCTCCCCGCTCCGGGAGAGGTTGTAGCTGCCGACGAAGACGGTGTCGTCGCAGACCACGCACTTGGCGTGCATGAAGTCGTGGACGCTGCCCTGGCCCCAGGGCGTGGAGCGCTTGGCGCTGAAGGGGATCGCCGCCACCACGCGGTCGACCGCCGCCAGCTTCCAGGCCGCGTGCTGGTTATGCCGCCAGTTGGCTCGCGCCTCCTCCATCTGAGTCAGGTCGAGGACACCCCGGAAATCGGCGCGCAGGCCGTGCTCGACGAGGTCGCAGAGCGTGCCCAGGATGGGCCCGGAGGTCAGCACCGGCGAGCAGAGCCGGACGCGCGAGCGGGCGGTGGCAATCCGCTGGCAGATCTCGGAGACCAGCTTCTGGGCCCGGCCGGGGGTGAAGTACGCGCGCACCTCGGTCCCGTCCGCGAGCGCCGTCCAGACCGGCGGCCGGCGACCCGAATCGGCCACCACGGGGTCGTTCCACAGCTCTTCGAAATCGGCCTCGAAGGCGGCCGCCAGCGGCTCGCTCCGAAGGGTGACGATGACGTTCTCCTCCCGGGTCCAGGAGTCGTTGGTCCAGTTCGTGGATCCGCTCCAGACCTGCGCCCCGTCGACGACCGCGTACTTGTGGTGCATGAGGTCGGGGACGCCCGGGATGGCCCGGTGCTGGAGGCCCGGCAGTTCGCGGATCGAGGGCGCTCCCAGCACCTCCTGCTGCGGCGGGGGCGGCAGCCCGGGACGGCGCGGATGATCCTGGTTGTAGGCGAGCCGCACCTGCACGCCCCGCCCGATCGCCCCCGCCAGCGCGGCGGTGACGATCGCCTCCGGCTCGCCGGCCAGCACCAGGTCGTAGACCGCCATGTCGATCGTTCTCCGGGCCTCGGCGAGAAAGCCGGCCAGCAGCCGCGCCACCTCGGCCGCCGGCTGCCCGCCGTCGACCAGGAACCGGGTCGCCACCGCCGCCGGCGGAGCTACTGCGCGTCGCCCTTCTTCGGCGATGCTGGCACCTCGGGCCGGGCGCGGGTTGCGATGTCCGCGGCCTCCTCGGGGTCGTCGGTGATGCTGACCAGGTCCATGTCCTCGGCTGAGATCAGCTGCCGGTCGAGGGCGCTGGCGCGGAGCCAGGTCAGGAGGCCGTTCCAGTATTCGGTGCCGAAGAGGACGACCGGGAAGTGCTCGATCTTGCCGGTCTGGGCCAGGGTCAGCGACTCGAAGAGCTCGTCCAGCGTTCCGAAACCGCCTGGAAAGATCACGAAGCCGCGCGCGTACTTGACGAACATCGTCTTGCGCACGAAGAAGTAGCGGAACTCCACGCCCAGGTCGACGTAGTCGTTGAGGTCCTGCTCGTGGGGAAGCTCGATGTTGCAGCCGACGGAGAGTCCTCCGCCCTCCTTGCAGCC
Source organism: uncultured Actinomycetes bacterium (assembly GCA_964383855.1). Classification (GTDB taxonomy): domain Bacteria; phylum Chloroflexota; class Dormibacteria; order Dormibacterales; family Dormibacteraceae; genus CAZHAC01. Next base: position 59,953 of record CAYLIP010000001.1, on the reverse strand, counting down.
GCGGTTGACCGCCTCCATGATCCCGGGGCCGCCGCCGGTGATGACGGCGAAGCCCCGGTCGGCCAGGGCTTCCCCAAGCCGCCGTCCCATCGCGTACAGGGGATCGTCGTCGCGGATGCGGGCCGAGCCGAAGACGGTGACCGCGGGGCCGAGGTCGGAGAGCGCGTCGAACCCCTCCACGAACTCGGAAAGGATGCGCAGTACGCGCCAGGGGTCGCCGTGCAGCGCCAGCTCGTCGAAATTCGGCGGGCGCTCGAGAAAGGCGCGGTCCGCGGGCGCGCGCTGGCTGGGTACGACAAGGCGGCCCGCGCGCCGCCGGTCGGTCATCCTGGCGATGTAGCGGAGGCTACGACGCCGGGGCCGTCGCCGGCGCGCCCCGGCGGGCGGCGCGACCCTTCGACCCGGTCAACGCCGCCTCTCGAGGCTTGCGGACCGCCCTCGCCGCCTGTGCTCCATGGCTGACGGTGGGCACGGCCTCCGCCGCCGGTTCCAGCAAGGGGGCCGCGGCCGCCGGCTCGCCGGCCGTCGCGGTCTCATCGGGCGGCTCGAGCAGAGTGTCCAGGCTCCGCCGGAGGTCCCGGTTCTCCTTCTCCATCAGCCGCAGGGCCCGCCACGAGCGCCAGTGGCCGGCGAACTCTTGCGCGCGGGCGGGCACCGTGTAGAGCCAGCCCAGCGCAAGACCGGCGGCCAGCGGTACCAGCGCCAGCAGGTAGGCAGGGGCCCGGAAGCTGTAGGGCGTGATCGAGACGGTGACCAGCTCACGGTTGCCGTTGGCGAACTCGGCGACCGCGTAGCCGGCCACGAAGAAGACGAGCGCGATCAGGAATCGCGTCAATCTGCCGAAGAGCAGCATGGTGGGCGGAGATTACCGCTCGCGGCCCGGTTTCGCCATCCATTAAGCGAGCCTCCTCCCCTTTTGGTGGGGCGGTGCCGCCGCTGAAAGCGGCGGCGGAGGGGCCCTCAAGCACCTCCTCCTCTTGGTCAGGCTCTTGGTCAGGCGAAGGCGGCGCGAAGCGCGGCCCCGATGTCGGCGGCCGCCTCGCGGGCGCGCCCGATCGCTCCCGGGATGCGCAGAAAGCCGTGGATCATTCCCGGCTCTCGGCGGAGCTGGACCGGCACCCCCGCCGCCTGCAGCCGCCCCGCGAAGGCGACCCCCTCGTCGTGGAGCGGGTCGAGCTCGCAGACGAGCACGTAGGCGGGTGCCACACCGGCCAGGTCGGGCGCGCGCAGGGGCGATGCAAGGGGGTCGCGGCGCCGGGCTGGGTCGGGGCAGTAGTGATCCCAGTACCAGCGCATCGACTCCCGGACAAGACCGTAGCCCTCGGCGTTGGCCAGGTAGGATGGCGTGTCGAGGTCGTGGTCGGTCACCGGGTAGATGAGGACCTGGAGGCGCAGGCCCAGGCCGGCGTCGCGGGCCCTGATCGCGGCCACCGCGGCCAGGTTGCCGCCGGCGCTGTCGCCGGCCACCGCCACCCGGGTGGGGTCGGCGCCAATCTCCTCGCCGCTGCGAACCAGCCACTCCGTCACCGCCCAGGCGTCGTCGGCGGCGGCCGGATGCGGATGCTCGGGCGCGAGCCGGTACTCGACCGAGACCACCAGTGAGCCCGAGTCCGCCGCCAGCCGGCGGCAGAGAGCGTCGTGGGTGTCCACGCTGCCCACCACCCAGCCCCCGCCATGGAAGTAGATCGTCGCCGGCAGGCCGGCCGCGCGCTCGGACGCGTAGACGCGGACGGGGACGCCGGCCACGACCGTGTCCTCGACGCGGGCCAGCGGCGGCGCCTCGCCCGCGAAGGCGGGCGCCGCGGCCAGGTAGTTGGCGCGCGCCTGGGCGGCCGTCAGCTCATAGACCGGCGGCGCCCCGGCCGCCGCCGCCAGGTCGAGGTAGGCGCGCGCCTCCGGATCGATGCTCAAGCTGTCAGTCCTGTCCTGCCTCTCCTGTGAGCGACCCGTTCAGGCGGTCAGGCGCTTTCGCTTGGCCGGCTTGGTCGCCGCCTCGATCAGGTCGGCGGGATCGAGGATGCCCGACTCCTGGAACTGGTAGCGGCCCTCGAGCACCCGCTGAGCGGCGCGGTAGCTGAAGTCGTCCTCGTTGTCCCAGAGGTCGTGGAAGAGCTGCTCGACGCGGAGTCGCGACTGGCGCGCGAAGAGATCGGCCAGCTCGTAGGCCTCGGCCCGGTTCAGGTGGTGGGCGTAGACCACGGCGCAGCTGATCGCGTACAGCTCGGCGCCGATCTCGCAGATCCGGCCCAGGAAGTTCTGCTTGTGCTCGAGCTTGGCCTGCCAGCGCGACATGCCATAGAAGATCGACCGCGCCAGCCGGCGCGCGGCGCGCTCGGTGAACCGGAGGTGCGTAGCCAGCTCACCGTACTCCGAGAAGGTGACCGGGAGATGGCCCTTGCCCAGCGTGAGCGTCGGGAACCAGCGGGCGTAGAAGCCCGAGGCTTTCGCGGCCGAGCGTGCCTTCTCGCCCGTGGTCGAGTCGGTCCGGGCAAGCGCACCCGCCACCTGCATGTGCTGGTCGACCGCCTCCCTGGCGATGAACAGCTTCATGATCTCGGTCGAGCCCTCGAAGATCCGCGCCACCCGCAGGTCGCGCAGGACCTGCTCGGCGGGCACCGGCCGCTGGCCGCGCGCCTTCAGCGAGGCGGCGGTCTCATAGGCCCGGCCGCCGCGCACCTGGATCATGTCGTCGACGACCTTCCAGGCCATCTCCGAGCACCACATCTTGGCCAGCGCCGCCTCCAGGCGGATGTCGTTCCGCTCCTGGTCGGCGAGCGCGTTCGACACCTCGACCATGGCGTCGATGGCGAAGGTGGTACCGGCCATGAAGGCCAGCTTCTGCGCCACCGCGTCGTGCTTGCCGACCGGCTTGCCCCACTGGACCCGCTCGTTGGCGAACTCGCGCGCGATCTTGACCGCGTATTTGGCCGACGAGGCGCAGGTGGCGGGCAGCGAGAGCCGGCCGGTGTTCAGCGTGACCAGGGCGATCTTGAGCCCCCGGCCCTCGGCGCCGATCAGGTTCTCCGCCGGGACGCGCACGTCCTTCAGCTCGATGACCGCGTTCTCGATGCCGCGGATGCCCATGAACTGGTTGCGGCGGGCGATCTCCACCCCCGGCGTGTCGCGCTCGAGCACGAACGCCGAGATGCCGCCGGGGTGTCCCTCGGACCGGGGCACACGCGCCATGACGATCATCACGGTGGCGATGGTGCCGTTGGTGATCCAGAGCTTGGTGCCGTTAAGGATGTAGGCCTTGCCGTCCTCGGTCGGGACGGCGGTGGCCGCCATCCGGGCGGGGTCGCTGCCCACGTCGGGCTCGGTGAGCAGGAAGGCGGAGACCTCGCCGCCCGCGACCCGAGGCAGGAACCTGCGCTTCTGCTCCTCGGAGCCGAAGTACTTGAGCGGCTTGGGCACGCCGATCGACTGGTGCGCGCTGAGCAGCGCGCCCAGGGCGGCGTGGACGGAGTTGGCGAGCGCGATGGCGCGGCTGTAGTAGACCTGCGTCAGGCCCAGGCCGCCGTACTCCTCAGAGATGTTCATCCCGAAGGCGCCCAGTTCGGCCAGGCCCTTGATCACGGAATCGGGGATCCGGGCGTCCTCCTCGATCTGGAGTGGATCGACCGTCTTCAAGAAGGCCTCGAGCTTGCCGAGGTACGTCTCGCCCTTCTCCCGCTGCTCCGGCGACGGCTCGGGGAGAGGGTCGATCAGGTTCAGCCGGAGATGGCCGAGGAAGAGCTCCTTACCGAAGCTCGGCCGGGTCCACTCCTGCTCGCGGGCCTCTTCCGCCACCTGGCGGGACTGCTGCTCGGAAACGTTGGCGCTCACAATGCGTCGATTCTACGTACCGCTTTTGTCGCAACGCGTCATGACTCAGCTCTCGAGCAGGTCGATCAGCTCGGCCGCCAGCTCGAACGACTCGGGGGTCCGGAACGAGGGGTTGCCGAAGGTGAATCCGCCAAAGCCGATGTCGATGTAGCCGCGCAGCACGTCGGCCGCCCGGTCTGGCGTGGCGGGGCGGAACATGGCGCGCCGCTCGGCGGGCAGCCGCTCGATCAGCGCCTGCCCCTGCGCCTCGTCCCTGACCAGGATCACCGGGGCGCCCATCGTGCGCGTAAACAGTTCGCCGAGGCCGGAGGTCAGGACCCCGGCCGCGCCTTGCGAGCGGCCCTGGCGCGCGGGGCCACCTGGGCATGGGCCGCGGCCAGGATCCTCTCCAGCTCCTCGAAGTCCAGCCCGCGGTCGAGGCGGACCCCGAGCCAGCCTCGGTGACCGACGTAGGGCGGCACGAAGAACCGCTCTGGGTCCGCCTCCACCAGCGCCGGCTGCGCCAGCGGCGGAGCTGCGCACCAGAGGGCGAAGCGGCCGTCGCCGTGGTGGTTGTCGAGGACCGTGGCGAACTGCCGGGGGCCGCGAAAGAAGGCGGGCGAGCCGTGGCTCAACCTCTCACCGACGTCCGGAAGTGCGAGGCAGCGTGCGCGGATGTACGCCATGACCCTGCCGTCCACTGCGTCTAAGCTAATTCCCCCACAACCTTCCACACGCAGCGGAGGCAAGCCGTTGCCAGCCAGCCTCGCCGGTATCCATCATGTGACCGCCATCACCGGCGACGTTCAGAAGAACGTCGACTTCTATGTCGCCGGCCTCGGCCTTCGGTTCATCAAGAAGACGGTCAACTTCGACGTCCCCGACACCTACCACCTCTATTTCGGCGACTACCTGGGCACGCCGGGGACGGCGATGACCTTCTTCGGCTGGCCCCACCTGCCCTGGCGGCGCCAGGGAACGGGACAGGTGCTGAACGTCTGCTTCGCCGTCCCCGAGGCGGCGCTCGGCTACTGGTGGGATCGTCTCCGCGGTCTCGGCGTCGACCTCACGCGGCAATCCCGCTTCGGCACCGAGGCGATCGCCCTCGAGGACCCCGACGGCATCCGGCTGGAGCTCGTCGGCGAGGCGTCGGACGACCGCTGGCAGCCCTGGGAAGAGGGACCGGTTCCGGTCCGGCACGCCATCCGCGGATTTCACTCGGTCGGTCTCTGCCTGGCCGGCGAGGCGGCCAGCGCACGCTTCCTGGAGGAGACCCTGGGCTTCGAGGCGGCCGGAGTCGAGGGCAACCGCCTGCGCTTCCGGACCGGCGCCGGCGGTCCCCACTCGATGCTCGACCTCCTGGTCATGCCCGATGCGCCCGCGGGCGAGGAGGCCTGCGGGACCGTGCACCACGTGGCCTGGCGCGCAGCCGGCGACGAGCACGAGCTGTCCTGGCGGGAGACCCTGGCCGCGGCCGGGTGCAACGTGACGCCGGTGATCGATCGGAAGTACTTCCGGTCGATTTACTTTCGCGAGCCGGGAGGCGTCCTCTTCGAGATCGCGACCGACGATCCCGGCTTCACCGTCGACGAGCCGGCGGATGCGCTCGGCTCGGCGCTGCAGCTCCCGCCTCAGTACGAGGACCGGCGCCAGAACCTCGACTTCAAGCTTCCGCCGATTGCCCTTCCCAACCTCGCCAGGCCGGCGGCCGGGGCATGACGGCGGCGGGCTGAGCCTGGGCCGGGCTCTGCCCTGAAGAGGGCTCGCCGCCCGGCCCGGCCCACGCGACCGCCCACGCGGTCCCGGGGCGGCTGTCCCCGTGGGTACGCGGCAAACGCCCATGGCCGGGGTCGGGTGGACTCGCTAATTTCGCTGTGGGATGAGGGGGCGCAAGCTTGCCTGGGCAATTCGCGCTGCCCTCGCTGCCCAGATCGCGGCCGGGACGCTCGCCGCCGGTCACGTGAACCCGGTCCGGACGCTCGAGGCGCACGCCCCCGTGGCCGCCATCGACGCGCGGCCGGCACCGGAGGACGACTTCATCAGCCCCGTCCCCGTGGCGGCCGCGGCGGTGCCCGCTTCCGCGCCGCCGGTGAGCCGCTCGACGCTGTTCGCCCAGCTGCCAATCGACGCCGCGGTGAACGTGTTCGTCCCGGCTCGGAGCGGGCTCGGGCAGACCAGGCTAGCGATTCCCAACTCGAGCGCGGGCTACAGCTCGACGGTGACGCTGACCTTCGACGACTGCGGCGAGCCCGCGCAGATGGGCGCCATCGTGGATGCCCTGGGACAGAGCCAGCGCCAAGGGCTCTTCTTCGTGACCGGGCAGTGCCGCGATCGGTATCCCTGGCTCGTCGACCAGCTGAAGGCCGCCGGCCACCAGGTCTGCAATCACACCTACAGCCACCCCGACCTGCGCCGGCTGAACGACGCCGCGATCCGGGCCGAGATCGCCGGCGGGGTCATGGCCGGCTGCCCGTACTTCCGGCCCCCCTACGGCTCATGGGACGGTCCCGGCGGCCGCGTCGCTCGAATCGCTTCCGAGTTCGGGTTGACGGTCCTGCTCTGGGATGTCGACACGCGCGACTGGGCCGACGCTGACCCAGGCGCCATGGTGGCGGCGATCCGCGCCCGCGGCGGGGTCGTGCTCTTCCACCTTCACGGTCGCGGGACGGTCGAGGCGCTGCACTCGCTGGGCTAGGGGCGGCACGGGCGCCGCGGATGCGGCGCTAAGGCGCCGGCTCGGCGGGCAGAGCGTCCGGCTCCGGCTCGACGCAGCCGGCGCAGCGGCCGCGCGGCCGGCCGACGGGGTCCAGGTACCAGCCGGTCGAGGCGGGATGGGAGCAGAGGTCGCACGCCGGAGCCGCGGTGATGGCCCCAAGCAGCCGCCGCACCGGCACCACCAGGACCTCCGCGAATGTCGCGCGCCGGCTCTCCGTGCGCGCAACGATACTCCCTGTCCGGTCTTGTGGCCAGACCCGTTCAGCCGCCACCTCGCCGTTCGCCGGGGATGCGCAGCGCCCGCCAGATACGATGCCGTACCGGGCAATTGACCACTGTGCCCGACCGGACTACGATCCGCATCGAAAGGGCCGGGGGCCGGTGAAGGAAGCGAGTTGGTGGAAGACCTTGAATTCTCCCAGTCGGCGGCCGCGGACGACGCCGGCCACTGGGTCGAGGTCTACAACGAGCTGATACGGACCCTGTCGGCCATGCGCGCCGATTTCCAAAGCGAGGCGGCCGGTGTCTCAGGTGTCGAGAAGCGGCTTCGCGACGCCAGGGCGCGGCGGCGTCACTGGAAGAGCGTCCGAGCGGGCGCGAGGCCCTCGGCTTCGTAGCCGGACCACCGGCGTGACCTGAGGGTGGTGGAGGCGGCGGGAGTTGAACCCGCGTCCGAAGCAGCGTCCCTCAAGACCTCTACGAGCGTGTCCGGGATTTTGATCTCACCCTAGGGCTCCTCCCGACGGGATCCCTGCGGGCCAGCTGCGGTGAATGTCCCGCCCGGGGCCGAAGCTCCCCCGAAGCGGCGAGCCGGCTTTTGTGACACCGGTTCCCAGGTCCGCCGGCGCTACCTGGGGCGGCGCCCGGGCTCTAAGGCCCGGGGCTCATACCTCTACTGCTTACGCAGCGTAGGCGAGAGCGCGATCGTTGTTGGCATTTGTGTTGCCTGCCGCTGTGACGCACACGGCCCTCGGCTCGCTATCTCGAGACCCAACTGCCCCGTCGAAGCCGGACGCCCCCACGAAGCTACTGCGGGATTGTACCCACGGCAGGCCGCCTCCACACACCGCCAACGGCCCAATGCCGGGGCGCGGCTCTCCGGATGAGGCCATTTGACGAGCCGTCGCGCCGGACCTAAGGTGAGTAAGCACTTACTTAGCCGTGGTCCAGACGCTTGCCGGCGCTCGCCGGCTTTCAGCCCCCGCCCGCCGCGCCACCATCCTCGACGCCGCCGAGGGTGTCTTCGGGTCGGCCGGCTACCACCAGGCCACCACCCGGGAGATCGCCGCTGCCGCCGCCGTCTCGGAGGCCCTCCTCTACCAGCACTTCGAGAGCAAGCGTCGGCTCTTCGAGGCGGTGATCGAACGGGCGGCCGCCGATCTCGAGGGCCGGCTGCTGGCCGCCGCCTCGGAGGCCGATCCCCTGCTCGCCGCGGCCGACGCGTACTTCGGTTTCGTGGAGGACCACTCGGACCTCTACCGGGTCTTCTTCCGGCAGGCGCTGCAGGCCGATCCCGCCTTCGCCGGCCTCTACCGCGAGCTCACCGAGCGCTTCCTCGAGATCTGTTCCCGCAGCCTGGGCGAGATCCCGGATGCGCACCGCCCGCTGGCCGGCCACGCACTGGCCGGGATGGTCACCGAGCTCGGGCTTTGGTGGATCGACGACCGCAGCCTGGGGCGGCAGGAGATCGTCGCCCACGCCGCGCGCATGGGCCGCGCCATATACGAATCGGAGGTCTGACATGGAAGACGTGATGGAGCGGGTGGCCAGCGCCGACCTGAAGCAGCTGGGCGACATCCGCATCGACGACGTGCTGCTCTTCATCGACCGCGGGCTGGAGAACATGCCCAGCTACCTGGACCTCTTCCGGCGCTGGGAGAAGCAGCACTGGGCGGTCTCGGACATCGACTTCCGGCCCGACCGCGAGCGCTGGATGGAGGCGACCGAGATCGAACGCGAAGCGACGCTCTGGTCGCGGCGACTGTTCTTCAACGGGGAGGAGCGCGTCACCGCCACCCTGGCGCCGTTCGTGTGGGCGGCGCCCCGGCCGGAGATCGAGATCTTCCTCTCCACGCAGATGGTCGACGAGGCGCGCCACACCCTCTTCTTCGACCGCTGGTGGCGCGAGGTGGTGGGCACCGACGCCGTCGACCTCCAGCACATCCTGGATGAGATCCGTCCCGACACCAATCCCGGCTACAACGAGCTCTTCTACGACCGCCTGCCCAGCGTCGCCCAGCGGATGGCGAGCAACCCCAGGGACATGGACGCCTTCATCGAGGGCGTGACCATCTACCACATCGTCGTCGAGGGGACGCTTGCCCTGACCGGCCAGCGCTTCGAGCTGGAGTCGATGCGCGAGGAGGGTCTCACCCACCTCGGCTACTACCAGGGCTTCACCGCCGTCGCCCGCGACGAGTCGCGGCACGTCAACTTCGGGGTCAAGGTGCTGCAGGAGGCGGTGCGCGAGGATGCGGAGCGGTTCGCCCCGCTCATTCAGCGCACGCTGGTGGAGTGCCTGCCGCTGATCTCAGGCACCATCGAGCCGCCCGACGACCGCTACTACAGCGAATTCGGCCAGAGCCAGGACGAGATCCTGGCCTTCGCCATGAACGGCCTCAACAAGCGCCTTCGGGCGATCGGCATCAACCTGGCCGCCTGAACCCCGGCGAGGAGACCCTCCCCGCCCTTCAGTCCTCCTCGCCGAGCGGCCTGACGTCAACCGCTTCGACGTCGGGTGGCTCGTGGACGTAGCCGTCGTCGGCGTCCAGCTCGTCCTCGCTCGGCTCGTGGATCGAGAAGCCCTCCACCTCGTCGGTCGCCTCGGCGACGCGCTCGCCCTCCTGGGTGTGATGGCCGAGGTCCTGCTCCTCGGTCCCGATGTCCTCCCGCTGCTCCTTGTCCTTCATGGGCCCCACGCTACGTTGCCCGGACGCTCAGCGACGCAGCGCCCGGGCCATCTCCCGCCTGGCGTCGGCCTCGGCCAGCGCCTGCCGCTTGTCGAACTCGCGCTTGCCGCGGGCCAGGCCGACCTCGACCTTGGCGTGGTTGCGAGCGAAGTACACGCGCAGGGGCACCAGCGTGTATCCCTTCTGGCGGACCTTTCCGATCAAAGAGGCGATCTCGTCGCGATGGAGCAGAAGCTTGCGCGGCCGCGTGGGATCGTGGTTCACGTAGCCGCCCTGCGTGTAAGGCGAGATATGGACGTTCGCCAGCCAGGCCTCGCGACCGTCGATCCGCACATACCCGTCGCGAAGGTTGGCCTTGCCCGCCCGCAGCGACTTGACCTCGGTGCCGGTGAGGACGATGCCCGCCTCGAACCGCTCGTCGACGAAATAGTCGTGGAAGGCCCGGCGGTTGACCGCCACCTCGCGGTTGGGATTGTCGTCCTTCCTACCCGGCATGGCGGTGCCCCGTGAGCGACGCCGCGGGCACCGGCCGCCGGCCCGGCAGCTGCACCTCCTCGAGCCGGTAGGCCCCCTCGGCGGTGCCGATGACGACTCCGTCCGGGCCGGATTCCAGCAGCTCGCCCGGCCGGGCGGCGCCCGGCACCGGCCGGCCCCGGAGCACCTTGACCCTCTGGTCCTGAAGTGGCAGCGTGACTCCCGGCCAGGGCTGAAAGGCACGAACCGCGCGGTCGATCTCGGCCGCCGGCCGGTCCCAGTCGAGCTCGCCGTCCTCCCGGCTGAGCTTGGGGGCCAGCGTCGCCCGGCCGTGGTCCTGCTCCTTCGGCTGCAGCTCGTCAAGCCGGGCCAGCGTCTCGACCAGGAGGCCGGCCCCCAGGTGAGCCAGCCGATCGCCCAGTTCGAGGCTGTTCTCATCGGGAGCGATCTGCACCTCGCGCATGCTCAGCACCGGCCCGTGGTCGAGCTTCTCGTCCATCCGCATGATGGTGACGCCGGTCACGCGGTCGCCGGCCAGGATGGCATGGGCCACCGGCGCGGCCCCGCGGTGTGCGGGCAGCAGCGAGGCGTGGACGTTGATCACGCCGCGGGGCGGGATGTCGAGCACGTTGCTCGGGATGATCTGACCGTAGGCCACGACGACCATCAGCTCGGGCCGCTCGGCGGCGATCCGCGAGCCGGCCTCGGGAGCGCGGATCCGCTCGGGCTGGAAGACGGGCAGCCGCAGCTCCTCGGCGGCGACCTTGACCGCGGGCGGCGTCAGGCGGAGCCGGTGGCCCGGGCGGTCGGGCTGGGTGACCACGAGAGGGACGTCGTGGCCGGCCGCGACCAGCGCGCGCAGCGCGGGCACGGCGAAGGCAGACGTCCCCACGAAGACGATGCGCATGCGGGCCGGCCCGGTCAGGCGCGGACCGCCTCGGCAGCCTCCTCCTCTTCCTCCCACTCCAGGTCCTCGACCCGCGCCAGCGTGTCGAGGCTGGTCAGGCGATCGGTGAAGAGGATGCCGTCGAGGTGATCGATCTCGTGCTGGAAGGCGCGCGCGGTGAACCCGGTGGCGGTGATGCGGACCTCCCGGCCCTTTCGGTTCAGCGCCTTGACCTTGACGGTCTCATAGCGAGCCACCTTGCCCACCCATCCGGGATAGCTGAGGCAACCTTCGTAGCCGACCTGGACGCCCTCGCCCTTGACCAGTTCCGGGTTGACCAGCTGGTGGATCTGGTTCTCGTCGCCCTTGACGACGCAAACCCGCAGCGCAACCCCGACCTGGTTGGCCGCCAGCCCGGCCCCGGGAGCGGCCAGCATCGTCTCGGCGAGGTCGTCGAGCAGCTTCACCACCGACGCGTCGACGCGCGAAACCTTCTTCGACTTCTCGCGGAGCACGGGGCTCTCGAAGCTGAGGATCGGGCGGATGGCCACGTCCGGATTCTACCCACGGCCTCGAATGGCCCAACCGGGCCGCTACTATGTGTGCAGGCATGGCGCCTGCCGACCTACTCAGGCCCCTCGAGGGCCAGCGCGAGGAAACCCTGAGGATCGTCGCCTCGCTCTCCGGAAGCCAGCTCGACGAGGCCGACCGCGGATCAGGCTGGACGGTTCGCCAGCTCTTCGCCCACCTGGTTTCAGCCGAGCTGGGCATGGCGTTCGTGATCCGGCGGGCGCTCGAAGGCGACGTCCTTCACGTGTCGCCCGAAGACCGGGACGCCTTCAACGAAGCCCAGGTCGACGGGGCCGCCGACTGGGACGTCGACCGCATCCGCACCGAGCTGATCGAGGCGCGCCGGATGCTTCGTGAGGTCTTCGCCAGGATGGACGAGGAGGACCTCGATCGCCAGATTCGCTGGCCCGAGTGGCCGGCGCGGACCATCCGCACCTCCATCCCCTACATGCTCGAGCACGAGGACGCCCACCTGGACCAGGTGCGCAGCGCGGCCGGCATCACGCAGTAGGGCCGGGCCACCGCTCCCGCCGCCAGGCCATCTCCCAGAAGCCCAGCTCGTAGCGACTCGAGGTCACGAAAGCCTGCCGCATGCGGTCGCGGACGGCGGGCCCCGCCTCCGCGCCCAGGCGATCGACCAGCTCCCGGCACCAGGCCGCGAGCGCGGCGAACTCCTCCGAGGCGTAGGAGTCGATCCAGGCGGCGTGGCGGCTGTCGGGCGGTCGCGGGCCGGCCGCCAGCTGCTGGCCAAGCCAGCTGAATCCCCACATGCAGGGCAGGAGCGCCGCCGCCAACTCGGCGAAGTCGGCCGCTGCCGCCATCCTCACCAGGAAGTCGGTGTAGGCCTGGGTGGCGGGCGCCATCGGCTCCTGCTCGAGCTCCCGCGCGCTGATGCCGAACTCGGCCGCCAGCGCCCGGTGCAGATCCATCTCGTCCCGGACGGTCGCTTGCAGGAGGGCGGCGAAGCGGCCCATGGTGTCGAGGTCGGGAGCGCGAGCGGCGCCCAAGGCGAACACGCGACAGTACTCGACGAGAAACCGGTAGTCCTGCCGCACCCAGTGCTGGAAACGCTCCTTGTCGAGCGAGCCGTCGGCGATGCCGCGCACGAAAGGATGCTCGAGCTGCGCCCGCCAGATGGGAAGGGCCTGCTCGCGCAGCTCATCGCTGAAACTCAGCTCGCCCACGCCATCTCCCAGAAGTCGCGCTCCAGCCGGGCGGTTTCGAGGAACGCCCCCTCATCCAGCCCGGCCCGCACCGCGGCCTCCTCCAGCTGCTCGACGTAGCCCTCGAACTCGGGTGCGGTCCAGTGATCGACCAGCTCCCGGTAGCGGGGATGGCCGGGAGCGGCTCCGCGCCAGGCTTCGAAGTAGGCGCGCTCGAGCGTCCAGAGGCCGCTCAGAGCGCTCGCCAGGCCGCCTTCGAGGAGTGCTTCGAGGTGGCTGCGGTAGGCAAGCGTGGTCGCGTGCGGCGCCGCCTCCAGGTCCTGCCCGAGGCGGCGCGCGTGCGACTCCATCCAGGTCAGCTCGGCCTCCAGCGCGACCAGTCCTGAGGCGAGCACGCGCTGCGCCGCCCTCGGCGCGACCGCCAGCAGCCGCGACTGGAAGCGGAGAAGGTCGAGCACGAAGTGGTGGTCCTGGACCAGCCAGGCGGCCAGGGCCGGCTCGGGCAGGCTGCCGTCGCGGACCGCGTCGAGGAAGGGGTGGCTGATGGCGGCTCGCCACTCCGCCGGGTGCCGCGCGAGCAGCTCGGCGCCGGTCACGACACCGGGTCCACGTCGATCGACCAGCCCTTGCCTCGGGGCTGAAGCGAGCGGACCCGATCCAGGCGCTCGCCCTTGAGCGTGATCTGCCAGCGGTACTCGCCGCGCAGCTTGTGCATGAAGGCGGGGGCCGGCCCCAGCATCCGGATCCCGTCCAGCCCCTCGCGCAGCAGGCCCGCCGCCAGCTCGTCCGCCGCCTCCCGCGTCACCGTGGCCGCGCGCTCGTCGTCGGCCGCGGCATAGGTCAGGACGGCGAGCTGGGCGAAGGGCGGAAAGGAGAAGACCTGCCGCGACGGCAGCTCCATCCTGAAGAACTCCTCGTATTCGCCCTCGGCGGCGCAGCGGAGGCTGTAATGGTCGGGGTTGGAGGTCTGCACGATGACCCGGGCGTGCCGCTGGCCCGGGGCCCGCCCGGCGCGCCCGGCGACCTGCGTGACCAGGGCGTAGGTGTTCTCGGCCGACCGGTAGTCGGGGAAGTGCAGCGGCAGGTCGGCGTCGACCACGCCGACCGCGGTCACCGAGTCGAGGTCGAAGCCGCGAGCGACCATCTGGGTGCCGACCAGGATGTCGGCCTGGCCGGAGGCGAAAGACTCCCAGAGCCGGAAGTAGGCCTCGCTGCCCCGGAGCGCGTCCGAGTCAAGGCGGAGCACGCTCCGCTCCGGCCAGACCTTCTTGACGATGGCTTCCAGGCGCTGGGTGCCCATCCCCCGGCCACTCATGTGTCGGGATCCGCAGGCCGGGCAGAACTCGGGCTCGCCCTGGGTGAACCCGCAGTAGTGGCAGTGAAGCCCGCCCAGCTCGGGGTGCTGGACCAGGGAGACCGAGCACCCCGGGCACTGGACCGACTGCCCGCAGTCGCGGCAGATCAAATAGGTCGCCATTCCACGCCGGTTGAGGAACAGGATCGCCTGCTCGCCCGCGTCCATGCAGCCGTCCACCACCTCCATCAGCCGGCGGGAGAGCGGGAGACGGTTGCCGCTCTCCAGCTCCTCGCGCATGTCGACCAGCTCCACCGGCGCCGGCTCCCCCCGGGCGCGCCGAGGCAGGCGCGCGAGGCCGAGCAGGCCCGACTCCGCCTCGGCATAGGTGGCCACGGTCGGGGTGGCCGAACCCAGCACCAGCCGCGCCCCCGTCATCTCCGCCATCCGCCGCGCCACCCAGGTCGCGTCGTACCTGGGCGTCCGGTCCTGCTTGTATGCGCTCGACCCCTCCTCGTCGACGCAGACCAGGCCCAGCCTGGGAATCGGGGTGAAGACCGCCGAGCGGCTGCCGATCACGAGGTCGGCCTCGCCGCGGCGGGCCCGCCACCACTGCTGCGCCCGCTCCAGCTCGGTCAGGCCGCTGTGCAGCACGGCCGGCCGCACGCCCAGGCGGCGCGCGAAGTACCCGACCAGCTGCGGGGTCAGCGTGATCTCGGGCACCAGCACCAGCACCCGGAGACCCTCGCCGAGCGCGGCCCGGGCCGCCTCCACGTAGACCTCGGTCTTGCCGGAGCCGGTCACCCCGTGGAGCAGCGTGGCCCGGCTGCCGGCGATCGTCTCCAGGGCCGCGCTCTGCGCGGCGTTGAGCTCGGGCCCGGCTTCGTGACCGGTCGCCGCGGCCACCGCCAGCAGCTGGCTGTGCCGGCTCTGCCGCGCCGAGGGGCCGGCCCCGGTCGACTTTCCACGCCGGATGCGCGGTGGAACCATGGCCCGAAGCACCTCGATCAGCGGCACCCAGTAGTGCGTCGCCACCGCGCGCGCCAGCTCCACCTGGTGGCCGAGCAGCAGCGGCTCACCGCTGTCCGTCCGCTCGACCGGCCGGACCGCGATGCCGGGATCCTCGGTCCCCACCGAAACCACGTAGCCGACCGTGGAGCGCCGCCCGAAGGGCACCCAGACCCGGCTGCCGGGCACGATGTCGACGCCGCCGGGGACCGAGTAGGTGTACGTCTCGTGGTCGAGCGTGCGTCCGGCCTCGACCGCCACCTCGGCGTAGAGCATCCCCTAGCCCCCGGTGTTCAGGATCTCGCTGGGCGGCACCTGGACGGCGTTTGCGGGCAGCTCGATCGGGCTCACCTTGCTGGGCGTGAAATCGGCGGTCGAGTCCACCTTCTGGTTCTCGCCGTTGGTCGGGTCGACGCCCTTCAGGTGGACCTCGAGCCGGGTCAGCTTGCCTCCGGTCAGGGTCAGGTAGGCGTCGATCTCGGCGCGGGCGGTCCGCAGAAAGGTCTGCTCCGCCTGGCCGCTGACGGGGATCGCCATCAGCTGCTCGAGCTGATCGCTGGCGGGCACCACCTTGTAGCGATGTCCGAACCCGTTGTTGACCGTGGCAACGCTGCCCGAACCGACCTCTGTGGCCAGCAGCACGGTCTCCCGCACCAGCGGCAGGCGCAGCTCCGGATAGAGCGCGGTTGCCGACGCTGCGCTCGATCGCTTCCACTGCGTGGAAGCACGCGGCTTGATGTAGATGTCGGGGCCCGAGAGCAGGATGTCGAACTGGATCGACTGCCCGCGCGAGCGCAGGATCCTGTAGATCAGCCGGGCGCGGCCGCCGAGGACGACGCCGTCGGCCTGGGCGCTGATCTGCAGCTGCTGGCCCCGGGGGATGTCGCCGCCGGTCAGGTTCAGCGTCTCCGTCATGTGGAACGAGGCGCCGGCCTGGTCGGCGCCTCGGATGGCGTCGGCGACCGCGGTCCGGTCCTTGTCGACATCCGCCTCGGTCCGCTTGGGAGAGCCGGGCGGAGCGCAGGCCGAGGCGCCGGCGAGGAGGGCGATCAGCAGCAGGAGCGCCGCCGCCCCCCTCATCGCAGCCGGGGCGCCAGGACGTCGAGGACGCGGTCGGCCAGGGCCCGCTTGGGCAGCTTGGGCACCTCGATGCGCTCGCCGCCGCGCAGGTAGAGCACCCCCTCGTTGTCGTCGGCGCCGAAGCCGATGTCGCGCCGGGAGATGTCGTTGGCGAAGATCGCGTCGAGGTTCTTGCGCTCCAGCTTCTCGCGCGCGTGGGCCTCGAGGTCTGCGCTCTCGGCCGCAAATCCGAGCCGGAGCACGCGCTCGGCACCCGGCGCCCGGCCCAGGCCGGCCACGATGTCGCCGATCTTCTCCAGGCGGAGCACCAGCTCTCCCGCCTGCTCCTCACGCCGGATCTTCGCGCCCTCGACCTGCACCGGCCGGAAGTCGGCCACCGCCGCCGCCATCACCAGCAGGTCGGCCTCACGCTGGGCGGCGGCCAGGGCCTCCTCCATCTCGGCCGCGGTCTCGACGGCGACCTCGCTCACGCCGGGGTGCGGCGGGTGATGGGCCGCCGTCACCAGCGTCACCCGCGCCCCGCGCTCCGCGGCGGCGACCGCGAAGGCGAAACCCATCTTGCCGCTCGAGTAGTTGCTGATGAATCGCACGGGGTCGATCGGTTCCCGCGTTCCGCCCGCGGAGACGACCACGTGCCGGCCGGCCAGGTCGTACCGCGAGCGAGCCGCGGCCGCCAGCGCGTCCACCAGGGCCTGGCCGGCGGGCAGCCGGCCGGCGCCCACGTGCCCGCTGGCCAGGCGGCCCTCGGCGGGCGCGACCACGAGCACCCCGCGCTCCCGGAGCACCTCCACGTTCTCCTGGACCGCCGGCTTGGCCCACATGGCGTCGTTCATGGCCGGCGCCACGACCGCCGGGCACCGCGCCGCCAGCCAGGTGGCGCTGACCGCGTCGTCGGCCCGGCCCTGCGCGAACTTGGCGATCGTGTTCGCGGTGGCGGGCGCGACCAGGACCAGCTGCGCCCAGTCCCCGAGCTGGACGTGGGGCTCGGGATCCGGCCCCGAGGCCGACCAGAGCTCGGTCAGTACCGGCTCGCCGGTGACCCCGGAGAAGGTCGGCGGCCCCACGAAGCGCGCGGCGGCAGGCGTCAGCGCAGCGCGCACCCGGCAGCCCGCCTGCACCAGCGCGGAGGCGAGGTCGGCGACCTTGTAGGCGGCGACGCCGCCGGTCACCAGCAGCGCGATCCGGAGGCCGCGGACCTCGACCGGCACCTCGACGCGCTCGAGCGGCACGGTCAGACGGTCTCCGCCTGGATCCGGCGCGCTCGCCGCTCGCGATCTAGGATCGCCTCGATCTCGGCCACCGCCCGGGCCACGTCATCGTTGACGACCACGTGGTCGTAACGCTCGGCAAAGCCCATCTCCACCTCGGCCAGGCGCTGCCTGGCCTCGATCACCTCCTCGGAATCGGAGCCGCGGTTGATGCGCCGCCTCAGCAGCTCGGCCATCGATGGCGGTGCGACGAAGACGAAGACACCGTCCGGGCGCCGGCGCCGGACCTCCTCGGCACCCTGGACGTCAATCTTCAAGATCACGTCGTGGCCGCCCGCCTGGAGCTCCTCGACCCGGTCTACCGAGGTGCCGTAGAGGTGGCCGCCGACGATTTTGTGCTCGAGGAACTCGCCCTGTCTGACGAGTTCGCGGAACTCGGCCTCGGTCACGAACGTGTAGTGCCGGCCGTCCACCTCGTAATCGCGCCGGGGGCGGGTGGTGTACGAGATCGAGTAGCGAAGCCGCGGGTCGATGGCGAGCAGGCGCTCGATCAGGGTGTCCTTGCCGACGCCGCCGGGGCCGGATATGACGATCAGGAGGCCGGTTCTCAAAGGCTGGTCCAGCGTGCGGTGAAGTCCTCGGGCGGCGGCGTTTCGAAGGTCATGAGCTCGTTCGTCGTGGGGTGCCTCAAACGCAAACGGTAGGCGTGAAGCATAGGACGGGCGGCGGTGGCGGCGGCCCGGGTGCCGCCGTAGAGGCGGTCGCCGGCGAGCGGATGGCCGAAGGCGGCGAAGTGGACGCGGACCTGGTGGGTCCGGCCGGTTTCGAGCTCGGCCTCGACCAGCGTGTGGCCGGGCTTGCGCTCGAGCACCCGGTAGCGGGTCCGCGCCGGACGCCCGCCCTCGACCACGGCCATGCGCTGGCGGTGCCCGGGGTCGCGGCCGATCGGCCCCTCCAGCACCCCCCGGTCCTCCCGGACGCGGCCGAGGACGATCGCCAGGTAGCTCCGCGATAGCGAGCGGTCGGCGAGTTGAGCGGCGAGCGCCCGGTGGGCGGGATCGGTGCGCGCGGCCAGGATCAGGCCGCTGGTGCCGGCGTCGAGCCGGTGGACGATGCCCGGGCGGGCCTCCCCGCCCGCCGTCGACCACGTGCCTCCGAGACCGAGCAGGGCGTGGACCAGCGTGGCGCTGGCGTGGCCGGGCCCCGGATGAACGACCATTCCGGCCGGCTTGTCGACCACGACCAGGTCGGGGTCGGAGTAGATCAGCCGCAGCGGGATCGTCTCAGCCTGGGGTGCGGCCTCCTCCGCCTCGGGCACCTCGTACACGACCTCGTCGCCGGGCGCGACGTGGTCCGAGGGCCTGGCGTTCCGGCCGTTGACGAGCACCCGCCCCTCCCGCAGCAGCCGGGCTGCCAGGCTCCGCGACAGGTCGGGGTCGGCGGCGGCGAGAAAGCTGTCGAGCCGGCGCGCGGGCGCCGCCGCCCTCAGCCGGCGCTGCGCTGCCGCAGCAGGGACCCCAGGAGGAGAAGGACGACCCCGACCGAGATGCAGGAGTCGGCCACGTTGAAGATCGGGAACCAGTGCAGCGCTATGAAGTCGGTCACCTCGCCGCCGTGCACCAGCCGGTCGTAGCCGTTGCCCACGGTTCCGCCCAAGATCAGGCCGAGCACTGCCAGCAGCCAGGGCCCGAGCCGGTTGCTGGCCACGTACCAGAGGATGGCGGCGGCGACCACGATCGAGGCCAGCAGGAAGAAGAGGCTGCCCGAGCGCCCCACGCCGAAGGCCGCCCCCGAGTTGCGGGTGTTGGCGATCCAGACCAGGCCCGGGATCGCGCTCACCTCGTGCCCGAGCTCGATGTTGGCGCTGACCAGGCCCTTGGTGAGGCGGTCGGCGATGAACACGACCACCGCGGTGAGCGCGAAGAGGGCCCGGCCGGACGCTTCCCGGCTCAAGCCTTGCGAAGACCGATCCAGAGCGGATGGCCGCCGACCGTCGACTCCGCCTCATGGAGGCCGGACTCGCGGGTGCCGAGGACGCTGGTCGCCAGCACCTCCCGGCCGAGCCAGCCGCGGTGCGCCTCGAGCGCACGCGCCAGCTCGCCGGCCGCCTCCCAGTGGAGAACGATCCGGTCGTCGACGTTGAGTCCGGCCTTCTTGCGCTGGTCGTTGACCAGGCGCACCACCTCGCGGGCCAGGCCCTCGAGCCGGAGCTCCTCGTCGATCTCGGTGTCGAGGGCCACCTCGGCTCCGCCGAACTGCACCTCTTTGACGTTCAGCTCCTCCATGACGATGGCGGTGATGTCGGCGGGCAGGGCATCGCCCGGAGCGACCAGGCGGCGCAGTGGCTGCCGGACCTTGATCCGCGCGCCATCGCGAGCCGCCAGCCCCTGCTCGACCAGCCGCCGGGCCGTCGCCATCTGGCCCTCGAGGGTCTCGTCCACCCAGCCGGGATCGCTCGCCGGCCAGTCGCTCAGGTGCACGCTGCCGCCGCGCAGGTTGCGGTGAACGGCGTCGGCGACGAATGGGACGAAGGGCGCGAGCAGTCCGGAGAGGGTGACCAGCGCCGTGTACAGCGTCTGGTACGCCGAGAGCTTGTCGGCGTCGGAGTCGCTCTTCCAGAAGCGGCGGCGTGAGCGCCGCACGTACCAGTTGGAGAGATCCTCCACGAAGGCCTGGATGGGCCGGGCGGCGCCGTTCACGTCGTAGCGCTCGAGCGCCGAATCGACCGTCATCGCCAGCCGCGAAAGCCGGGAGAGCAGCCAGCGGTCGAGCACCGGGCGGTCGCCCACCGGCAGGGCCGCCGACTCGGGGTCGAAGCCGTCGATGTTGGCGTACATGACGAAGAACGCGTACACGTTCCAGAGCGGCAGCAGGAACTGGCGGGCCACCTCCTGGAGCTGCTCATGCCCGGTGCGGTAGTTCTCGCCCACCGTGGTCGAGGTGTAGAAGAACCACCGGACGGCGTCCGAGCCAAAGGTCTCGAAGAGGTGCCAGGGATCGAGCACGTTGCCGCGCGACTTGCTCATCTTCCCGCCCTCGGCATCGACCACGTGCCCGAGGCAGATCACGTTCTGGTACGCGTTGCGGCCGAAGAGCAGGCTCGAGACTGCGAGCAGCGAATAGAACCAGCCACGCGTCTGGTCGATCGCCTCGCAGATGAAGTCGGCCGGAAAGCTGCGCTCGAAGGCCTGCACGCCGTGGCGCGGATAGCCTCGCTGGGCGAAGGGCATGGAGCCGCTGTCGAACCAGGCGTCGAGCACGTCCGCCACCCGCCGCATGCTGCCGCCGCATTTCTCGCAGGGCAGCGTCACCTCGTCGATGTACGGCCGGTGCAGGTCGGCGTCCGGCTCCAGGCCGAGCTCCTCGGCGGAGGCGACGCAGCGCATCGCCGGACACTGCTCGCACTGCCAGAAGGGAAGCGGGGTGCCCCAGTAGCGCGTGCGCGAGAACTGCCAGTCCACGTTGTTGCGCAGCCACTCCCCCATCCGCCCCTCCTTGATGTGGGAGGGGACCCAGTTGGTCTCGGCGTTGTTGCGAACCAGTTCGTGCTTGCGGTCGGTCGTGCGGACGTACCAGGCGTCGAGCGCGTAGTAGATGAGCGGGGTCTTGCAGCGCCAGCAGAAGGGATATGTGTGCCGGATCTCGCCGGACCGGTAGAGCAGGCCGCGCTCGCGCAGGTCCTCGGTGATCAGCGGGTCGGCCTCCTTGACGAAGAGGCCCGCGAACTTCTCCACCCCGGGCCGGAAGCGCCCGCGAAGGTCGACGGTGTGGCGCACGAGCAGGCCCTTTTCCTGGCAGAGCCGGAGGTCGTCGGCGCCGTAGGCGGCGGCGGTGTGGACGACGCCGGTGCCGTCCTCGACCGACACGAAATCGGCGTCGACCACGACGAAGGCCCTGTACTCGCCCTCGGGGGGCAGCAGGTAGCGGTAGGGTGGCTCGTACTCGAGGCCGACCAGCCGGTCGCCCTTGAAGCGCTCGACCACCTCGTAGCCGCCCTCGAGGACGCTGAGCCGGGCCTCGGCCAGGATCAGCGATTCGTCGCCCTGGCGAACCCGAACGTAGTCGATGTCGTTGCCCACGGCCAGGCCGACGTTGCCCGGGAGGGTCCAGGGCGTCGTGGTCCAGGCCAGGATGCTGGTGCCCGGCCGGCCCTTGAGCGGGAAGCGGACGAAGACCGATGGGTCGGGCGTGTCCTCCTGGTAGCCCTGGGCGAGCTCATGGCTGGAGAGCGGCGTCGCGCAGCGGGGGCAGTAGGGGGCGACCCGGAAGCCCTTGTAGATCAACCCCTCGTCCCACATCCGCTTCAGCGCCCACCAGACGGACTGGATGTAGTCGCTGGTCAGCGTCCAGTAGGCATCCGAGAAATCGAGCCAGAAGGCCATCCGCTCCGAGAAGCGGACCCACTCCTCCACGTACTCGTGGACCGAGGCGCGGCACATCGCGTTGAAGGCCTCCAGCCCGTACTCCTCGATCTGCTGCTTCCCCGATATCCCGAGCTTCTTCTCGATCTCGATCTCGACCGGCAGCCCGTGCGTGTCCCAGCCGGCCTTGCGCTCGACCTGGAAGCCCTTCATGGTCTTGAAGCGCGGGAAGAGGTCCTTGAAGGCGCGCGCCAGGATGTGATGGGTGCCCGGCCGGCCGTTGGCGGTGGGAGGCCCCTCGTAGAAGACGAAGCGCGGGCTGTCCTTGCGGTGCGCGATCGACTCCTCGAAGGTTCGCTCCTGGCGCCACCGCTCCATCAGCTCCTGCTCGAGCTGCGGGAAGCTGACGCGGCTGGAAACCTCCTGGAAGCGCTTCACGGTCTGCATGAACCCGTCCTCGTCAAAGTGATCTCTGGGACGAGCCATCGCGACCCGCGGTACCACCCAGGTTCCCGGCTTTGGTCGCCCAACACCGAGCTCTCTTGAGGTCCTGGCTCGGGAGTGATCTCGGTCTCCGCCTGCTCCACCTCTCTCTCAGCCGTGGAGAGGCTCTCTGTGGGGCAGCTGGACGGGCCTACCCGTCTCCGTCGTCGCCAGGTCCGGTCGAGTTTACTACCCGACCCTGGAGAGCAGGTTCAGGATCATGAAGAGGACGAAGGTCACGATCATCGGCGAGAGGTCGATGCCGGCCGTGGGCGGCAGCAGGTTGCGCACGGGCGCCAAGACCGGCTCCGTGATCTGGTAGGTGATCCGGAACAGCGGGTTGCGCATGTCCGGTCCGATCCAGGAGAACGCGATCCTGATGAAGATGGCGATGAAGAACGCATAGCAGAGGATGGTGAGAAGGCCGATGACGCTGATCATCCGCTGCGAGGGTACCCAAAGAGGACCCTGCCCAACCGAAGCAGGGTGGCGCCCTCTCTGACCGCCGCCTCGTAGTCGCCGCTCATCCCCATCGAGAGGATGGGCAGGGTCCGGCCCAGCCGCTGCTCCGCCTCGTCGCGCACCCGTCGCAGTGTTGCGAAGGCCGGCCTGGGATCGCCTTCCGCGGCCGCCATGCCCATCACGCCCCGCAGCTCGAGCAGCGAGGCGACCTCGAGGCAGGCGGCGACCGCGCTCTCCGGCGCGAACCCGTGCTTCTGGGGCTCGCGCGAGGCGTTGACCTCGAGCAGCACGGCCTGCGGCCGATGGTCGCGCGCCGCCAGCGCCTGCGCCAGGCGCAGGGAGTCGACGGTTTCGATGAGGGCGAACCGGTGAACCGCCTGGCGAACCTTGTTGGTCTGCAGGTGGCCGATCAGGTGCCACTCCGCCGCCGGCAGCGCGTCCATCTTGCCGAGCGCCTCCTGGACGCGGTTCTCGCCCAGGGCATCGACGCCCGCCCGCAGAGCCGCCGAGCACTCCTCGATCGAGCGGCCCTTGGTCGCCGCCAGTATGCGGACCGATCCGAGGTCGCCACCCGCCTGCTCGACCCGGCGGCGGACCTCGGACAGCCGCTCGGCGATCAGCTCCGCCGCAGGCAGACTATGCATGCGAAGCGCGCGCCGTCACCGTCCCGCCGGTGTGACGGCAGCTCGCGATCCTCCATGGTGCAGATCCCGAGGTCGTGGATGCTTTCACCTCGCACGCCGGCCGCCAGCAGCTGGCGGCGGTTGGCGCCGGCGAGGTCCAGCAGGTACCTGCCCTCGCCATTGGGACGGACCACCTCGTCCGGGAACTGGCCGGCCACCTCGGGCCCGACCTCGTAGCAGTTGCCGCAGACGCCGGGCCCGATGCCCGCCACCAGTTCGCCCGGGCGGCATCCGTATTCCGCGGCCAGGGCCTCCACGGCGTGGGCGGCGACGCCGGCCTTGGTGCCCCGCCACCCGGCGTGGGCCAGCCCCGCCGCCCCGCGCACGGGGTCGAAGAGGACGATCGGATAGCAGTCGGCGAAGGTTGCGAAGAGCGGTAGATCGCTCTCGGCGGTGATCAGCGCATCGCAGCCCTCGGCCACGACCGCCGGCTGGTCGATCCTCGCCACTCGGCTGCCGTGCACGGCCCCCACAAAGCTGATGCGCCCCGGATCGAGGCCCAGGGCCCGCGCAAAGGCACGGCGCTCGGGGGTGAGGGGCTGCTGCTGCCTGCGCATCTGGCCCAGGGCGCGGGTGGAGAAGCCGTGGACGAGGCCGCTCCGCTCGAGCGCCGGGATGGTCAGGACAGGCCTAGTAGACGAGGGGTGCCGTCCAGTCGCGGAACCGCCCTCCCACCGATTCGGCGGCCTCGGTCAGGGTCTCGCGCAGGCGGGTCACGGCGCCGGGCGAGGGGACGATGCGCTCGACCACGGTGACCGTCCAGCGGCCGCCGGGCTCGGCTCTCAGCTGGGACTGCATCGCCTCCTTCTCCAATCTCTCCATCGCCGACCGTGCCTCGGCCTCGCCGGGGAAGTCGAGGAAGCAGCGCAGAGGGTGGGGCAGGTCCATCTTCGAGCCGCCCTCGCGCAGGGCGCGCAGCTTCTCCAGATCCGCCTCAGCCGGGGGATTGAGGCTGGCGGGCGGCTTGCCCCGGCGCGTCAGGATCCGGGGAACGAACATGCCCTGCCAGTCCATGCCGACAGGTTAGCCCGCAGGGGCTGGCCTCCTCCCACCCGGCCGCCCGACCCAAGCCCGCGCCCGGGCCAAGCCTTCTCCCCACCTGGTGGTGAGGTGGCGTTTCCGCGCTACCTGCGGGCCGCCGGCCTCGTCGAGAGCACCTGCTCGATCTCCCGCTTCACCTGCTGCAGGTCCATGAACTCCCGGTAGACCGAGGCGTACCGGATGTACGCGATGTCGTCCAGCTCCTTGAGTCGCTCCATCACCATCTCGCCGATCTCCCCGCTGGGAATCTCGACCCGGCCGCTGCGCCGGAGGTCGGCCTCGATCTCCTCCACGATGCCGCGCAGCTTCTCCTGGGAGATGTCGCGCTTCTCGGTCGCCTTCTTCAGGCCCCCGAAGAGCTTCTGCGGATCGAAGTCCTCGCGCCGCCCATCCTTCTTGATGACGTAGAAGGGCACCGCCTCGATCCGCTCGTAGGTGGTGAACCGCTGCCCGCAGCCGAGGCACTCACGGCGCCGCCGGATGGCCTCCCCGACCTCGGAATCGCGCGAATCGACCACCTTCAGATCGTGGTGGCCGCAGTAGGGACATCTCATCTGAACTCTGGACGGGCGGCGGTGGCTCCGCCGCCCGCTTCAACTCCCTTCCTTATGCGGTCGCCGCTACTGCCGGTTCCTGAGGAAGGCGGGGATGTTGAGGTCCTCCTCCTCATTTCCGAAAGTCGGCCTGGGCTCGACCGGTGCGCCGACTCCGACGCGGGTGGCGAAGTCCGGCACCACGGTGGCGGTGGTCGCCGCCGGCTGCGCCTGCTCGACCCGCGGCTGGCGCCTGCCGAAGCCGGTCGCGATCACCGTGATCTTGACCTCTCCCTGCATCCGCTCGTCGTGGACGACGCCGAAGATGATGTTGGCCGCCGGGTCGGCCGACGCCTTCACGATCTCGGCCGCCTTCTCGCATTCGTGGAGGGTGATGTCCCGGCCGGCGGTGATGTTGAAGAGGATGCCCTGCGCGCCATCGATCGAGGTCTCGAGCAGCGGGCTGGACACCGCCTGCTTGGCCGCGTCCTCGGCCCGGTTGTCGCCGGAGCCGAAGCCGATGCCCATGAGCGCCTCGCCGGCCTGCGACATCACGGCCTTGACGTCGGCGAAGTCGAGGTTGATGGTGCCCGGGCTGACGATCAGGTCGGCGATACCCTGGACGCCCTGCCGGAGCACGTCGTCGGCGATCCGGAAGGCCTCCTCGAGGGTGGTCTTGCGGTCGACCATCTGGGTCAGGCGGTCGTTGGGGATCACGATCAGCGCGTCGACCTTCTCGCGCAGGTTCTTGATCCCCTCCTCGGCGGTCTCGTTGCGGATCTTGCCCTCCCAGCGGAAGGGCCGGGTGACGACGGCGATGGTGAGCGCCCCGGTCTGCCTGGCGAGCTCGGCCACGACCGGCGCCGACCCGGTGCCGGTGCCGCCACCCATGCCGGCGGTGAGGAAGATCATGTCGCAGTCCTTGACCAGCTCGGCGAGCTCGGCCTTGGACTCCTCGGCGGCGTCGCGGCCCTTGGTCCAGTCGGCGCCGCAGCCGAGGCCCCGGGTCACCTTGCGGCCGATGTTGACCTTGATGTCGGCACTGCAGTTCTCGAGCGCCTGCATGTCGGTGTTGACTGCGATGAACTCCACGCCCTTGAGGGACGCCGAGATCATGCGGTTGACCGCATTGCCGCCGCCACCGCCGGCCCCGATCACCTTGATCCTCGCCTTGCCGTCCTGCCGCTGGTCCTTCATATCGACCTCCAAGCCGTTTTCGTTCGGGAGCCCCTCGAATCCCAGTTGCCGTCGCTGCTCGTCCCTAGAAAAAGTCACGTAGCCACCTCACGGTCCGGTGGTAAGCGGCACCCAGCGCCACCGGCTGTCTGTCGCCGCGCGTCCCGGTGGCGACCATGCCCGCCGGCTGCAGGCGGGCGCCCCACTTGACGAGGCCGACGGCGGCCGCCCAGGAAGGGCCGCCGGCCCGGTCGGCGAGCCCGCCAACGCCGGTCGGCAGGCCGAGCCGGACGGCGGAGTCGAAGACGGCCTGCGCTGCGTCGGTGGTGCCCATGAGCCGCGCGGCGCCGCCGGTGACGACCACTCCGGCCGGGAGCAGCCCGTCGTACCCGCTCTTCCGAACCTCCTCGCGCGCAAGGTTGAAGATCTCGCGCATGCGGGGGCCGATGATCTCGGCCAGGAACCGGCGGGGCATGGCCTGGATGCGGTCGCCGCCGACCTGCCTGACCTCGATCCGCTCCTCGGCTGGGATCACGTCGGGCAGCGTGTGCCCGTAGTTCAGCTTCAGCGTCTCTGCGTCCTGCGGGGTGGTGCGGAGGCCGATCGCGATGTCGTTGGTGACGTGGTTGCCACCGACGGGCAGGACCGCCAGCTTGAGCACGGCGCCCTCGCTGTAGACCACGACGTCGGTCGTCTCGGCGCCCACATCGATCAGGCAGACGCCGAGATTGACCTCGTTGTCGGTGAGCACGCCCTCGCCGCTGGCCAGGCCCTGGGCGACCACATCGTCGACGTCGAGGCCGGCCTGGTGGATGCACTTGATGACGTTCTGGACCGAGGTCTGGGCGCCCGTGATGATGTTGGTCTCGACCTCGAGCCGCTGCCCGGTCATCCCGACCGCCTCCCGCACGCCCTCCTGGCCGTCGACGGTGAAGCTCCGGGGCAGCACATGGATGACCTGGCGGTCGCTTGGGATCGCCACCGCCCGGGCCGCCTCGATCACCCGGTCGACGTCGTCGCCGGAGATCTCGAAGTCGCGGCCACGCGAGACGGCGACCACGCCGCGGCTGTTCTGCGACTGCAGGTGGGGACCGCCCAAACAGACGACCGCCGACTCGACCCGGACGCCGGCCATTCGCTCGGCGCCCACCATGGCGCCGTGAATGGCGTGGACGGTCTTGTCGATGTTCACGACCACGCCCTTGCGCAGGCCCTCGCTCGGCACCTCGCCGACGCCGAGCAGCTGGACCTGGCCGTAGTCGTCGACCTCGCCGATCACGACCCCGACCCGGCTGGTGCCGAGATCGAGACCGGCTACGCGCTTCCGCCGGGACAACGTTGCTTCAAAGACTCCTGGAACGACGGGTGAGAGTGACTTGGCGGGTCTGGCGCAGTATAGCGGGTGCGCGCCGTTTCGACTAGATGTTGTGTGCGGTTTCTTGGAAGGGGCTACAAATTGGGCCGCATCAGGGCGCGGCCCGTACCCACGAGGCTACATCTAGTAGCCGTGTGGATGCGCCGCCGGATGCAAGTTTAGGATCAGAAGCCGGTGAGCAGGCGATTCGAGCCCGGCGTCGATCTGCATCTGCGCCCGGGCGAGGACTCCCTGGTCTTCGCCTTCCTGGGGGAGCGGCTGCTCATCCGAGAGGGTCACCAGCTGCCGGCTCACCAAGAGCTGGCCGCCATGGGGGCCGCGGCCGACCCCATCTACATCGGCCGCCTCGACGGGGTCGCCTGCTTCAGCCTCCCCCTCGACTCCGGCCTGGAGCCGGCCGGCGGCCTGACCGCGGCCGGGCTGCGCGACCTCTTCGGCCGGCTCGACGGCGACCTGCATGCGGTGGCCGGCCGCGCCTTCATGGTCGCCGAGTGGTTCCGCACCCACGCTTTCTGCGGCCGCTGCGGGTCGCCCACCGAGCCGCTCGAGGAGGAGCGTGCGCGGCGCTGCCCGGGCTGCGGCGCCGTCTACTTCCCCCGCATCAACCCGGCCGTGATCATGCTCGTCGAACGCGACGGCGCCGGGCCGGGCGCCCCCGGCGGCAAGCGGATGCTGCTGGCTCAGAACCGGGCCTTTCGGGGCGGGTTCTACAGCGTCCTGGCCGGCTTCGTGGAGCCCGGGGAGTCACTCGAGGAGGCCGTCGAGCGCGAGGTCCGGGAAGAGGTCGGCATCGACGTCGGCCCGGTCCGCTACTTCGGCAGTCAGCCCTGGCCCTTCCCGAGCCAGCTCATGATCGGGTTCGTCGCCAGCCATCGCGAAGGCGAGATCTCCCTTCAACCCGGCGGCGAGATCGTCGATGCCGGATGGTTCGGCCCCGGCGACCAGCTGCCGCCCCTGCCCGGCCGCTTCAGCATCGCGCGCCGCCTGATTGACGCATTCCTCGAGGGGCCGCCCAGGAACTGACGAATCCATGACAATCGGCGCCGCCGGCGGCCCTATCCTCCCGCCTGATGCGCTGGTTGCGGATGGCCGTCGCCTTCGTCCTGGCGCTCACCGTGGTCGCCTGCGGACTGGACGGGCCGGCCCCCTCCGCTCGCCCCGGCCCCCCGCCCCTGGTCGGCTTCTCCTTCAGCCCCAAGCTGCTGCCCCCGGGCAGCGACTCCCAGGCCGCGCTGCGCACGCTGCTGCTCCGCCTGCACCCGGACCTGGTCCGGCTGCCGGTGTACTGGGACGAGGCGTCGCCGGCGCAGCAGACGCTGGACTTCGGCGAGGTCGACGGCCTGCTGCGCGTGGTCGCCGACTATGACGCCTCCGGCAGCCGGCGCATGACGCGCGTCATCCTGGTCGCCGGGGCTCGCAACCTGGTCTTTCCCGAGCTCCACCTGCCCGACTGGGCGGCCGGCGACGGCGTGCTCCAGGAGCTGGTCGGCTCGCACCCCTATCACCGTTACCTGTTCCTGACCTTCAAGCGGTACGCGGCAAGCCCGCTCCTCTACGCCTGGCAGATCGAGAACGAGCCCCTCGACAGCACCAATGCGGAGCTCGGCGACATCTCTCTGCCGGCTGAGTCGGTCCGGCAGGAGATCGGCATGCTTCGCGCCATCGACCACCTGCACCCGATCGTGGTCACCACCTACAACTCGTCCAGCGTCGACCTCGACCGGGCGGCGATGAGCCGGTTCGGCTGGCTCTACGAGACGCTGGCCGGAAAGCCGGCCGGCCACCCGGCGGACGCTCTGTCGCTGGGCGACGCGCTCGGCCTCGATGTCTACGTGGTGACGCCGACGACCCCACTCGCCCAGGCCGGCGCCGAGCAGCGCATCAGCTGGAAGGCGCAGGCCCTGCGGTTCTGGTCGGCGCGGGCCGCGGCCTCCGGCAAGGCCCTCTGGGTGACCGAGATGCAGGCCGCGCCCTGGAACGGGCTCGACGGCTTCACGATCGCCGACCTGCGGTCGAGCGCCGCCGCCTACCGCGACAGCGGCGCCAGCGTGATCCTCCTCTGGGGGGTCGAGAAATGGCTGCAGGCGCCGGACTGGATGGCCGCCGGCCGCTGCGCGGAGGCCAGCATGCGCGCGGGCTCTACAGGTAGTGCCGTCGGATCGCCGCCAGGTTGTTGAAGATGCGAACCCCGAAGGCGACGATGGCGGCGATCGAGAGGTCGACGCCCAGCTTGTCGCCGACGTAGGTCAGCCCGCCCGCCAGCGCCATGTTGCTGACCAGACCGGTCAGGAAGACGCGGGGCTGGAAGGTGCCGGCGATGTAGGCCTTGAAGGCTCCGAAGATGGAGTCCAGGCCGGCCAGCAGCGCGACCGCCGTGTAGCGCGCGTAGGACACCGGGATGGTGACCGGCGACATGAGGCCGAGCGCCACGCCGAGGATGGCGCAGACGGCGGCGACGACGATTACCTGCAAGTCACCACCGGGGCCACGGTCGGGGGCGCGGGAGACGGCGCCGGGGAGGCGCCCCTGGCCGGCGTGGGAGCCGGGCGGGGACGGGGCCCCACGGCGGGCAGCGAGGGGTTCATCAGGTTGACGTACTCGATGTCCGGACTGTTCAGGTTCTCGGCCGTGGAAACCGCTTTCAGCGCGGCCAGCTTGGCATTCAGGCCGGCGAACTCCTCCGGCGTGATGACCCGCCCGAAGTACGCCTTCCAGCCGCGCTGCGTAGTCATGGTCACATTGCCGCACCCGTCGATCTCGAAGGAGCGGACATCCTGGCCGACGAGGGCCGGCAGGCCCCGCTTGATGTTCACGAAGGCGGTCAGCAGCCGGGGGTCGAGCGGGCGCTGGCCGGCCCGCGGGTCGGCCGCGGCCGGAGCGTCGATCTCGAGCGCCGCATTGGGGGCCGGCGCCGGGCCGAGCGCCACCGCCTGGTCGGAGAGGTAGAAGCCACGGCCCCGGGGGCCGGGCACGAAGACGGCGACCGGCTGCCATTCTTCGACCGCGATGTCGACGCGGCCCGGCATCGAGGCCGACACCCGCGCATCCCGGATCCAGGCCGCGGCCGTCAGCCGGTGGCGGACCGCGGCCGGGTCGACGGCGAACACCGAGCTTGGACGGTCGAGCGCGGCCAGGCTGCGGACCTGGGCCGCCGTCAGCCGGTGGTTCCCGGTCACCACCACCTGCTGGACCCGGAAGGCACCGCTGAAGAACAGGATGGCCAGGAGCGCCACCTCGGCCAGGGCGGCGCCGGCGGCGGCGGCTCGCCAGCGGCGCCGGGGTCGGGGCTCGTCCTCCAGCCCGCTGCCGGGCGCCCACTCGCGTCCGCGCAGCGGCGGCGCCGAAGGCGGCCGCGGCCACTCGATGCGCGGCAGGCGAGACGCGCGCCGCCGCCGCGAGGGCCGCCCGGGGCCGGTCATGGACCCACCGTGCCGACGGCGCGCTCAACCGCGTGGCGAACGAGCCGGTCGCACAAATCGGGGAACTCGATGCCGGCCGCCCGGGCGGCGTCGGGCAGCAGCGAGAGCTCGGTCATCCCGGGCACCGTGTTGACCTCGAGAATCCATGGCTCGCCGCCGGCGTCGACGATGAAGTCGATGCGGGCCATGCCCTCGCAGCCGAGCACGCGGAAGGCCTCTTCGGAAAGGCGGGCCGCCCGCTCCCGCGTTGGCTCCGGAAGGCGCGCCGGGATGATGTGGTGGGAGGCGCCGGCCGTGTACTTGGCGTGGTAGCTGTACTCCTCCTCCTCGTAGGTGATCTCGAGCGTGGGCAGGACCTGGACATCGGGGGTGGCGAGCACGCCGACGGTGATCTCGGTCCCGCGCACGAAGCGCTGGACGAGCACGCGGCGGTCGTAGCGCCCGGCCAGGACCAGGCCGTCGCCGACGGCGTCCTCGCTGCGGGCGACCGTGAGCCCGATCGTCGAGCCCTCGCGCACCGGCTTGACCACCAGCGGCAGTCCGTACGTCCGGACCAGGCGCTCCACCGTATCGGCCTGGAGATCGCCCACCGCGGCGAGCTCCTCGAACTCGGGGACGGGCAGCCCGGCGGCGGCGAGCAGCCGGTTGCTGAGCGTCTTGTCGATGCAAAGCGCGCTGGAGAGGATGCCGCAGCCCGTGTACGGCAGCCGCAGGAGCTCGCACATGCCCTGCACCGATCCGTCCTCGCCGAGGCGGCCGTGAAGGGCGATGAACACGCAGTCGAAGGCGCCGTCGCGGAGCGCATCCCAGGTCGACCCGTCGAGGTCGAGCTGGGTGACGACGTGGCCCGCCGAACGGAGCGCGGCGGCGCACTGGGCCCCCGATCGCAGTGACACCTCGCGCTCCGCCGAGCGGCCGCCGGCCAGGACCGCCACCCTCACGGCCACCGTCCCACCATCTCGACCTCGGTCTCCAGGTCCACCCCGAAGCCGTCCCTGACACGGCCCTGGATCTCCTCGATCAGGCCCCGGACGTCGGCGGCGGTGGCACCGCCGGTGTTGACGATGAAGTTGGCGTGCTGCTCGGAGACCTGGGCGCCACCGCGCCGGGCGCCCTTCATGCCGGCCGCCTCGACCAGCCGGCCGGCGGAGTCGCCGGGCGGGTTCTTGAAGACCGAGCCGCAGTTCTTGGTCCGGATCGGCTGGCTGCGGTTGCGCTCCGCCGTCAGCCGCGCCATCTCCCGCTTGGCGGCCTCGCCGTCGCCCGGCGACAGCTGGATCGTGGCCGAGATCAGCAGCGCGCCGCGGAGTTCGCCGTCGCGGAAGGCCGAGGTGCGGTAGCCGAGTGCGAGGTCGGCCGGCTGCCAGCGCCGGCGTCCGCGACCGGGGAGGAATCCCTCCGCCTCGACCAGGACCTCGCGCAGCTCCCGGCCCCAGCAGCCGGCGTCCTGGTAGACGGCCCCTCCGACCGTGCCCGGCACACCGATCGCGAACTCGAAGCCGACCAGCCCGTGGTCGGCGGCCAGGCGGGCCAGGCGCATCATCTTGATGCCGGCGCCGGCGCGCACCCGATCGCCCTCCAGCATGTGCACGTCGCGGTTGACGCAGCGGATCACCAGGCCCTCCACCCCGGCGTCGGCGATCAGCAGGTTGGTGCCCGCGCCGAGCAGGAGATGGGGGATGCCGCGCTCGCTGCAGCCCCCCACCAGCCGCTCCAGCTCCTCGGCCCGGCCCGACTCGATGAACCACTGAGCGGCGCCGCCGATGTTGAAGGAGGTGTGCCTGGCCAGCGGATGGTCGCGCTCCACGCCCGGCAGCGCCTCCAGCCAGGCCCTCCTATCCGGCGTCAGCCAGCTCACGTCCCAGCTTCCAGATATCGCCCGCTCCCATGAAGAGCACCAGGTCGCCCTCCCCCACCAGCTGACTCAGCTCCTGGCGGACGGCCGCGAAGTCGGGCGCGAACCGGGCGTTGCGCATGCGCGCAGCGAGGACCTCACCCGAGATCCCGGTCAGGTTCTCCTCCCCGGCCGAGTACACGTCGGTCACGAGCACCGCGTCGGCCACGTCGAAGCTCCGCGTGAACTCGTCGAGCAGGGCGGCCAACCGCGTGTAGCGGTGAGGCTGAAAGACGACGATCAGCCGCCGGTGCCGGAGCTCCCGCGCCGCCGCCAGGGCGGCTCGGATCTTGGTCGGATGGTGGGCGTAGTCGTCGTAGAGCGTGGCGCCCATCCACCACCCCAGCCGCTCCATCCGCCGGTGGGCGCCGGTGAAGTCCTCCAGGGCTCGAGCCACCGCCCCGAACTCCACACCCAGCTCGAGCGCCATCGCCGCCGCGCCGGTCGCGTTGAGGATGCTGTGGCGGCCCGGGACCTCGAGGCGGACCTGGCCCAGCAGCACGCCGCGCTGCCAGAGCGGGAACGGACGCTCCTCGCCGCAGCGGTAGTCGGCGTTCTCGCCGAAGCCGTAGGTCACGCGGCGGCCGGTGGTCGAGAGCGAGGCCGCGATCTGGTCGTCGGCCCCGATCACGGCGATGCCCTCGGGGGGCAGGTTCCTGAGGAACTGTTGAAAGACCGAGGCCACGTCCTCGATGTCCTGGAAGTGGTCGGGATGGTCGAAGTCGACGTTGCTGAGCAGGGCGTGCCTGGGATGGTGAAGCACCAGCGAGCGGTCGGACTCGTCGGCCTCGGCGACCAGCCATCGGGAGCGGCCTGCGCGGGCGTTGGCGCCGTCGCCGACCAGCACGGTGGGATCCCAGCCGGCGGCCAGCAGGATCGACCCCAGCATGTGCGTGATCGTGGTCTTGCCGGCGCTGCCGGTGACCGCGATCGAATCGGTCTCCTCGATCAGCTCGGCCAGGGCCTGGGCGCGCGTGAGGACGTGGACTCCCATGGCGTTGGCCGCTTCCACCTCGGCCGCCCCGCTGCGGACGGCGCCCGAGTAGACGAGGACATCCTTGCCGAGCACGTGCTCGGGATCGTGGCCGACCGCCACGCGGGCGCCCTCGGCCTCGAGCGCGAGCAGCGTCTCCGACTCTCTGAGGTCGCAGCCCGAGACCTCGTCGCCGCGGGCCAGGTAGACGCGGGCGAGCGCCGAGACGCCGACGCCCCCGGCACCCATCAGGTGGACGCGCGTCATGCCCGCACGCCCTCGCCGGGCCTGGAGCCAGGCCGGAGGCCGCCGCCGGCCGCCTCCTCGAGCACGTCGAGCACGCGCCGGCCGGCGTCGGGCCGCCCCAGCGCCTGCGCCGCCCGGGCCATGGCCTCCAGCCGCTCGGGCGTGAGCCGGTCCAGCTCGAGCAGCAACCTGTTGCCGGTGAACTCCTCGTCCCGGACCCAGACCGCCGCGCCCGCCTCCGCCACCGCCTGCGCGTTCAGCTCCTGGTGGCGGCCGCCGAAGGCGCCGGGTACGAGGATCGCGGGCAGGCCGACCGCGCCCAGCTCGCCGATCGTGCCCACGCCGGCCCGGGAGACGACGAGATCGGCCTGGCTCATGAGGCCCGGCATGTCCGACGAGAAGGCCATGGCCCGGTAACGCGGGCGGGCCCGCCGCCCGATCTCGTCCGCACCCTGCCGCCCGGCCACGTGGATCACCTCCTCGAACCGGTCCAGGAGCTGGTCCAGCACCGACCAGACCGCGGTGTTGAGGCGCAGAGAGCCCTGGCTGCCGCCGGTCACCAGGAGCCGGCGCGGCGGCACCTCCACCTGCCGGCGCTGGAAGCCTGGGCGCAGGGGAATGCCGGTCAGGACGGTGCGAACGCCGGAAAGCCGCTCACCGGTGCCGGGCAGGGTGGTGCAGACCGCCGCCGCGCGCCGGGCGAACATCCGGGTCGCCAGCCCCGGCCGCACGTCCTTCTCGTGAAGGACGTACGGGATCCGGCGCCGGCGGGCGGCCCAGACCGCGGGCGCCATCGCGTAGCCGCCCATGCCGAGCACCACGTCGGGCTTGAAGGAGTCGACGATCCGCAGCCCGCGCAGGAAGGCGCGCGGGATCACAGCCGGCAGCCACAGGTTCTTCCAGCGCGCGTCGCGATCGAGGCCCTGGATGGCGATCACCTCGAGGTCGAAGCCGGCTTCCGGGACCAGCCGCTCCTCGGGGCCGCCCGCCCTGCCCACCATGAGCACCGGCCAGTCCGGGTGCTCAGCGCGGCAGGCCTGCGCGACGGCGAGGGCGGGCATCAGGTGGCCGCCGGTCCCCCCGCCCGATATCAAGACTCGCATCGATCCTCCGCAAGGACTGCGACCGGCCCTGGCCGGCCACGTTGAGCAGCACGCCGACCGCGGCGAGCAGGATGACCACCGACGTTCCACCGTAGCTGATGAAGGGCAGGGGCACGCCGGTGGCGGGGATGGTGTCGGTGACCGTCCCCATGTTGATCAGGGCCTGGACGGCGATCCAGGTCGTGATCCCGACCGCGACCATGACCCCGTAGCGGTCGGGGGCGCGCATGGCCGCCCGGTAGCCGCGCCAGGAGAAGAGGAGATACCCGGCGAGCACAGCCGTGGTGCCGACCAGGCCGGTCTCCTCGCCGATGATCGCGAAGATGAAGTCGGTGTGCGCCGCCGGCAGCCACAGGAACTTCTGGACCGAATGCCCGATGCCAACCCCGTGCAGCCCGCCGGCGCCGAGGGCGATCAGGCCCTGGCTCGACTGGAAGCCGGTGTTGAGCGGATCCCGGAAGGGATCGGTGAAAGAGCTGAGGCGGGCCGCCCGGTAGGGGGTGGCGACGGTCAGGAAGACGAATCCGGCGACCAGGAGCACCGCCAGCAGCAGCAGGTGGCGCAGCCGGCCGCCGCCCGAGAAGTAGATGGAGACGAAGATCGAGGTGGTGACGATCGCGGTGCCCAGGTCCTTCTCGAGCATGAGGACGCCGAGCACCGCCGCAAGCATGATTCCGAACGGAAGCAGGCCGTCGGCGAGGTCGGCGATCCGGTCGCCGCGCTTCTCGACCCAGTGGGCGAGATAGAGGACGAAGCAGAGCTTGCCCAGCTCCGAGGGCTGGAAGCTGCCCAGGGGCCCCAGGTTGAACCAGCGGCTGGCGCCGTTGACCTGGACCCCGAGATGCGGCACCAGGACCAGCAGCATCAGGACCAGCGAGCCGGCGGCGCCGGCCTTGGCGAGCGGCCGCAGCCGGTGGTAGTCGAGGCGCATCAGCACGAACATGGCGGCCAGCCCGAGCCCGACCCCGACCAGCTGACGCGCGAAGTAGTAGAGGGGCCAGCGATGCTCGAGATAGGCGAGCGCCTGGCTGGCCGAGAGGACGAAAACCAGGCCGCAGCCGGCCAGCGCCAGGGCCAGGCCGACCAGCATCACGTCGTGGTCCTCGGGCTCGGATCCCTCCCGCTCGGAGGCCCGGGCGCGCCGCCGCCGGGCCGGTCCCCCGGCGGTGGCCTCAGCCATCCCGGCGCCTCCGGACGGCGGCCTTGAACTGGCGGCCGCGGTCCTCGTAGCTGCTGAACATGTCGAAGCTCTTGTAGGCCGGGCTCAGCAGCACCACGCCGCCCGGCCGCGCCTCCCGGGCTGCGAGCTCGACCGCCTCCTCGAGGGAGGCGGCGCGAACCGTCCGGTGACCGCTCAGCGCGCGCTCCAGCTCGGGAGCGCTCCGGCCCATCAGCACTACCGCGGTCGTCGCCCGGCGCACGTCCTCCGCCCACGCTCCGAGCTCGAACCCGGAGCCGTAACCGCCCGCGATCAGGACCAGGGGCAAGCCCGGAAAGGAGTTGACCGCCACCCGGCCGGCGTCCGGGTTGGTCGCCTTGGAGTCGTTGAACCAGCGCACGCCGTCCCACTCACCGACCAGCTCGAGGCGGTGCTCGACACCGGGGAAGGCGGCCACGCCGCGGGCGATCTGCTCGTCCGAGAGGCCTGCGATCCGGCCGATCGCGGCCGCCGCCCGAGCGTTCATCAGGTTGTGGTCGCCGGGCACCGGCATCGGCGGGGCGGGCCGGTGCTCGTCGAACCAGACCACCTGCCCGCGAGTCCGCGACGCCATCTCGCGGCACCTGGGATCGCGGCCGTTGAGGACGGCGAAGTCACCTGGCTCAAGGAACTCGACCAGCCGCGCCTTGGCGCCCACGTAGGCCTCCATCGTGTGGTGGCGATCGAGGTGGTCGGGCGTCACATTGAGGACGGCCCCGATGTGCACGTGGGGCGCGGCGATCGACTCCAGCTGGAAGCTCGACAGCTCGAGCACCACCCAGTGCTCGGGCGTGACCTCGGGCAGGCGGTCGAGCACGGTTTCGCCGATGTTGCCGCCGACGATGACCGGGCGCGAGCCCTGGCGCAGGACGTCGCCGGTGAGCGCGGTGGTCGTGGTCTTGCCGTTGGTGCCGGTGATCCCGACGATCGGCGCCGGGCAGAGGCGGAAGAAGAGGTCGGTCTCGCTCGAGACCTCGAGGCCCCGCCTCCGGGCGGCCTGCAGCAGCGGTGCGTCCCAGGGCACGCCAGGGCTGGCATAGACGGCGTCGACGCCCTCCAGCAGGCGCTCGCCCTGCTCGCCGTAGACCGCGCGCACACCGTCGGGAAGCGCCGGGGCCGTCTCCGGCTCCCGCAGGTCGGAGACCAGCACCTGGTCGCCGCGCGACGCGAGGAACCTGGCCAGCGCAACCCCGCTCCGGCCGGCGCC
This sequence comes from uncultured Actinomycetes bacterium, assembly GCA_964383855.1. Classification (GTDB taxonomy): domain Bacteria; phylum Chloroflexota; class Dormibacteria; order Dormibacterales; family Dormibacteraceae; genus CAZHAC01. The sequence goes on along the minus strand of CAYLIP010000001.1, from coordinate 22,688 downwards.
CACGATGAGCGCCCGGGGCACGCTAGCCCGCCAGCCGGGAGAGCCCGGCGCCGGCCAGCGCCGAGAGTGCGCCCGCGCTCCAGAACGAGATCGCGATGCGGTTCTCAGACCAACCCTCTATGCGGAACGTGTGGTGAATCGGGGTCATCTTGAAGACGCGGCGGCCGCCGGTGGCCTTGAAGTAGGCCACCTGAATGATGACAGACAGGGTCTCCAGCGCGAACACCAGACCGAGCACCGGGAGCAGGAGAAGGAATCCTTGCTGGATGGCCATCGCGGCCAGCGCATAACCAACTCCCAGGGAGCCGACGTCGCCCATGAAGACGCGCGCCGGGAAGCGGTTGTGCCAGAGGAAGGCGAGCAGGCCCCCGACGAGGGTCATGGCCGCGGCCCGCTCGCCGGGCGCGGCCCCCGGGATCGCCAGCGCCAGGGTGACCAGCGCGATCACGGCCAGCCCGCCGGCCAGGCCGTCAGAGCCGTCCGTGATGTTGACCGCGTTGGCGGTGCCCACGATCGCGACCAGGGCCAGGGGCCAGTAGGCCCACCAGGCGTCCGGCAGCCAGTGCTGGTGATGCTGGGCGGCCCAGGCGACGGGCACGGCGAGGGCGAACTGGATCGGGAACTTGAGGCGGGCCGGGATGCCGATCGAGCCGACGCGCAGCTTTTGAAGGTCGTCGAAGGCGCCCAGGAAGGCGCCCGCGAGCAGCGCCAGCACCAGGGGCAGGGCGCCCGAGTGGCCGGCGGCCGCGGCCAGGACCCCGCCGGCGACGGCCAGGAGCACGAACACCATCCCGCCGCCGGTCGGCGTCCCCGCCTTGCTCCTGTGAAACTCGAGCTCGTCCTGGATGACCTGGCCGAAGCGCAGCCGGCGCAGGCGGCCGATCAGTGGCGGATAGATGAGCAGGCCGATCCCGGCGGCGACCACCACCGTGACCGCGTCCAGGATCACGCGCCCAGCAGCTCCGCCACCAGCTCCTCGAGGTGGAGGCCATGGCTTGCCTTGACCAGCACCACGTCGCCCGGACCGGCGTTCTCGCGCACCCAGGCCGCCGCCTGCTCGCGGTCCGGCACCAGGTCGGCCCCGGCCGCCTCGGCCAGCACCGGGCCCAGCCCGACGCCGATCACGCAGAGCCGGTCGAACACCTCGGCGGCCCGGCGGCCGACGTCCCGGTGGGCCGGCTCGGCCAGAGCTCCCAGCTCGCGCATCTCGCCCAGCACCGCCAGCAGGCGGCCCCCGTGCGGCCGCTCGGCCACCGTGGCGAACGCGGCCAGCATCGACTCCGGGCTGGCGTTGTAGGAGTCGTCGACGACCACGAAACCGGCCGGGGCCGGCTGCTCGGCCAGACGCTGGGCGACGCGGACCTCGTCCAGGGCCCGCGCCCCGGCCTCGAGGTCGACGCCGGCGCGCTCGGCCGCGGCGAGCGCGGCGAGCGCGTTGCTGGCCATGTGCCGGCCGCCCACGCCGAGCTGCACCTCGACGCCGCGCACCTTGAACGCGCAGCCCTGGCCGCGGGGCCGGTAGTCCACCAGCTCGAGGTCTCCCCCCCGGCCGAAGGTGACGGCCGGCGCCCGGGTCAGGCCGCGCAGGAGGGGCAGGAACTCGCTCTCGGCGGGCAGCACGGCCAGCCCGTCGGCGGGGAGGGCGGCCACCAGCTCGCCCTTGGCCCGGGCCAGGTCCTCCCGGCTGTCGAAGAACTCCATGTGCACGGACCCGATGGTGGTGATGACCCCGACCTGGGGCCGGGCCAGCTCGGCCAGCCGGGCGATCTCGCCCGGCCCCTGCATGCCCATCTCGAGGACCATGGCCGTGACTCCCGGCTCCAGCTGCAGCACCGTCAGAGGAACGCCGGTCTCGGTGTTCAGGTTTCCCTCGGTCCGGAGCACGCGGTGCCGGGTGGCCAGGACGGCGGCCAGCATCTCCTTGGTCGACGTCTTGCCGTTGCTCCCGGTGATCCCGACCACGAGGGGGCGGACCCTGTCCTGGACGTGACGGGCCAGGTCGTAGAGCGCTCGCCAGCTGTCGGCGACCTGGATCATGGTCGCCCCCGCGGCGTCCGCCACCTCATGCTCCACGACCACGCCCCGGGCACCGCGGGCGAGGGCGTCGCCGACGAAGCGATGGCCGTCCATCTCGGCCCCGCGAAGGGCGAAGAAAAGCCCGCCCGGCCGCACCTCGCGAGAATTGGAGTGGTAGCTCGTGAACTCGGCGGCCGGGCCCGACGGCGCGCCGCCGACCGCCTCCGCCACCTCCTCCCTGCCCAGCCGCATCAGCTAATTAGTAACCGGGCGCGGCTTTCGGTAAAACTTGATAGCAGTACTGTAATGGAGGGGTCCTGATGGAAGTCGGCAGCGGAGCCGCCAGCACGAAGTCGGTCGCCGCCCTCGTACTCGGGATCGTGAGCATCGTCATGGCCATGCTGATCGCCCTGATCGGCCTGGTCGCCGGCGCCATCGGCCTTGCCCTGGCCGTGCTCGACCGCCGCGAGGGGCGGCGGGGCCACATGACGACGGCGGGCCTGGGGTGCAGCGCCGGCGGCATCGTGATCGCTCTCTTCAACTACGGGGTGACCTGGTACCTGATCGCCTCCGGGCGCTACCACCCCTTCTAGGCGGCGGCCAGGGCCCCTTCCCGACTGCTTGCTCAGACCTTTTTGGGCGGCCCCGGCGTGATGTGCCACTGGAGCACGATCGACTCCGCGATCCGCTTCCAGATCGGCGCCGACACGTAGTAGCCCTCGTTGTGATCGAAGGACCCGTTGTTCGGCTTGCGGACGACGACCAGCATGGTGAAGCGAGGATTGTCGGCGGGCAGAAAGCCGGCGTAGGAGGCCCACACGTGGTCGAACGAGTAGCCACCTGCCTCCGGCATCTGCGAGGTCCCCGTCTTCCCCGCCTCGTCCAGCTCGAAGCCGGGCACGCGCGCCGTGTAGCCGGACCCGTGCTGGACGACAGACATCATCATGTCGCGCATCTGGGCGTCGGTCGCCGGGTCGAGCACCTGCCGCTGGCTGGCCGTCGCCAGGGGGCCCTGCTGCCCACCGGCCCGGTCGACCACGTGCGGCTGCGCGTAGCGGCCGCCGTTGGCGATCACGTTGACCGCCGCCGCCATCTGCATCATGTTGGTGGCGATGCCCTGCCCGTAGGAGGCGGTGGCAAGCTCCGAGTCCCGCCACTGGTCGAGCGGCTGCAGCGGCGTGGCGCTGGCCTCGGCCGCCAGGTCGACGCCCGAGGGGGCGTTGAAACCGAAATTGACGAGGTTGTTGTAGAAGGCCGGCAGCCCCTCCGCCTGCTCCGCCCGGACCGCGCCCACGTTGTACGACTCCTCCAGCACGCGCGTGTAGGTCACGGTGCCGTGGTTCTTCAGGTCCCAGTCGTGGAGGGTGGTGCCCCCGACGTTGATGTACCCGGGGTCGTTGATGGTGGTGGTGGGCGTGATCGCGTGGTTCTGGAGGGCGCCGGCGAGGGTCGGCACCTTCATGATCGACCCCGGCTCGTAGAGGTCGGAGACCGCCCGGTCCTTGATCAGGTCGGGCGCCTGGCTGGTGAAGGAGTTGGCGTTGTAGGTCGGGTAGCTCGCCTCGGCCACGATGCCGCCCGTTTTGGTGTCGAGAACGATGACGCTGCCGCTCTCGGCCTTGTTGGCCTTGACCCCCTCGGCGATCGCCTGCTCGGCGGCGTACTGGATGCCGGCGTCGAGCGTGAGCACCAGGTCGGCCCCGTTGACCGGGTTGACGCGCTCTGAGGGGCCGAGGGCGATGTCGCGACCGGCGGCGTCCCGGTAGGTGGTCTTGAAGCCTGGCCGGCCGGCCAGCCGCTTGTCGTAGTAGCCCTCCACGCCGTACTGCCCCTGGCCGTCGAAGTTGACGAACCCGAGCAGGTTGGCGGCCAGCGTGGTGCCGCCGCCCGCCCCACCGGGCAGGTAGGACCGCTGCTGCTCGGGCTCCAGGCCCACGCCGGGGAGCTGCAGCTGCCGCACCGCGTCCGCCTTCGCCTTGGGCTGGCGGCGGGCGATGTAGGCGAACTTCTTGCCCGATTCCAGCGTCTTGAGCACCGCGTCATGGTCGGCGCCGACCGACGCGGCGAGGCCGGTGGCGACCGTCTCCCGCGCCCGCACGGGCACGTTGTCGGGTGACACGAAGACCGAGTAGACGGTCGTGTTGACGGCCAGCGGCTGGCCCTGGCGGTCGAGGATCACGCCCCGGGCCGGCGGCAGCGGCACCACGTGCTCGTACTGCCGGGCCGCCCACTGGGAGAGGCGCCCGTGCTCGACCACCTGCCAGTAGGCGAGCCGGGTCCAGATGGTTCCCGCGATCAGCGCCACCACCAGCCCCAGGGCGACCACGCGAAGGCGCGAGTTCTCGCCCCGCACGGCGGTGCGCGGCAGCGCCCGGGGGGCGCCGGCGGCCAGGCGCCGGGTCTCGACCGCCACCGCGCTAGCGGTCGCTCGCGAGCACGTCGCGGGAGCCGGTCAGGCTGCCGAGGACGGCCGCCATCGCCTGCTGCCAGGGCGGCGTGGTGGGGGCGGCCGGCTGGCCGATGGGCGCCTGGAGGTCGATCGCCGCAACCTGGCCGCCCACGTAGCCGTTGGCGGTGCGCTGGCGCAGGCCGGCCTGCCGCGCCGCCTTGTCGACCTCGGCCGGAGTGTGCAGGTCGGCCTCCCTGTACTCCAGCTGCGCCTGCTCGGCCTGGAGCTGGCCCTGCTGGTTCTGGAGCTGGGCGAGCTGGTAGGACGTCTGGGTGACCTGGGCGGCCAGGACGAGGTAGGCGATGAGCAGGGCGACGCCGAGCCCGACCGCCCCGTAGAGACGGGCATGCGCCGAGGCCCGCAGCCGCGCGGCGGCCGCGGTTCCCGCCCGCTCGACCAGCTCCGGCCGCGTCCGGCGGCGGCGGGTCGAACGGTGGGCGGATCCGGCGCCAAGCCGGCGGTGTCGAAGGGTGCGTGTATTGACCAAGTTCCTTGCCTAGACGTTGAGGGGATGGATGCGGGGTTGTGCCCCGGAGCCGCCAGTTGGGCTGGGGGTGGCGGGCGGCGGCTCCGGGGGCTTGCCGGGGTCAGATCTTCTGGGCCGCCCGCAGCTTTGCGGAGCGGGCCCGCGGGTTCTCCCGGAGCTCCTCTTCGGAGGGTCTCACGGGCTTGCGGGTGAGGATGCGGAGGGAAGCCCGGTGGGCGCAGGTGCAGACCGGCTGCTGGGGGGGGCAGATGCAGTCTTTCGACTCGGCGACGAGGAACGATTTGACGAGACGGTCCTCGAGGGAATGGAAGGAAATCGCCGCCATACGCCCACCGGGAGAGAGGATCGAAAGTGAGGCCTTCAGCCCCTGCTCGATCGAGGCGAGCTCGTCGTTGACGACCATTCGGATCGCCATGAACGTCCTCGTGGCGGGGTGGATGTCACGTGGCCAGGCGGCGCGGGGGATCGCCGCCTCGACCGAGGCGGCCAGGTCGCGCGTTGTTCGCAGCGGCCGGCGGCGAACGATGAACTGAGCGATCCGTGCCGCCCAGCGCTCCTCGCCGAGCTGGCGGATGCGCTCGGCCAGCTCGCGCTCGGAAAGCTCGTTGACCACGCGCTCCGCGGTAAGCCGGCTCTCCCGGTCCATCCGCATGTCCAGCGGACCTTCCGCTCGAAAGCTGAAGCCGCGATCGGGGTCGTCCAGCTGAACGGATGAGATCCCGAAGTCGAAGAGGACCAGGTCGACCTTGTGGAAGCCGTTGTCGCGGGCGATCCGGTCCAGGTCGGCGAAATCGCCCCGGACGACCGTGGGAGGAGGGTCGAACACGCTCAGCCTGGTTCGCCCCCCTTCCACGGCCGCCGGGTCACGGTCGATCGCGAGCAGGCGGCCGCCGGGCCGGATGTGTTCCAGCAGCAGCCGCGAATGCCCGCCTGCGCCAAGCGTGCAGTCGACGGCGACTGCGCCTGGCCGGGGCTGAAGAATCTCTATTGCGGGCTTTGAAAGTACGGGGAGGTGGCCCATCAGGGCCGGTGTATCACCTGGTCAACGAGGTCGGTGAAGCGACCTCGTACGTCGTCGGAGTAGGGCTCCCAGTTGCGCTCGGCCCAGATCTCCACGCGGGATCCCGCTCCCACCACGCTGACCGTCGAGCGCGGCTCGATCCCGGCCTGGCGCCGCTGCTCCTGGGAGAGCATCACCCGCCCCTGGGCGTCGAACTCGCACGTCACCGCCATCGAGAACAGGGCGCGGGCCAGCGCCCGCTGGTCCCGGGTCAGGAACGGCGAATTCAGCTGCTGGGCGAGCGCCTCCCACTGGTCGGGGGGATAGATCGTCAGCACGTCGTCGGCGCCGATCGAGATGTAGCTGCCCTCCGGCAGCTGCCTTCGGAAGCCGGCCGGAATGGCCAGCCTCCCCTTCTCGTCGACGCGGTTGCGGTGGGTCCCGACGAACACTCATCGGGCTCCGAGGGCCATCGCGGCGGGGAAAAGTGGCGGCTGGGACGAGTGCTGCGTGCCTTTCAGGGACGTGTGGCGCGACGAATGCTGTGACTCTGGATTGTTCACCACTTTCCCCCACATTTCACCGCGATTCGCCACGAACAGTACCCGTGGCCTCCGCCGCTGTCAATAGGCGGAACACAAGATGTGGGATGTCCAGGCCCCCCTGGCAGCGAGGCAACCCAACATTTGGTGTTGACGACGCGGCGCGCCGCAGCATCTGGTAGCCCGGCCGGCCATGGACGAACAACAGTTTGGGGTCCTGGACGGTGTGGGGCCTGGTGGGGACGCCGGGGCAGCCGGCACCCGCCAGGCATCCGCCGCACGGGACGCGGCTAGGGTTCGGTTGTGAGGACGCTCGTGGCTGTGGCCGCCGTCGCCCTGCTCGCGGCCTGTGGAGGCGAACCCGCCGTGAGCACCACCCCGGCACCCACGCCGGCCGCCTCTTCGCTTCCCAGCTCGCTTCCCTCCAGCCCGCTTGGCGCCTCCTCTCCTGTGGATGCGGTGCGCGCGCTGCTGGCCACCGGCGGCCCCACCCTCTGCCGGCCGCAGGCCGGGCAGCGGTGGTCCCCGGAGGCCGGCTGCCCGGTCACGCCGCGTCTGGCGGCGCGGCTGCAGTCCGACCCGGCCTCGGCTTCGGGCGGGGGCGCCGACCCCATCTGCCGCTGCCAGAACAGCGTGCCGGCGACCCTGGAGGGAGGGGGCCCCAGCGGCACGGCGATCGTGAGGGCGACCTTCCAGCTCAACCCGCCGCTCGTGATCACATTCATCGCGGTCCAGCAGGCGCAGCGGAGCGGCTGGCTGGTCGACGACCAGACCTGCGGCGATCCCTCGACCTCGATCTACCTGACCCCGGTCCGGCCGTGCCGCTGAGGGAGGGCGGCCTCCCCGCCCGGCGAGCCGAGGGCGGGGAGCATGTGCGCCGGAGCCGGCCGCTCTAGGATCAGGATGTGATGGAGGCGGAGGCGGAGGCGAAACTGATCTTCGCCAAGGGACCTCTGACCAGGGCCGAGATCAAGAAGCTCTCCAATGACCGGGCCTATGAGTACTTCCAGCTCATGACCACCTTCCTCCGCGAGCTGGGACCCGACGGCTTCGCCGCCCGCCGCGCCGACCTGCGGGAAGCCGTGCTGCGCAAGATCGTCAACCGCTAGCCGCCGCGCGCGCGCTCCGGCCCCTTCCGCCTCACAATTCGCTTCATCTCAGCCGGGAGGAGCGATCCCTTGAGCGCTACATCAGACACCACCGAGAAGAGCCGCGTCGTCACCCCTGACGACCCCGACTACGACAGGCGGCGCGCCACGTTCAACGGCATGATCGATCGGCGGCCGCGGGAGATCCATGTCTGCAGCACGGCGGCGGACGTCGTGGCGGCGGTCAGGCGGGCGGCCGACCTCGGGCTTCCGATCTCGGTCCGCGGCGGCGGCCACAGCGTCGCCGGCCACTCGACCGGCGAGGGCGCCCTGGCCGTCGACCTGGCAGGGATGCGAAGGGTGTCGGTGGATCCGACCGCGCGGACGGCGGTCGCCGAAGGTGGCGCCACCTGGCTCGACTACGACACCGCGACCGTGCCCCTCGGCCTCGCCAGCACGGGCGGCACCTTCACCGACACCGGAATCGCGGGGCTCACCCTGGGCGGTGGGATCGGTTACCTGATGGGCACGCAGGGGTTCGCGGTCGACACCCTGGCCGGAGCGCGGGTGGTGACCGCCGGCGGCGAGGTCGTCCGGGCGTCGGAGGAGGAGAACCCGGACCTCTTCTGGGCGATCCGAGGCGGCGGCGGAAACTTTGGGATCGTCGTCGAGTTCGAATACCGGCTGCAGCCGGTGAGCGAGCTCTACGGGGGGCTGATCACGTATCCCCTGTCCGCCGCCGCCGAGGTGCTCAGGGCGACGCGCGACCTCGCCCAGGAGGCGCCCGACGAGCTGTCGCTCCAGTGCATCATCGGCCGGCGGTCAGGCGACGCGACCGTGCTCGCCTGCTTCCAGGGAAACCGGGAGGCGGGCGAGCGGCTGCTCCGCCCGCTGCGCGAGGCCGCCCCGGTGCTGAACGATCGGCTGCGAACGCTCGACTACGCCGAGATGCAGGCGACCAACGAGCTCCTGCCTTTCGGGCTGCGCCACTACTGGAAGGGCAACTTCCTGAGCGCCCTTCCCGACCAGCTCGTCGACTTCTCCGCCGAGCACGTCGGCCGCCGGCCGGAAACCGGCTTCGACACCGTGCTGATCGAGTTCATCGGTGGCGCTCCCCTGCGCGTGCCGGCCGGCGCTATGGCCTTCAATCACAGGGAGAGCAGGGTCAACGCGAGCGCTCTCGGCATCTGGATGAACCCGGCGGCGGACGACGAGAACATCGGCTGGGTCCGGGCCTATGCGGCGGGCGTGACGCCGCAGGCGGGCGGGGGCGAGTACGTCAACTACATGGCCGACGACGCCTCCCAGGACCGCCTGCGGCGATCCTTCGGTGACGCCAAGTTCAGCCGCCTGCGGGAGCTGAAGCGGCGCTACGACCCCGACAACCGGTTCCGCTTCAACCAGAACATCCTGCCCGCAGGCTCCTGAGGCGCCGTCCGGCTGCGGCGGGGGCGGCCGGTGGGCGCCGGCCTGGTCCTCAGCGGAGGTGGGTCGAGAGCGGACTGTAAGCCGGATCCTGTCCCCTCCCCGGTTGCCCGAGAAGGGGCGGCGGCCATCTGTCTAGGACGCCGGTTGCCCGGCGCCTCCAGCGACCGAAACCCGAGGGCTCGGCGAGCAGCCTCACAGCCCTCCTATTTGGTCTTGCTCCGGGCGGGGTTTGCCTGGCCGGCCGGTCACCCGGCCGCCGGTGGGCTCTTACCCCACCATTTCACCCTTACCGATCGAGCTCGGCGGTGTCATTTCTGTGGCACTTTCCTTCGGGTCGCCCCGACTGGGTGTTACCCAGCGCCCTGCTCTGAGGAGTCCGGACTTTCCTCCCCGCCTTGCGGCGCGGCGGCCGCCCGTCCGCCTCGACCCGGCGTGATCTTACCCGCAGCGCCCGCCGGTTGAACTTGAACAGTTGGCGTCAGCGCTTGGCGTACTCGTCGATCGCCCTGTTCGCGAGCGCGTCGGCGCCCTTGTTCTTCTCGCGCCTGACGTGCGTGACGTTGAACGACGGGAAATCGCGCAGCAGCGACTGGACATGCCGGGCCAGCGGCTGGAGCTCGGCGTGCTTGATCTTCCAGCGGCCGTTGACCTGCTCGACCACGAGCATGGAGTCGAGGAAGACCTCGAGCCGGTCCGGCCGCCAATCCTTGGCTGCGTTCAGGCCTTCGATCAGCGCCAGGTATTCAGCCTTGTTGTTGGTGGCGGTGCCGATGTAGCGGCAGAGCCCGCGCAGCCGCATTCCCTGGTCGTCCTCGATCACCACTCCGAGGCCGGCCGGGCCGGGGTTGCCGCGGGCGGCCCCGTCCGTGTACACGCGAAGCGTCCCCGGCAAGCTTGCGTCAGCCCATCACGAGGATGCGGCCGCAGTTGTCGCAGGTCACCAGCTCGGCTCGGCGCAGCCGCTGCAGCCCGCCCGAGGTGATGCCCACATGACACTCGCCGCACTGGCCGGAGACCAGCTCCGCCACCACCGGCTGCACGCGGATCCGCCGGGATGCCGCCTGGTACTCGGCGGGAATCGCCGCCCAGGCCGCGTCGCGCTCCGCCTCGTGTTCGGTGAGCGCGAGGCGGGCGGCCTCCAGCTGCTGCCTGAGCTGGGGGGCCTGGGCCTCGCGCTCCTCCTGCAGCACGCGCAGCGCCTCGGCGGCCTCCGCGACCTCGCGATCCCGCGCATCGGCCTCCTCCATCAGGGCCAGCTCCCCCTCCTCCTCGGTGGCTATGCGCGAGCGCATGTGGTCGACCTCGGCCGACAGCTTGGAGAGCTCGGTCGGATTGTGGATGCGGCCGCTCATCAGCTCGCGGTCGCGCTCCTTCATCCGGGCCCGGTGCGCCTCGACCTCCCGTTCACTCTCGCGCAGGCGGCTCGCCGCCTCCTTCTGGGCGCCCGCCGCCGCCTCCAGGCGACCTCGCGCCGCTTCCAGCGCCTCGGTCCCGGCCAGTGCCGTCTCGAGACGGGCCACCTCGGCGGCCGTGGCCCGGGCGCGCGCTTCCAGCCGGGCGTGGCGGAGGAGCAGCTCTCCGGGGCTCAAGGTATCGGCCTCACGACAAGGACTGTATAGCGGCGGCCTCGATCGGCCGCGTCGACCTCGGCGGACATCTCGAACCCGTGGCGGCCGAGCCAGGCGCGAAGCTCCGCCTCGCGCTGCATGGGCTGCAGGAGGAGCAGCCGGAGCGCCTTCACGACCGCGGGAGACCGCTCCAGGATGGCCGAGATCGAGTTGCCCCCAAGGCCGGCGATGATCGCCACCTCGACCTCTCCCGGCCGCAGGGCCTCCAGGCCCTCCCCCTGCCGGCAGGCGCCCATGCGCTCGCGCGCCCGGGCCAGCGGTCCGGCCTTGCGCTCGCTGGCGACGACGCGGTGGCCGCGATCTCGAAGCGCCAGGCTGAGCTGGCCGTCGCCGCACCCGATGTCGGCCACGGACAGGCCGGCGGGGACGGCGTCGGCGATCGCGCGCAGCCGCGGCGGAAGGCGCTTGACTAGTCGATCACCGCTATGACCTGGCCCTCTCTGACCAGGTCCTGCTCCTTGACCCGGACTTCGCGGACCGTGCCCGAGACGGGGGCGACGACCGGGATCTCCATCTTCATCGACTCGAGGATGACCAGGATGTCGTCCTCCTCGACGCTGTCGCCGGCCTTCGCCTCGACCTTCCAGACGTTGCCGACGAGCTCGGCTTTGACCTCCGTGGCCATTCAGATCCTCCTGGGCTCAGTGGATAGGCCGAGCTGAGCCCGGGCCTCTTCAATGGTCGCAACTTCTCGCCCCAGCTCGCCGCAGATCGAGACCGCCTTCTCGACCAGCTCGCCGTTGCTGCGCGCCATGCGGCCCTCCTCCAGGTAGAAGTTGTCCTCGAGGCCGACCCGCACGCCGCCCCCCATGGTGGCCGCCGCCGCCAGCAGCGGCCATTGGTTGAGTCCGATACCGATCACCTGCCAGCGAGAGTCCGGCGGCAGGGATCCGACCTGGTGCACGAGGTTGCGGGTGGTGCCGGGGATGCCTCCCAGCACGCCCATGATCAGGCTGAACTGGTAGGGCGGCCGCAGGATGCCCATGTCTATGAGCGGCGCCGTGTTGCCGATGTGGCCGGTGTCGAAGCACTCCATCTCCGGCCGGACCCCGGCCTCGTTCATCGCCTCCAGGAAGAACCTGATGTCGGTGAACGGGTTGGCGAAGACGTGGTCCACGACCAGCTCGCGCCGGCTCTTCGAGTAGATGGCGTAGTTCATCGAGCCCATGTTGAGAGCCGCCATCTCGGGCTTCAGCTCGCGGATGTGGGCGATTCGCTCCTCGCGCGGGACGCCGACGGCTCCGGTCGAGAAGTTGACGACCACGTCCGTTCGCGCGCGGACTTCGCCGAAGATCTCGCGGAAGGTCTCGATGCTCCAGTCGGGCCCTCCGTCGGGCGTCCGGGCGTGGATGTGGACGATCGCCGCCCCCGCTTCGGCGGCCCGCCGGGCCTCCTCGCCGATCTCCCGCGGCGTGTAGGGGATGGCGGGACAGAGGTCCCGCCGGGCGAGCACGCCGGTGAGGGCCGCCGTGATGACGGTCTTCGCCATCTAAACCGGGATGTTCCCGTGCTTGCGCCAGGCGCGCTCGACCTTCTTGCCCTCGGCCTGGACCAGGCCCCGCACGATCGCCCGGCGCGTCTCGGCCGGGTCGATGACGTCGTCGATCATCGCCCAGCCGGCGGCCACATAGGGGCTGATCGTCTCCCGGATCTGCTCGGCAAGCTGCCGGCGCGTCTCCTCCGGGTTCTCCGACTGCTCGACGACCTTGTTGAAGATGATGTTGACCGCCCCCTCGGGACCCATGACCGAGATCTCCGCGAAGGGCCAGGCCACCAGCAGGTCGGGGTGATAGCCCTTGCCGCACATCACGAAGTAGCCGGCGCCGTACGCCTTGCGCATGACCACCGTGATCTTGGGCACGGTCGCCTCGCTGGTCGCGTACAGCATCTTGGCGCCGTGCCGGATGATGCCCTGCTTCTCGACATGCGAGCCGACCATGAAGCCGGGCACGTCGACCAGGTAGAGCAGTGGCACGTTGAATGCGTCGCACATCCGGATGAAGCGGGCGGCCTTGTCGGCGGCGTCGGAATCGAGGATCCCGCCCTTCTGCATCGGCTGGTTGGCGACGACGCCAACCGGCCGGCCGCCAAACCGGGCGAAGCCGATCACCAGGTTCTTTGCCCAGGCCGGCTTCACCTCGAACCAGGAGTCGCGGTCGGAGATCGCCCTCACCACCCGCCGCACGTCGTAGGCGGCCCTCGGGTTGGCAGGCACGATCTTGTCCAGGCCCTCGACCAGGCGGTCGGGCGGGTCGTCGCATTCCGCCGTCGGGGCGGGCTCCGTGTTGCTGCTGGGAAGGTACCCGAGAAAGCGGCGAACGGTCGCTATGCACTCCTCGTCGCTCTCGACCTCGTTGTCCCCCACGCCCGACTCGTAGCAGTGGACCTGGGAGCCGCCCATCTCATGGTCCGTGACCTCCTCTCCGGTTGCCGCCTTGACCAGCCGGGCACCGCCCAGCGACATGCTGCTGGTGCCCTTGACCATGGGCACGAAGTCGGCCAGGCCCGGGATGTAGGCGGTGCCCGCCGAGCAGGGACCGAGCATGGCCGCCACCTGCGGGATCACGCCCGACATCTGGACCTGGTCGTAGAACAGGAAGCCGGAGCCGGCGAAGGTGGAGCCCGCCGCCTCCTGGATCCGGGCTCCGGCCGAGTCGAGGAGCCAGACCAGCGGCTTGCGGTAGCGCATCGCCAGCTCGCGCACGCGTGATGCCTTGAACTGCTCGCCCACCTGCCCCATCGAGCCGGCCATGACCGTGAAGTCGTAGGCGATCACCCAGACCTGCCGGCCGTCGACCTGGCCGTGTCCGGTCACGACTCCGTCCGCCGGGGTCTGGGAGGCGTCGGCCACCGGCTGGCCGCGCAGCGACTGCTGGTGGGCCAGGAGCCCGAACTCGACAAAGGTGCCGGGGTCGAAGAGGAGGTCGATGCGCTCCCGGACGGTCAGCTTGCCCCGCTCGTGCTGGCGGGCGATCCGCTCCTCCCCGCCCATCGCCAGGTTGCGTTGGCGGCGGGCGTGCAGGTCCTGGACGCGCTGCTGAAACTCCTCTGCCAACGCCCTGGAATTCTATGGGCGGCCGCTGGCCGGCACCGCGAGGGCCTTTGCTACCCTCCGTACGCGTGATTCGTGGCATCACGTCCTACCGTCCGACCAGGCTCCATATGGGCATCGCCGCAGGCGTGCTGGCGGCCCTGATCGTGGCGGGGACGATCCTCATCTTCCTCAACTCTCCGGCCGCCGGCATCCATGCCCGGCTGGACCTGCGCAACACCGAGCACGTGCACGTCAACCAGCCGGTGCCCATCAAGTTCGACCAGCCCGTCGACCTCACGAAGGTCCACGTGACGCTCGAGCCGGCGGCGCCGATGAGCCTTTCGCTCGGCAAGAACCAGATCCTGATCGCTCCCCAGAAGACCTGGGATCCGACCAAGCGGTACACGGTCAGGCTCACCGACGTTCCCGACGCCAAGCACAAGGCCAAGCTCCACGCCTGGACGGCCAGCTTCTTCACGCAGCCGCGGGTGGGGGTGAACTCGATCAGCGTTGACGGCAAGCCGGCCGATCCCAAGGCGGTGCAGGTGACGCCCAGGTCGAAGGTGCAGGTGGCCTTCACCGTCTCCATGAAGCCGTCGACCGTCACCTTCATGGCCGGCGACCAGCCGCTGCCGGCCGCCAACGTCCAGTGGCAGCCGGACAACCAGAACGTGACGCTGGCCGTCCCCTTCAAGAACCTCTACTCGCCGGTCAACCTGACCGTCGGGGCGAATGCCGAGAGCTCCTACGGAGATCCCTTCACCGATCCGGTGGCGGCGACGCTGAACGCGGTGGCGCTGGAGCCGGCCAACACGTCGAGCGGGATCGACGGCAACTTCAAGACGGCCAACCCGTTCGAGGTCGTGCTCGAGAACTCGGGCCCGGCCCGGCCCCAGCGCGGCCTCCAGCAGGCCGACATGGTCTACGAGTACGTGTCCGAATACAGCATCAGCCGGATGACGGCGATCTACTTCAACAAGCCTCCCGACCTGATCGGTCCGGTCCGCAGCTGCCGGATGATCAACCCCTACCTGAGCTTTGCCTTCGACGGCTGGACCATGTGCAGCGGGGCCTCGGTCGGCACGCTCCACTACATGTTCGGAGGGGGCGGGCCGATCGTCCCGGCCACGATCAACGACTTCGACACCGGCAACCATTTCTTCAGGTCGGGCACCGAGGGGCACGTCGCGCCGCACAACCTCTACACGACCGGCGACCGGGCGCTCACGCTTCGCCAGAGCATGCCGCTGGGGCCACCCGCCTACCAGGTCGATCCGCCGCATCCCGACATCCAGGCCGGCGACCCGGCCGGCAACGTCGACGTGCCCCTGCACCACGTCTCCTGGGCCTACGACGGCGGCAGCCAGCAGTATCTGCGGACCGACTCCGGCACTCCCTTCATCGACGCCAACACCGACCAGCAGGTGCACGCCAAGAACGTCGTTCTTCTGCACGTCCCCTTCCAGGACGCGGGCTGGGTCGAGGACGACAACGGTGGCGCCCACTCCATCTGGTACCTGATGACCGGCTCGGGTCCGGCCGACATCTTCAGCGACGGCAGGGTCATTCACGGGAGCTGGCACATGGGTGCCGACACCGGACTCGACTTTGCAAGCGTGCACACTCCGGTCTGGTTCACGGATGGGGCCGGCAACCTTGTCGAGCTCAACAGTGGCTTGACCTGGCTCCACGTGCTCGGCAACGGTCAGACCGGCTAGCGCCTCCGGCGCCGAGAGGGCTCGGAGAGGGAATGCCCCGAGAGGAGCAGAGCCGAGAGGAGTAGAAGATGGCCGGCGTGCTGGCGGCGGGATTTCTCTTCGGGCTGGCGGTCGCGGCGCCGGTCGGCCCGGTGGCCCTCCTCTGCATCCGCCGCACGCTGGAGCGCGGCTGGTTTAGCGGCCTCGCCTCCGGCCTCGGGGTCGGCACCGCCGACGCCATGTATGCGGCCCTCGCCGCCACCGGCATCACGCTGGCGGCCTTCCTGCTCGGCCCGGCCGCCCGCTGGCTGGAGCTGGCCGGGGGCCTGGCGATCGCCCTGATCGGTCTCCGGACGCTGATCTCGACGCCTGCCTCGAAGGCCGCCGCCGCACCCCGCTCGGGGGCCGGGCTGCTGCGCGACTACATTTCGATCCTCGGCATCACCCTCGCCAACCCGCCGACCATCCTCAGCTTCGCAGCCCTGGCCGCGGTTCTGGCGCCCTCACGCCACGGCGGCGCGGCCGCCCTGGCCCTGCTGGTGACCGGCGTCTTCCTCGGCTCGTCGGCATGGTGGGCGCTTCTGACCGGCGCCGTGGCCTCGGCCCGCAGCCGCATCGGCGCCCCCGCGCTGGCCCTGGCAACGCGCGCCTCCGGACTTCTCCTGCTGCTCTTCGGATGCGTCGCGATGGCGGCCGCGCTCCGCCACGGCTGACCGGCCTCAGCCGACCAGGAGGTCCTGGCGCTCCCGCCAGAGATCGAGGAAGCGGTAGAGGTTGCGCTTCGAGAGCCGCTCGCGCTCGGCCGGCTCAGCCGCCTCCCACAGCCGGTGCTCGTGCTTCACCACCGGCAGGCCGGGAACCACCACCGCCCGCCGGTTGCCTCGCGCCCGGAGCCGGAAGCTGAGCTCGAAATCGGCGATCCGGTAGAACCGGAACTTCCGGTCGAACCCGCCGGCCTCGAGCGCGTCCTGGCGGCGGAACGCCATGCAGTAGGCCTCCACCGCGTCGACCTCGGGCCCGGCGCTAGCTTCGAACTCCTTCAGGCTGCGGCTGGCGCGGACGCCGAAGGCGCCCGCCACCGCCACCGAGGGGTCGCCCAGGGCATGCAATAGAGGCCCGAGCACATCCCCGGTCAGCTCCACGCCGGGATCGAAGAGGACCACCGCCTCGCCGGCGGCTGCGGTGAGCGCGGCGTTGACGGCCTCCGCCCAGCCCGCCGGCTCGAGCCGCAGGACGCGGACGCGCGCGTCTTTACCAAGCGCCTGGAGGCGTTCACCGAGCTCTACGGAAGTGGAGTTGACAGCCAGCAGGACCTCGAAGTCGCCCTGGGTGTGAGCGAGAACCGAGCTGACCCAGCGCTCGGCGTCCTCCGGCCAGCCGTGCACCAGGGTCAGCATCGTGGCAGCGACCCGGCGGACCTGTTCCGGGGTCGCCTGAGCCGGCGCGCCGGCCGCCCTGAGATGGCTGCCCGTGGGACCGTCGACGACGTCCCATCCCGCCTCGGCAAGCTGAGCCCGGATCCTGTCGGCAGCGCTGAAATCGCGGCCCGCGCGGAGGCGGGAGCGCTCCTCGAGCAGGCGCTCCGCCTCTGCTCTCTGCACCCGGCTGGGCCGCCTAGCGGCCCTTGCGGGCCTTCACCGCGTCGGTCAACGCGGGCAGGATCTTGAGGGCATCGCCCACCACTCCGAGATCGGCGACCTTCATGATCGGGGCCTCGGCGTCCTTGTTGATCGCGATGATCACCTTGGAGCCCTTCATGCCCACCATGTGCTGCATGGCTCCGGAGATCCCGAAAGCCAAATACACGCCCGGGCGGACCGTCTTGCCCGTCTGGCCGACCTGCATCGAGTAGGGCACCCAGCCCGCGTCGACGACCGCTCGGGAGGCGCCCACCGCCGCACCCAGCGCGTCGGCCAGGCCCTCCAGAAGCTCAAAGTTCTCCGGGCCCTGGAGGCCGCGACCGCCGGAGACGACCACCGGGGCATCTTCCAGCTTCATCTTCTCGCTGGCCTCGGTGCGGCGCTCGCTTATCCGCGCCCGCTTGGAGCCCTCGCCCACGCTCGCGTCGAACTGCTCGACGCGCGCCTCGCCACCGGTCTCGGCCGCCTCGAACGACTTCGGCCTGAGCACGACGATCGCCGGCCTGGCATTGGCCCGGTACCCGGCGACCTTGGCCCCGCCGAAGTAGGGGACACTGGCCACCCAGCCGCCATCGCGGGCTTCCACGTCGGTGCTGTTGGAGATGAGCCCGACCTCTCGCCGGGCGGCCAGCCGGCCGGCCACGTCGCGCGAATCCGTCGTGAACCCGAAGAGCACGAGATCCGGCTGATGCTGCTCGACCAGCGCGTTCATGGCATCGGTGGCCGGCTCGGCGAGGTATTCGGCGAAAGCCGGGTCCTCGTTGGCGTAGACGACCTTGGCGCCGTGCCTGCCCAGCTCGGACGCGGCCGCCACCGCGCCCGGGCCGAGCGCCACCGCCTCGGCATCGCCCAGCTCCCTGGCCTTGGCGAGCAGCTCATACGCGATGGCTGCGGGCTGGCCGTCGCGCAGTTCTGCGTAGACGAAGATTCTGGCCATCCTCCCTCCTCCTAGACGACCTTGGCCGCCTGAAGCACGGCCATGATCTTCTCGACGCCGGCCGGACCGTCGTCCTCGACGATCTCGCCCGCCTTGCGGGTCTCGGCGTCGACGACCCCGAGCACGGTCTCGACCGGCTCGCCGCGCTCGACACCGAGGTCGCCCAGGCCCAGCTGCTTCACCTCTTTCGAGCGGGCGGCCATGATGCCCTTCAGCGAGGCGTAGCGGGGCTCCGCGATCCCGGCGGTGACCGAAATCAGCACCGGCGTGTCGGCCGCCACCACCGCATAGCCGTCCTCCGTCTGGCGATGGATGGTGACCGTCGAACCCGACACCTCGACCTGCTTGGCGAAGGTCAGCTGGGCGCACCCCAGCAGCTCGGCCAGCATCGGGGGCACCATCCCCGTCGAGCCATCCGTGCTCTCGGTGGCGCAGATCACGATGTCCGGCTCCTCGGTCTTGACCACCGCCGCCAGGGCTCGAGCCGTGAGCAGTGCATCGGCGCCGGCCAGCGCCTCGTCGGTGACCAGGATCCCCCGGTCGGCGCCCATTGAGAGACCTTTGCGAATGGCGTCACGGGCTCGCTCCGGCCCCATCGAGACGAGCACTACCTCGCCACCGTGAGCCTCCTTGAGCTGAAGGGCTTCCTCGACCCCGTACTCGTCGCCAGGGTCGAGAACGACCTCCCGGTCGCGCGCGATGCTGTTGTCCGGCTCCAGGCCCTGGGTGGAATTGGGGTCCGGGACCTGCTTGACGGTCACGACGATTTTCAAATGCGGCCTCCCTCGCACACCGGGCGCCAGCCCAGTTCGTTAGCAGAAGACCAATGTACCGACTTAACGCAACGCGTCGAGGAAGCGCCGGTACTCCTCGGGGGTGTTGAGGCTCTGTACCTCGTCGGGGTTGACGTCGACGACCCAGGCCACGTCCAGCCTGTCGAGCACCTCGCCGGCCCGGCGCCGCCCGCTGTCGAGCGCGGCCCGGACGGCGTGCCCGGCGGAGGTCGCGTATGCAGCGCAGACCGGCTCCGGCCGGCCGCCGACGACGGGCACCGCCGCGTCGCGATCTTCGCAGGAGCGAACGAGCCGCCGGGCCAGCGCCGGCGTGACGTTGGGCATGTCACAGGCCACGGCAAGGACGATGCCGTGGCCGGCGGCCATGAGGCCGGCCTCGATCCCCCCCAGCGGGCCCTGTGCGGGATGCAGGTCGCGCACGATGCGGGCGCGCTGGGCGAGAGCCGGTGGCACCAGGGCCGGGTCGTTGGCGCTGACCACCAGCTCCGCGAACTCGGCCGCCAGGCGGTCGGCGACGAACTCGACCAGGGTCCGGCCTCGAACCGGGAGCGTCGCCTTGGACCGCCCCATGCGGCGGCTGTCGCCGCCGGCGAGGATGAGCAGGGTCGCCGGCATCGCCTCCGCCACCCGCTGATCATGGCGGAGGCGGCGGCGGGCTGAAGCCAGACCTGAGCCGGGCGGTCGCACGCGCCCTGACGTTGAGCGATGTGCCGGCGAGAAAGGGCGTCAGCAGCAGGCGGACCGGCTCGTGTGCGCTCACCGCGACCTGGTCGCCGGATGCGGTCACGGCATCGACCACCGCGTCCGGGTCGCCGGCGGCGAGCGCGCCCCGCGCGGCCGCGCCGGCGGCCTCGGGATCGAGCCGCCAGCCGGTCCCGGCGCGCAGCGAGCCGGTGTCGAGCGCGAGCGCCGCCGAGGTCGCGGCCAGGGCGGTGGCCTCGCTGAGCCGGGCCTGGCGCTGGGCCACGATCGAGGTCTCGGCGGCGAACGCGGCCACCGGCAGCAGCACCACCGGCAGGACGAGGGCGAAGAAGACCAGCGCCTGGCCCCGGCTCACCTGGTCCTCCAGGTCTGCACGGGCGCCGTCGCGCTGGCGGTCAGGCGGGCGGCGCGAGGGAGCCCGGGCACCGGGGCAAAGCCGAGGTCGACGTCGGCCCGGCCGGTGGCCATGACGCGGCCCGGCCTGGCGAACCTGCCCGTGTCGAGGGTGACCGTGGCCTCGCGGAGCCCGTAGGCGGAGATCGCGGATTCGAAGGCGGCGGTGCCCGCCGCCTGCCCGGCGACCGCCGATGGCGCCCTTGCCGCCGCGCTCGCGGCCGCGGTGGTCGCTCCCTCGAGGCCGGCGCGGGCGTCCGCCAGGCGGGCCACGAGGACTCCGCCCAGGGCAAGCGCGAGCATGACCGGGAGGACGAGGGCCGCCTCCACCATCGCCTGCCCCCGCGAGCTCATTGGAACCGCTCGTAGGGCAGGGCGACGTCCGCATGGATGCCTGGCCCTTGGTCTCCGGGAACCAGGGGCACCAGGCCGGGCAGCGTGCCGCCGATCTCGACCTCGAAGCCCGCCGGATGGCTGACGGCGCACACCCGGACGCCCTGAGGGCGAAGCGGCTGGCCGGGGCACCAGGCGCTGATGCTGGTTTGGGGCATGGCCGCCCTCAGCACCGGCGCGGCGGCCGCGAAGGCGGCGGCCGGAGAGCCGCCGGCGGCAGCACCCACCCTGGCGCCGGCGAGGGCGGCGGCGCGGGCCGCGAATGCCGCGGATCCCCAGAGCGCCACCTGCACCGAGGCCAGCGTCGTCAGTAGAACGAGCGGCCAGACCAGCGCGAACTCGACCAGCACGCTGCCTCGCTGCCGGCTCATCGCAGGTTGGCCGTGAGCGAGGTGATCGCCGGGTAGAGAAGGATGGCGAGGAAGGGCATCAGTACGCCGGTGGCGGCGGGCACCAGGATCCTGGTCAGGGCGGCCCGGCTGGCGGCGATCAGCTCTCGCCGGCGGGCCCGCCTGAGGTCGACGGCAATCGCCCGCAGCCCCGCCAGCACCCCTGACCCGTAGTCCCGGCTGGTCGCGATCACAGCGGCCAGGGAGGTCAGAGGCTCCAGCTCGAGCCGTTCCCCAAGGCGGCGCAGCCGTGTGTCGGTGGACTCTGAGGTGGCGAGCGCCGCCGCCGCCAGGACCAGCCGAAGCTCGCGCGACAGTTCGCCCGCCGTCCGGTGGGTGACCGCGGTGAGGGCGGCGGTCACGCTGTTGCCCCCGCCCACCTCGAGGCAGGCGAGCTCGAGCGTCGGAGCCAGCTCCGACAGCAGCCGGCGGCGGCGAGCGGCCCCGGCGGCGATCAGCAGGCGAAGGCAGAGACCGGCGCCGCAGGCGCCGCCGGCCACCGCCATCCCACCCATCGCCAACGGGCCCGCAAGTGACCCGAGCGCCGCTCCGGCCGCCGCCAGCGTAGCCGCGACCAGCGCGGTGAGGGCTGCGAACCGGTCGACCGTCTCTGGCCAGCCGGCGCGCTCGAGCCTCAGCTGGAGCCAGGATCGCGGCGCCTCAGGCACCCGGGGAAGAGCGAAGAGCCTCACGACTTTGGCGGGCCGGCGGCGGCGGTCGAGCCAGGCCTGGGCGGCGCCGAAGGGCGCTGGGCGGCCCGCCGCCAGC
Source organism: uncultured Actinomycetes bacterium (assembly GCA_964383855.1). Taxonomy (GTDB): domain Bacteria; phylum Chloroflexota; class Dormibacteria; order Dormibacterales; family Dormibacteraceae; genus CAZHAC01. Next base: position 1,303 of record CAYLIP010000001.1, on the reverse strand, counting down.
ACGCCCAGGGCCAGGCAGAGTCCAGCCGCCAAGGCGGCGGCGGCCAGCAGGCGGTCAGTCACCGGCGATGTCCAGGCGCGGCTCCGCCGGCAGCCGGAGCCACCGCTGGATCCATACGTAGCTGGAGCCGATGACCGCCAGCATGGCCGCCAGGAAGGCGGAGCCGGCGGGGGTGTGATAGGCGTCCAGGTACGGGGAGCGGAGCGCCGAGAGGATGAAGAGGAAGGCCAGCGGCAGGGTCACCACCAGGGCGGCCGCCGACCGGGCCTGAAGCTGGAGAGCCGCGGCCTCCCGGGTCACCTCGTGGATCCCGGCCACCGACTCCTCGAGATCGGCAAAGAGAGGCGCCAAAGGGCCGCCTGCCGGCCTCTGCACCAGGATGGCGGCGCACAGCATGTCGAAGAGCGGGTCCTGGACGCGCGCTCGAGCCGCGCGCCAGGCGGCGGTCTGGCGGCCGGCGGCGCCGGCCGCGACGATCGCGGCGAACTCCGAGCGCAGGATTACCGGGCCCCGGTCGGCAAGCACCGCGAGCGCCTGCTGCACGCCGACGCCGCCCGATTCGAGCAATCCGCGGAGCATGCGAACCGCCTCCAGCACCGCGTCCTGGCGCCGGCCGAGGTTGCGGGCCGAGCGCATCCGGAGCGCCATGCGCAGCCCGCTCCCCACCGCCACGGCGGAGGCGGCGGCGACCACCGGGAGGCCGGTGATCACCCAGGCGGCGCCGGCCGCCAGGACCCAGGCCGCCGACTCGGCGAGCAGCAGGGTCCGCACGTCGGCGCCGGTGACGGCTGAGCGGCGAAGGTCGAGCTCTGCCCGCCACAGGCGCCGAATGCGGTTCGGAGGCCTGGGCAGCCGAGGGCGCGAGCCCTGGGCAGCGAGGATCCCGGTCGCGATCGCGGCGCCCGCCACCACCGCGGCCAGCGCTTCCAGGTCAGGCATCCAGGCCCTCCAGAAGCGCCTCCGGCGAGCAGACCTCGGCCAGCTTGGCGCGCACCCGCTCGGGCAGCGCCGCGGCGCTCGCCCGCCGCCGCCAGACGCCTGCCGCGTCGACTCCGGCCACCTCGTCGACCACCGGCTGTCCCCCCTCCACGCCGGCCACGTAGCCGATCGTCACCAGCCGGCGGCGCCTGACGCCTCCGCTCCTGCGGGCCTCGAGCTGGATGACGATGTCGACGGTTCGCGCGATCTCCGCGACCACCGCCTCGGCGCGCGGCGCGTGCGGGTTGCGCAAGGCCAGGCGGGCCAGCCGGGGAAGCGTTTCCCGGGGGCTCTCGGAGTGGATCGTGCAAACGGAGCCCGGGTG